>JASGGS010000150.1:0-10031 GCA_047602685.1 Sphingobium sp.
CGAACACGATGCAGATGCACAGCAGCGAGACGAAGGCCGGGGTCACGATCTGCGCGGCGCCGTCGAGGATCGCCTCCGTCACGCCCTTGCCCTGCTCCAGATGCCAGTTGATATTCTCGATGGTCACCGTCGCGTCGTCGACCAATATGCCGACCGCGAGGGCGAGGCCGCCCAGCGTCATGACGTTCATCGTCTGCCCGAACGCCGCCAGCGCGGCTATGGCCGCCAGGATGGCGAGCGGAATGGACAGGGCGATGATGACCGTCGAGCGCCAGGAGCCGAGGAAGAGGAGGATCATCAGCGATGTCAGCGCCGCCGCGATGGCGCCCTCGTGAATCACGCCCTCCACCGCCGCCTTCACGAACAGCGACTGGTCGCCCACGGGGATGATCCTGAGCGTGTCCGGCAGGGTCGCGGCGATCTGCGGCAGCTTGTCCTTCACCCCCTGCACGATGGAAAGGGTGGAGGTCGCGCCGTTCTTGAGCACGGTCAGCAGCACGGACCGGCTGCCCTCCACATGCACCACATTCTGCTGCGGCCCGGCCCCGTCGCGGACATAGGCGACATCGCGCATGTAGATGGTGGCGCCGTTCACCACCTTGACCGGCAGGTCGTTGAGCGCGGCGATGGAATCGGGCGCGTTGTTCAGCCGCACGCTGTACTGCGTCGGCCCGATCTTCACGAAACCGGCCGGGTTGATCTGGTTCTGCGCGGCGATGGCCGTGCCGACATCCTGCGCCGACAGCCCCTTGGACTGGAGCGCCAGCGGATTGAGGTCGATCTGCACCTGCCGCTGCTTGCCGCCCGACGGGAACGGCATGGCGAGGCCCGGCACGGTGACGAGCTGCGTGCGCACCTGGTTCTGGCCGATGTCGAACAATTGCTGTTCCGACAGGCCGCTGCCGGAAAGGGCGAGTTGCAGGATCGGCACGGTCGACGCACTGTAGTTCAGGATCAGCGGCGGCGTGATGCCCGGCGGCATCTGGCGCAGCACGGTCTGCGACACGGACGTCACCTGCGCGGTCGCGGTGCGGATGTCGGCGCCCGGCTGGAAGAAAATCTTGATGACGCCCATGCCCTGATAGGACTGGCTCTCGATATGCTCGATATCGTTGACCGTCGTCGTCAGGATGCGCTCATAGGGGGTGACGATGCGGGCGCCCATGTCCTCGGGCGGCAGGCCGGCATATTGCCATGCGACCGCGATCACCGGGATGCGGATATTGGGGAAGATGTCCACGGGGGTGCGGATCGCCGCCAGCACGCCGACGATCGCGATCAATATGGCCATCACGATGAATGTGAGGGGCCGGTTCAACGCAATCCTGACGATACCGATCATCCGCGACTCCAAGATGCGTCGTCCGCCGGAACAGGGCGCAACGCCTGACTATCGCCTCTCCTGCCGGTCCGCTTTTCCAGGATCGGGAGGGGCCGGATGAACAGGCTTCCCGGATCGATTGCGCTTGTGAGCGGCGTTCATCAATCCGTCGAACGGCGCATTGGCCCCCGACCGGCCGACGAAAAGTTGCGAAATGCCACTTCTCTTCCGCCCATGCGCGCTTGTCCCTTCTGCGTCTAATATATAATTCGGCTCGATCCATATGGATGGAGACTTGATCGATGGATTTGCGGCATCTGCGCTATTTCCTGTGCGTGGCGGAGGAGATGCATTTCGGCCGCGCCGCGCAACGCCTCGGCATCTCGCAGCCGCCGCTCAGCCAGCAGATACGCGCTCTGGAGGAGGAATTGGGCGTGCGCCTGTTCGAACGGACCAGCCGCCGCGTCCGCCTGACCGATGCGGGCCGCCTGTTCGAGCCGGAGGCGCGCCAGACCCTTGCCCAGGCCGACCGCGCCGCGCAGACCGCCCGCCGCGCCCATCGCGGGGAGATCGGCCATTTCGGCCTCGGCTTCACCGCCTCCGCCCCCTTCGTGCCGCGCGTGGCCGACGCCCTCTACCGCTTCCGGCAGGAGCATCCCGGCGTGGCGCTGGTGTTGCAGGAGCTGGGACGGGACGAGCAGATCGCGCGGGTCGAGCAGGGGCAGCTCGACATCGGCATCATACGCGGCTTCGAACAGCCGTCCCTTCCCCCCGGCCTGAGGCTCGAAAGCCTGCTGGAGGAGGATATGCTGCTGGCCATGCGGCAGGATCATCCCCTTGCCCTGCGGTCGGCGGACCCGGCCATCGCCGACCTCGCCGGGGAACCGCTGGTCCTGTACGGCAACGCCAATGGCGCGGGCTTCAACGAGCATCTCCTCGCCTTGTGCCAGGCGGCGGGCTTCCGCGCGGACGTCGCCTATGAGGCGGGCAGCTTCGCCACCCTGCTGGGCCTGGTCGCGGCGGGCTTCGGCGCGACGGTCCTCGCCCGGTCGCTGGCGCGCCTGCATGTCGACACGCTCGTCTACCGGCATTTCGCCGCGCCCGTCACCACCCGTCTCTGGATGGTCTACCGGGACGACCTGTCGCCGACCGCCCGCATCTTCAAGGCGACCATCGCGCCCATGCCGGATTAGCGCGGGCGCCCGACCTGCAACAACGCCGATATCGCCGATTGCGGCCCTGGCGCCGCTTGCTAATCTCGGACCGGCTTGAGGGATATTCATAAGCAAGCGCATGGGACATGCTATACTGTCCGGCGCGTTCCAGAAGGGGGAATGGACCATGACCCGCATCGCCCGGCGGCATTTTCTGGCGGAGGCGCTGGCCGCGCTGGCCGCCGCTCCCGCCCTGGCCCGCACCGGCGCCCACGCCGACTCCCGTGCCGGCACGGTGCGGCTCCCCTTCGCCAATGGCGAGCGTCCGCTCGTCCGCCTGCCGCAGAAACGGCCGCTGATCGGCTTGACCACCCGCCCGCCGCAGCTTGAAACGCCGTTCAGCGTCTTCGGCGAAGGGGCGATCACGCCCAATGACGCCTTTTTCGTGCGCTATCATCTGTCCGACCTGCCGACCGTCGTCGATCCGGCCGCCTTCCGCCTCGCCATAGGCGGCCATGTCGGCACCCCCCTCTCCCTTTCGCTCGCGCAGTTGAAGCGCAGCTTTCCGGTGCGGGAGGTCGTGGCGGTCAACCAATGCTCCGGCAACAGCCGGGGCTTTGTCGAACCGCGCGTCGGCGGCGGGCAGCTCGGCAATGGCGCCATGGGCAATGCGCGCTGGCGCGGCGTACCGCTCAAGGCCTTGCTCGACAAGGCGGGCGTCCGCCCCGGCGCGGCGCAGGTGACGTTCAACGGCCTCGACAATCCGCCCGTCGACAGCATCCCCGATTTCGTCAAGGCGCTGGATATCGACCATGCCCGCGACGGGGAGGTGCTGGTCGCCTGGTCCATGAACGGCGCCGACCTGCCTTTCCTCAACGGCTATCCGCTGCGGCTGGTGGTGCCGGGCTATTATGGCACCTACTGGATCAAGCATCTCAGCGAGATCAACGTGGTGGACAGCCACTATGACGGCTATTGGATGAAGACCGCCTATCGCATCCCGGACAATGACTGCCATTGCGTGGCGCCGGGGCAGAAGCCGGACAGGACGAAGCCCATCGGCCGGTTCAACATACGCTCCTTCGTCACCAGCCATGGCGATGGCGGGACCGTACGGGCGGGCCGTCCTGTCGAGCTGCGCGGCATCGCCTTCGACGGCGGCGGCGGCATCGCGAAGGTGCTGCTCTCCATCGACGGCGGCGCCAGCTGGCGGGAGGCGCGGCTGGGCGAGGATCTTGGCCGCTATTCCTTCCGCGAATGGCGCCTCGCCCTCACCTTGCCCCGCGGGACGCAGGCGGTGAAGGTGCGCGCCGTCGGCACGGATGGGGAGACGCAGCCGGACGCGCCGCTCTGGCAGCCCGCGGGCTATATGCGCAATGTGGTCGAGACGATCCGGCTGGAGGCGGCCTGATGCGCGGACGCGCGCCCCGGCTGCTCCCCGCCTCCCTGCTCCTCGCCGCCGCGGCCCTGTGCGCCGCCTCGGCCGCGCGGCCGCTCGGCTGGACGCCGCGGCCGGACAGCATCCCGCCCCTCTTGGCGCAACCCGATGCGGAACCCGTGGTCGCCCATTGCTCCGGCTGCCATTCGCTCGACTATCTCTCGACCCAGCCGCGCGGCAAGGGCGCGCAATTCTGGCGCGATGCGGTCAACAAGATGATCCATGTCTATGGCGCCCCCATCGCGCCGGGCGAGGTGGAGGGGCTGACCGCCATTCTCGACGCCCGCTTCGGCACGCCCGGCTGATCCCCTTTCCCGGTCCCCAGCAAAGGAAACCCGCCCATGCCCACTACCCAAGCCGATCGCCCGGTCAGCACCGACTTCAGCCGGGAGGTGCTGGACCTGTTCGACGCCTATGTCCATGGCGCGCTCGACCGGCGCGGCTTTCTCCAGAAATGCGCGGTGCAGGCGGGCAGCCTCGCTGCCGCTTCCGCCGTGCTCGCCGCGCTCACCCCCGATTTCGCCTTCGGGCAGGTGGTCGCGCCCGATGACAAGCGCATCGCCACGACCCGCATCGACATTGCGTCCCCGCAGGGATATGGCACCGTCCGCGCCTATGTCGCGCAGCCCGCCAAGAGGGCCAAGCCGCTGCCCGTCATCATCGTCGCCCACGAGAATCGCGGCCTCAACCCGCATATAGAGGATATTGCCCGCCGCCTCGCCGTGGACGGCTTCATCGCCGTGGCCCCCGACGCGCTCACCACGCTGGGCGGCTATCCGGGCGACGAGGACAAGGCGCGGGAGGCGTTCGCCACGCTCGACCGTGCGAAGATCGGCGAGGATTTCGTCGCGGCGGCGCGCCATGCCCTCACCCTGGAGGGCGGCAATGGCAAGCTGGGCGCGACGGGCTTCTGCTTCGGCGGCGGCATCGCCAATCTGCTCGCCACGCGCATCCCGGAATTGCGCGCCGCCGTGCCTTTCTACGGGGCGGGCGCGCCGCTCGCCGACGTGCCCCGGATCAATGCCGAGCTGCTGCTCCATTTCGCCGGCAACGACGCCCGCACCAATGCGGGCTGGCCGCCCTATGAGGAGGCGCTCAAAAAGGCCGGAAAGCGCTATACCGCCTATATCTACGAAGGCGCGGAGCACGGTTTCAACAACGACACCACCCCCCGTTTCGACAAGGCGGCGGCGGACCTCGCCTGGGGCCGGACGCTGGCCCTGTTCAAGCGCACCCTCGTCTAGGGCGGTTTCCAAGCCAGGCGGATTCACCTGACGGCCCGGAAAATGCGGCATCGAAAGACAGGAGCGTTTCCGCCCGATGGGGAAACGCCCTAGATTCGCCTGATCCGCTCGTTCACATCGGCCTCGATCTCGCGCAGTTCCCGCACCGTCTCCTCCAGGGCGATGCGCTGCTGGTCGAGGTCGACCAGACGTTCGCGCACCCGCTCGACCAGGCGGCGCATCTGCTCCACATGCTGCGGATCGACATCGTAGAGGTCGAGGAATTCCTTGATCTCGCGCAGCGAGAAGCCGAGCCGCTTGCCCCGCAGGATGAGTTGCATCCGCCCCACCTCCCGGCGGGAATAGATGCGCGTGGCGCCGACGCGCTGCGGGCCGATCAGTCCCTTGTCCTCATAGAAGCGCAGGGTGCGCTGCGTCACGCCCAGTTGCACCGCGACCTCCTTGATCCCGCGCAGCTCCTCGCGCTGCGGGTCCGCCGCTTTATGACCGTCATCCATCATGGGGATGCTGTAGCGGCGCGGCGTCCGTCCCGCCAGCCCCGGCCACCTTGCCCGCGGCGCGCTTGTCCGCCTCCTCCTGCACTAGCTCCTTCTTGGACAGCTTGCCGATCAGCGTGCGCGGCAGGGCGGGGCGGAACTCGATCTCCTTGGGCAGCTCGATCTTGCTGAGCTGCGTCTTCAGGAATTCCCGCAAATCCGCCCCGGTCAGCTCCGCCCCGTCCTGGAGGGCGATGAACAGCTTGGGCGACTGGCCGCGATATTCGTCGGGAATGGCGATGGCGACCGCCTCCTTCACCGCCGGATGATGATAGGCCGCATCCTCGATCACGCGCGGATAGACATTATAGCCGCCGCACAGGATCACGTCCTTCATCCGGTCCACGAGGAAGAGATAGCCGTCCTCGTCCAGATAGCCGATGTCCCCGGTCCTCAGCGCGCCGTCGACGAAGACCTTCGCCGTCTCGTCCGGGCGGTTCCAATAGCCCTGCATCACCTGCGGCCCGCGCGCGCAGACCTCGCCATTCCCGCCCGTCTCCACGATCCGGTGCGGGTCGTCGAGATCGCGTATCTCCAGCACGGTGCCGGGGAATTGCGGGCCGCAGCTGTTGCGCTTGATCACGCCGTCCAGCGGGTTGCAGGCGATGATGGGGGAAGCTTCGGAGAGGCCGTAGCCCTCCACCACCTTCGCCCCCGTGCGCCGCTCGAACAGGTCGCGCACCTCCATCGGCAGCGGCGCCCCGCCGGAGATGCAGGCGCGGACGGAGGAGAGGTCCGGTATCTTCTCGTCCGGCAGGTCGTTCAGCGCCACATAGATGGTCGGCACGCCGAAGAACTGCGTCGGCTTCGTCCGCTTCATCGCGCCCAGCACTTGGTCCATCTCGAACCGGGGCAGCAGGATCATCTCCGCCCCGATCTCGATGGAGAAGTTGAGGACGGTGGTCAGCGCGAAGACATGGAACATGGGCAGCACGCCCAATGTCCGCTCCTGGAATCCCCTGTCGCCGCCGCAATGGATCAGCATCTGCCGGCTGTTGGCGGTCAGGTTCGCATGGCTCAGCATCGCGCCCTTGGGCACGCCGGTCGTGCCGCCCGTATATTGCAGGACGGCCGTGTCGTCCGGACGGACGGTCACCGGATCGGGCGCCGCATGGCTGGCGATCAGGTCGCGATAATGGACATGCCGCCCGTCGTCGGGCAGCACCGCATGGTCTGCCCGCTTCAGCCAGCGCCAGCCCCATCCCTGCAACAGGGGGAGTATGTCGCCCATCGGGCAGACGACGATCTTCCTGAGGCCCGCGCCCGCCGCAACCGTCGCGACCTTGCCATGGATGGAGCGCAGGTCCGGCACCGCCATCATGGTCGTGCCGCTGTCGCGTATCTGATGGTCCAGCTCCGCCTCGACATAGAGGGGGTTGAAGCTCACCACGATCCCGCCGACGCGCAGCACCGCGAAATAGAGGATCACGAAATAGGGCGTGTTGGGCAGGCATAGGCCGAAGCGGTCGCCCGGCTTCAGGCCCAGGTCCTGCAATCCCCGCGCCGCCCGCTCGACGGCCTCGCCAATCTCCCCATAGCGCCATGTGCGGCCCAGGAAGTCGATGGCCTTGCGGTCCGGCCAGCTCGTCACGGCATGGTCGAACAGCTCGTTCAGCAGCCGGGGACGGATGACGGGATCGACCGATCCCGCCCCCGCGCCGCGCCGGTCGTCAAGGGGTGCGGCCTCCGTCATCAGAACGTCACCCTCCCGCCCAGAGAGAAGATCAGCACGCTGGCGTCGATCAGCCGCCCGTTGACGGCGACTGGCGTCCGGAAGTCGGCGGGCGTGGTCGGCGCGGTCGGCAGGGCATAGGTCGCCCGGTCGACAGGCACCCCCTTCACCTTGATATAGTTGACCGCCGCGTCGATGGTGAAGTTGGACCCCAGCTTGTAACTGGTGCCGCCCGCGAAGTTCCAGCGGTCGCCGTCGGGCACGCGCGCGTCGCGATTGCCGTCGCGCGTCGGCGTCTGGTCATATTGCACACCGCTGCGCAGCGTCCATTGCGGCGTGACGTCCAGGTCGAAGCCCGCCGACACCGCCCAGGTGTCGCGGTAATTTTCCGGCAGGGCCGGTATGCCCACGCCCTCCAGATAGATGGCGTCGAACTTGCCCCATCCGATGCGTGTCCCCTGCGCGTTGAGGGTGAGCTTGTCGGTGACGGCCAGCCGTCCGCCAAAGCTGAGCTGCCATGGCGTGTAGAATGTCGCGGCGGCGTCCGCCGTGCGGTTGCCGGTCGCGAGCAGGCCCTGGAGGCCCTGCACCGTGATCGTGCCCTTCAGCTTGTGCTTGACCGCCGACTTGTACGCGACGCCGAGCGACAGCGGCCCGCTCTTGTACTGCGCGCCCGCGCTCCAGCCGAGGTCCCAGCCATCGCCCTGCAAGGCCTGATAGCCGTCGGGCAGGGCAGCGCTCAGATTGGGCAGGTAATTGCTGAGATAGGCCTTGGAATATTCCACGTTCAACGCGCCGCCGATGCTCAGGTCGCCGAACTTCACCGCGACCGAGGGCTGGATGTCATAGGTGCGCAGCATGGACCGGTCGGCGGTGTAGCGGGTCCAGGCATTGGCATCATATTGGGTGGCGAAGCTGTAGGGGGATGTCAGCGCCAGGCCGACCGCGACATTGGGCGTGACGCCATAGGCGATGGCGCCGGTCGGCAGATAGCCGTTCTCGATGGGATTGCGCGCCACCGGATTGCCGCCGACGGAGGCGAAGGGTTGCAGCGGCCGCTGGATCAGCGTGCCCTGGTCCCGCACCGTGCCGCGCGGCAGGATGGCGCTGATGCCGACATGGGCGTCGCCCCCCTCCAGCCCGCCGATGGAGGCCGGGTTCCACCAGAGCGAGGCCGATCCCTGATCCGCCACCTCGCCCGAAAAGGCGCGGCCCGCGCCGCGCACCGACTGTTCCTGGAGGTAGAAGCCGCCCGCATGGGCCGCCCCCGGCGCCATCATCGCCCCCACCCCTGCCGTCGCGGCGGCGGACATCAGGGCCGCTTTCCAGTGCGTCTGTGTGATCGACATATATTCTCTCCCTATCAGCTTGTTGGACCCGGTTTTCTTCAGGGCAGCCTCGTCCATGTCTGTGTCTTGCAGAGCGGCCAGACGATGCAGCCCTTGAGCTTGAGCTGGTTTGCGGAAACGGGGGTGACGGTCGCCTTGTACGTGCCGCCATCCTCGCCATTATAGATGGTGCCGCCCTGCCAGGCGCCGTCCTTCCAGCTAAAGCCCTGCAACATTTGCAGGCCCATCAGCTTGCGGCCGCGCAGCGCGGCATCCTTGTTCTTGGCATCGAGCAGATCGGGATTGGCCTTCAGCCCGTCCGAGTCGATCAGCTTGCCGCAGATGGACGGCCCGCAACGGGCGATCTCGACGACTCCATGGCGGGCTTCCGTCCGCCAGCGGCCGATGACGGCATTGGGATCGGCTCCGGCGGCGGCCGCGGCACCTATGAGGAAAAGCAGCATTTCTCAGCACCTCGCCTTTGTTCTGGACCCGTTCAACGGACCTCTTTCCCGGCCGCCGCGTTATCTCCCGGCAGCCGGACAAACGCATACTGCACCAAAAAATCGTTGACGTATAGGTAAATTTTTATACCTATAGGTAAGACATCAACACATGACGTCCGACAGCGACGGAGAGGTTCGACAGATGCGCAACGTGGTCATCGCGGGTTATGCCCGCTCGCCCTTTCACCTTGCAGGCAAAGGGGCGCTGGCCCGGGTCAGGCCTGACGATCTCGCGGCGGAGGTGGTGCGCGGCCTGATCGCGAAAACCGGCGTGAAGGCCGAGGATATCGAGGATATCATCCTCGGTTGCGCCTTCCCGGAAGGGGAGCAGGGCCTGAACGTCGCGCGCATGATCGGTCTCCTTGCGGACCTGCCCCTGTCGGTCGGCGGCATGACGGTAAACCGCTTCTGCGGCTCGTCCATGAGTAGTGTCCACATCGCCGCCGGGCAGATCCAGCTCGGCGCGGGCGAGGCGTTCATCTGCGCGGGCGTCGAGTCGATGAGCCGCGTTCCCATGTCCGGCTTCAACCCGCTCCCCAATCCGGCGCTGGCGGCCCGTTCGCCCGCCTATATCGGCATGGGCGAGACGGCGGAGAATGTCGCGACCAAATATCAGATCGGCCGGGACGCACAGGAAGCCTTCGCCGTCGCCAGCCAGAAGAAGGCGGCCGAGGCCCAGGCATCGGGCCGCCTGAAGGACGAGATCGTCCCCATCCCCACAAAGGGCGGCGTGGTCGACACGGACGGCACGCCCCGCCCCGACACCAGCGCGGAGGGGCTTGCGGGCCTCAAGCCCGCCTTCGACCAGAATGGCAGCGTGACGGCGGGCACC
>JASGGS010000016.1:0-35618 GCA_047602685.1 Sphingobium sp.
CATCGCCTGCGTGAAGCACCAGAACATGGCCGGCTCCGACATCGGCGACGACCATAAGGAATATTTCGCCGGCGAAGCGGCCCTGAAGGCCGCGGGCAAGGACAATACGATGAACCAGTTCGCGGCCTGAACGGCCGCGGGGGAACCAGTTTGCGGCCGGAACAGCCGCGGGGGAACCGGTTCGCGGCTGGGAGGCCGCGGCCGGGACCCCGGATCTCAGGAAAGGAGAATGACGATGACCACCACGACCACGACCGAACCGACCCGCTCGCGCGCTGTCTTCTCCACGGAGGACTTCGCCCTGCTGAAGACGGCCGTCGCCGACTATATGCAGAAGATCCAGGATAGGCCGGAATCGATCAAGTACGGCAATCTGTACCACCGCCTCGGCCGCCTGAGCTGAGCACGGAATAACGGCCGGGCGCCAGAAACATGGTCTAGAGAAGCACAGCCCGTCCCCGCTGTCCGCAGGAGAGGATAGTCGGCCCGCCCACCCGCCAGGGTGCGGCGGGCCTTTCCGTTGCGCGCGCGGCCCGACGGGCGCTTCCCGCCCTCAGCGGAGGGCCGTGGTCCCGGACGGCGGCGCGGCGGGGGCGAGGACCGGCAGGGGCCGGGGCAGGCCGGTGGACGGCACCGGCGCGACCCGTGGGGAGGGCGGGGCCGTTCCGGTGCAGGCCGGATCGGTGTCCGGGCAGGGCAGCACCTCCACCGTCACATTGAGGCGGCGCCACAATTCCAGCCGCCGCAGATAATCGGCATAGGCGGCCCAGAAATCCTGGAACGGCTTTTCCAGCAGCGCCAGCGCCTGCGGCGCATAGGGGATCAGCGCGTCGGGCGTCATGCCGTTGATCGTGGCCACGACCGCCCGCGCCGTCTCGCAAAAGGCCTTTTGCGCCGGGGGCAGGGCGAAATAATTATAGACGACCGTATAGACCTTATCCCGCACCTCCGCTGCATGGGTGCCGTATCGCGTGGCGTAGATCGCGTCGGCGGCGCTGTTCGCCTGCGCCAGGGGCCGGGCGTGGATGCCCAGCATGCGGTTATACTCCGCGCCCATCACGTCCCCGGCGTCGCGGCAGCCGAGCGCGGCGACGTTCAGCGCCATGCGCACATGCCACAGGGCCTGCTGCCCCGTCATGCCCCGGTTGGGCGTGATATACTGCCCTTGCGCATCGACATCGGGCAGCGTCAGGTCCGCCGCCGCGCCCATGGGCGGCAGGGGCCTTGCCGTCGGGATGTCCGGCAATGCCAGGGTCGCGGGCGGCGGCGACTTCGCGCAACCGGCAAGCAGGAGCGCCGTCGCCATGGCGGCGCCGGGAAGCAGGCGGCGGGCAATCCCCATCATCGAACCCCTCTTTCCATCTTTTTCCGTCTTTTCCGTGGGACAGGCCCGCCCTCAGGACCGTTGCCGTCCGCTTTCGTTCCCTTTCGGCGGGCGCGATATGAACCGGAGGTGAAAGAGGGGGACTATTCGGGCAGGATGCGCGAAAGCGCCGCCGAGCGGTCCCGGGCGGTTTCTGCCCCCTTCCCCTCGCGCGGGCACGCGTTATGACGGAAGCCATGTCTCTTCTCCCCAGGCGCGTCCGCCGCCCGTTCCACCTGTCCCTGGCCCTGCTGATGACCCTTTCCCATCCCGGCCCCGCGCCCGCCGCCCCGACCGCCTATCCGGACACGCGGCGGGAGGATGTGGTGGAGACGCATTTCGGGACGGAGGTAGCCGATCCCTATCGCTGGCTGGAGAATGACGTGCGCACCGACGCGGCCGTGCGCGACTGGGTGACGGCGCAGAACGAGGTCACGGAAGCCTATCTCGCGACGCTGCCGGGGCGGGACATATTGGCGCGGCGGATGAAGCGCCTCTACGACTATCCGCGCACGGGCGTGCCGCGAAAGGGCGGCGGGCGCTATTTCTACACCCGCAACAGCGGCCTCCAGAACCAGTCGCCCCTCTATGTGCGGGAGGGGCTGCACGGCAGGGAGCGGCTGCTGGTCGATCCCAACGACCTCGCCCGCGACGGCGCGACGGCGCTGGCCGAATGGGACGTGTCGAAGGACGGGCGCCACCTCCTCTACGCAGTGCAGGACGGGGGGACGGACTGGCGCATCCTGCGCGTCCTCGACGTGGACACGGGGCGGACGCTGGACGACCGGGTGGAATGGGTGAAATATTCCAACCTCAGCTGGGCGCAGGACGGCAGGGGCTTTTATTATTCCCGCTTCGACCCGCCGCCGGGCGGGGGCAAGTTCCAGGCGACGGTGGAGAATCAGCGCATCTGGTATCATGCCGTCGGCACCCCGCAGGATGCCGATGTGATGGTCTATGCCACGCCGCGCCAGCCCAGGCTGGGCCATGCAGCGGAGGTGACGGATGACGGGCGCTGGCTGCTCGTCACCTCCAGCGAGGGCACGGACGAGCGCTATGCCCTGACGCTGATCCCGCTGACCGGCGAGGATCGCAAGCCCGTGCCGCTGGTCAAGGCGCCCAGGAACGACTGGAGCTTTATCGGCAATATCGGCGACCATCTCTATTTCCGCACCGACCTGAAGGCGCCGCGCGGGCGCATCGTGCGGCTGGACGCGAGGAAGCCGGATGCGAAGCCGGTGCAGATCGTGCCGCAGGGCGAGGATGTGCTGGCGGCGGCGTCGATGATCGGCGGGCGCATCGTCCTGGCCTATCTTTCCGACGCCAAGACGGTGGCGAAGCTGGTGGAGAAGGACGGGCGGCCGGTGGGCAATGTCCCCCTGCCCGGCATCGGCACCGCCATCGGCTTTTCGCGGCGTCCGGCGGACAGCGAGAGCTTCTTCAGCTTCTCCACCTATACCGACCCGTCCGTCGTCTATCGCTATGACGTGGCGACGAACAAGGCGGCGGTCTGGTCGCGCCCCAGCCTAGCCTTCGATCCGGAGGCGTTCGAGACGGACCAGCTTTTCTACACGTCGAAGGACGGGACGGAAATCCCCCTCTTCCTGATCCGGCGCAAGGACGTGATCGCCAGCGGCAAGCCGGCGCCCACCATCCTCTACGGCTATGGCGGGTTCAACATCGCGCAGACGCCGGGCTTTTCCGCGACGCGCCTCGCCTGGCTGGAGCAGGGGGGCGCGGTCGCCATCGCGAACCTGCGCGGCGGCGGCGAATATGGGAAGGCCTGGCATGATGCCGGGCGCCTCGCCAACAAGCAGAATGTGTTCGACGACTTCATCGCGGCGGCCGAATATCTCAATGCCCAGGGCATAGCGGCCAAGGGGCAGATCGCGATCGAGGGGCGCTCCAACGGGGGCCTGCTCGTCGGTGCGGTCACCAACCAGCGGCCGGACCTGTTCGCCGCCGCCCTGCCCGCCGTGGGGGTGATGGACATGCTGCGCTTCGACCGGTTCACGGCCGGGCGTTACTGGGTGGACGATTATGGCCATCCCGACCGGGAGGCCGATTTCCGCAACCTGCTCGCCTATTCGCCCTATCATAATATCCGCGACGGCGTGGACTATCCCGCCATCCTGGTCACCACCGCCGACACCGACGACCGCGTGGTGCCGGGGCACAGCTTCAAATATGCCGCCGCGCTCCAGCATGCGGCGATCGGCGACAGGCCGCATCTCATCCGCATCGAGACGCGGGCCGGCCATGGCTCCGGCAAGCCCATAGACAAGACGATCGGGGAGTTCGCCGACATGTACGCCTTCGCGGCGCGCTGGACGGGCCTCGTCATAACGGACCCCGGAGAGAGATGACGCCATGAACGGACCAGCGATCCGCCGCCGCAGAGCCGCTATCGGCTTCATCCTGGTGGCGGCGGTGCTGGACGTTCTCTCCATGAGCATCATCATCCCCGTCCTGCCGGAACTGGTGAAGCAGATGGCGGGGTCGAGCGCGCGGGCGGGCGCGTGGAACGGCCTGTTCGTCGCGATGTGGGCGGCGATGCAGTTCCTCTTCTCCCCCCTGATCGGCGCATTGTCGGACCGGTTCGGGCGGCGGCCGGTGCTGCTGATCTCCATAGCGGGCCTGGCCGCCGACTATCTCCTCATGGCGCTCGCCCCCGATCTGTGGTGGCTGGCGCTGGGGCGGATCGTCGGCGGGATCACCGCGTCGAGCTTCACCACCGTCTTCGCCTATATGGCGGACATCACCGCGCCGGAGGAGCGGGCGCGCGGCTATGGCCTGGTCGGCGCGGCCTTTTCCGGCGGGTTCATCGTGGGGCCGGTGATCGGCGGCGCGCTGGGCGAACTGTCCGCGCGGGCGCCCTTCTGGGCGGCGGCGGGGCTGAGCGGGGCGGCCTTCCTCTACGGCCTGTTCGTGCTGCCGGAATCGCTGGCGCCGGACAAGCGCATGGCCTTTTCCTGGGGGCGGGCCAGCCCCCTCGGCGCGATGCGGCTGCTGCGCTCGCGGGGCCGCCTCCTCGGCCTCGCCACCGTCAATTTCCTGATGCAGTTCGCGCGCCACGCCTTTGCGGTGGTGTTCGTCCTCTATGTCGGGGACCGCTATGGCTGGACGAGTTTCGAGACGGGCCTGCTCCTCGGCCTGACAGGCATATTGGACATGGCGGTGCAGAGCCTCGTCATCGGCCCGGTGGTGAAGCGCTGGGGCGACCGTTGGGCGCTGGTCGCGGGCCTGGCGAGCGGGGCCGTCGCCTTCATCGGCAACGGGCTGGCGCCCACGGGCACGCTGTTCATCCTCTCCTGCCTGCTGAGCGCGCTCTGGGGCCTCGCCATGCCGTCGCTGCAAAGCCTGATGACGCGCCTCGTTTCCGACAGCGAGCAAGGACAGTTGCAGGGCGCGAACAACAGCGTGGCGAGCATGGCGGGCATCGTCGCGCCGCTGGCCTTCGGCGCGGTCTACAGCCTGTCGGCCGGGCCGGAGGCGGCGATCCCGTTCCTGGGCACGGCCTTCGTGCTGGCGGGGGCGATGGTGGGGCTGGGCGCCCTGCTGGCGGCGGCGGTGACGCGGACGGGATAGCCGTGATTGCGGATGGCTTTTGCCGTCCCTCGCGGCTGGACAGCCCGCCGCCATTTCATTATCCGCCGCCCATGACAGTCCAGACCGACTCCATCCTCATCGTCGATTTCGGCAGCCAGGTGACCCAGCTCATCGCGCGGCGCGTGCGCGAAGCGGGCGTGTACAGCGAAATCGCCCCCTTCACCCAGGCGGAGACCGCCTTTCACCGGATCAAGCCCAGGGGCATCATCCTGTCCGGTTCGCCCGCATCCGTGTGCGACGAGGGCAGCCCGCGCGCGCCGCAGGTGCTGTTCGACAGCGGCCTGCCGGTCCTCGGCATCTGCTATGGCCAGCAGGTCATGTCGCACCAGCTCGGCGGCGAGGTGCGGCCGGGGCATGAGACGGGGGAGGGCGGCGAGTTCGGCCGGGCCTTCCTGACCGTCTCCGAACCCTGCGTGCTGTTCGACGG
Organism: Sphingobium sp.; assembly: GCA_047602685.1. Classification (GTDB taxonomy): domain Bacteria; phylum Pseudomonadota; class Alphaproteobacteria; order Sphingomonadales; family Sphingomonadaceae; genus Sphingobium. The sequence goes on from JASGGS010000016.1 coordinate 5,400, forward strand.
CCTGTGGGAGACGGGCGAGCGGCATCAGGTGTGGATGAGCCATGGCGACAAGGTGACGAAATTCGCCCCCGGCTTCCGGATCGTGGCGACGTCGGACGGCGCGCCCTTCGCGCTGATCGCGGATGACGAACGCCGCTATTACGGCACGCAATTCCATCCCGAAGTGGTGCACACGCCGGACGGCGGCAAGCTGATCGCCAATTTCGTGCGCCATGTCTGCGGCCTGCCCGGCGACTGGACCATGGCGGAATTCCGCCAGACCAAGATCGCGGAAATCCGTGCCGAGGTGGGCGACGGAAAGGTGATCTGCGGCCTGTCGGGCGGCGTCGATTCCGCCGTCGCGGCGGTGCTGATCCATGAGGCGATCGGGGACCAGCTCACCTGCGTCTTCGTCGACCATGGCCTGATGCGGCAGGCGGAGGCGGAACAGGTCGTCTCCCTGTTCCGCGAGCATTACAGGATTCCCCTCGTCCATGTGGATGCGGAGGAGATGTTCCTGGGCGGCCTCGCCGGCGTCACCGACCCGGAGGCCAAGCGCAAGTTCATCGGCAAGGCCTTCATCGACCTGTTCGAGGCGGAGGCGAGGAAGATCGGCGGGGCCGATTTCCTGGCGCAGGGCACGCTCTATCCGGACGTGATCGAGTCCGTGTCCTTCACCGGCGGGCCGAGCGTGACGATCAAGAGCCACCATAATGTCGGCGGCCTGCCCGAGCGCATGAACATGAAGCTGGTGGAGCCGCTGCGCGAGCTGTTCAAGGACGAGGTGCGCGTACTGGGCCGCGAGTTGGGCCTGCCGGACATCTTCGTCGGCCGCCACCCCTTCCCCGGCCCCGGCCTCGCCATCCGCATCCCCGGCGAGGTGACCAGGGAGCGCTGCGACATATTGCGCAAGGCGGACGCGATCTATCTGGAGGAAATCCGCAAGGCGGGCCTGTATGACGCGATCTGGCAGGCGTTCGCGGTGCTGCTGCCGGTGCGGTCGGTGGGCGTGATGGGCGACGGGCGCACCTATGACAGCGTGCTGGCCCTGCGCGCGGTGACGTCCACGGACGGCATGACGGCGGACCTCTACCCCTTCGACGCCGCCTTCCTGAGCCGCGTCGCGACCCGCATCATCAACGAGGTGAAGGGCGTGAACCGGGTGGTCTACGACTATACGTCGAAGCCGCCGGGCACGATCGAGTGGGAATAACCGGAAGACGCAAATGTCCGGGGGACGTTCGCCCGGTTATTCGGCGCCGCAAGGCGCCGCAGCGAGGTTGCCCTTGACAGGCGATGCGCTGTCAAAGGCCGTGATGGGGTTCACAAGCGATGCCATCATTGTCGCCATCCATGTTAGCGCGATAACCCGGCTCACCACGGTAGATCGGCGCCGTGCCTGCGGCACGCGCATCATTGCAGCCGCCCCAGTTATCGCCAGCCTGTGGTGGCCGTTTCCGCATGTCGGTCGCCGCGCTGGCAGCCTTGATTGCCCCGGATGCCACCACGCGCCCCTGGGGGAGACTGCCAATACCTACGGCCGTGCCCAAGAGGGCTGCGCCACCGGCATAGATTGCGAGCATACCGAACTGTGCCATCCAAGACAGCGTAGGCAGGGATCGTGAACAGAGAGTTGAGCCGCATCGTTAACGCCGATTGCCCTAATGCCCCCCTCAATCCCCGTCGACCGCCTTGCGCGCCAGGCCCGGATCGTCGCTGAACAGGGCATCGATCCCGGTCGCAATATAGCGGCGCATTTCCGCCACCGACCCGGCCTCGTTGCGCGCATTCTCGCCCGCATCGTCACGGAAATCGGCGGCGAGGAAGCGGTTTTCCGGGCGGAAGGTCCAGGTGCAGACGGTGAGGCCCGCATCATGCGCATCCTTGACGATGCTCGTCGGCCGACCGAGGCGCCCGTCCGCGTCGAGGGGGATGACCATGCGGGTCGGCGGGGCAAGCACATCGGCATAGGCGGCCAGCGCCTTCAGCCCCCTGGGACTGATGATGTCGCCATAGCTGGTGGTCCCGCCCGCCGCCGCGATGTCGGGCGGGACCATGCGCGGTTCGCCGACGAGCTGGACCAGCCGGACATTCGCGGACTTGCCGATGCGCCCCCGCAGATAGCGCAGGTTCGCGGTCTCGAAGGACTGCACCTCCACCGGGTTCTTCGTCGTATAGTCATGCGCGGCCAGCACGGCGAGGAAGCGGTCCTCCATGGGCAGGCCGATCTTCGCGAAATAGGTGGAGTGCTTCAGTTCCGGCACGATGCCGATGACGCGCCCGCGCGCCGCCGCCTCGGCCGCGGTGAAGTCGATCACCTCGTCCAGGGTCAGAAGCTGGAACTGGCGGTCATAACGCCGGCTCTCCGGCCGCACCGCGCCCAGCCGCTCCACGGCGCGGAGCGTCTTGAGTTCGGCCAGCGTGAAATCCTCGGTGAACCAGCCGGTGAGCGGCTGGCCGTCGATGGTCTTCGTCGTCTTGCGGCCCGCAAATTCGGGGCGTCCGGCGATGTCGGTGGTTTCGGCTATGGCGTTCTCGTGCCGGACGAGGAGCACCCCGTCCTTCGTCATCACCAGATCGGGCTCGATGAAGTCGGCGCCATCGGCAATCGCCTTGGCATAGCTGCCCAGCGTATGTTCGGGGCGAAGGGCCGAGGCGCCCCGATGCGCGAAGACGAGAGGCCGGGGCCGGGTCGGCGCCCCGGCCGCCCCGATCCCTTTCGTCGCCATGGCCGCGGCGGCGATCATCGCCCCACCCGCTCCGATCGCCTGCCTGCGGCTCATCATCCCAGCCTTTCCTTCCGTCAGAAGCCGAGGGACAGCGTAGCGAAGACCTGACGCGGCGCCAGCGGGAACGCGTTATAGGTGCCGCTGGCCGAACCGATGGACAGGGTGGAGGCCGCCCTCTTGTTGGTGATGTTGGTGACGTTGACGCTCAGCAGCGCGGTCTTGATCGCGCTGGCGGGCGGGACGGGGAAGGTGATGCCGAGGCGGCCGTTCAGCGTGAAATAGCCCTTTTCCGACAGGTCGTTGGTGAAGGTCGCGTAGCGGCGGCCCATATAGTCGCCGGTCAGCTGCACCTCGAAAATGTCGTAATTGGCGGTCGCGATGAACTTGTACAGCCAGTCGGGCGAGCCGGGCACCTTCTTGCCCGCCGTGCGGACCGTGGTGGTGCCGCTGATATAATCGTCCTGATAGCGCGAATTATTGTAGGACAGGGCGTTGTAGAAGGAGAAATAGGGGCCGAAGCGCAGCGTGCCGGCCAGGTCCACGCCATCCGTCTTCACATCGCCCACATTCTCGATCAGCGGCGAGCCGCTGACGATGGCGCTGATCGCGGGATTGGGGCTGATCGACAGCAGGCGGTTGCTGAAATCGACATGATAATAGCTGGCCTGCCCCTCGAAACCGGTCAGCGGGCCCCAGTTGAGCGGCAGGTTGAAGCGGACGCCGCCCTCATAGGTCCAGCTCGTCTCCGGCCGGGCATTGGTCTTGAACCGCTCGAACGCGGCCTGGCTGCCGAGCGCGAAGGGCGAGAGGCCGGAGGCGGCGCTGGTCTGGAACTGGCGCACATTCTTCTGCGCGTTGAGGAAGAGCTGCGCGCGGCTGTCGAACTCCCAGAGCAGGCCGAGCTGCGGAAGGAAGCCCTTGGTCGTCTTGATGCGGCCATTGGGCAGCTCGGTGGAGCCGGTGAAGCTGCCCGGAATGGGCTGCACCGCCATGAACTGCTCCGCATTCTGGTGCGTCGCCTTGAAGCCCGCCAGGATGGTGAGCGTCGGGAGCACCTTCCATGCATCCTGGATATGGCCCTGAAGCTCGGTCACGCGGACCTCGCTGCCATATTGGGTGATGAGCGGATCGGCGAGTTCGATGGGCGGCGTATAGGGATTGCTGGGATTATTGACGTCCAGTGCATACCAGCGGCGATAGGAGGAGGAACGCTGGCGCTCGTACCAGCCGCCGATCTCGATATTATGGTTGCCGATCTCCGCCGTGATGGTGGACAGGAGGCCGTAGCGGTTGATGCGATATTCGGTGGTGCGGGTGGCGAGGCCCGATCCGCCGAAGCGGGCGGACAGGCGCGCGATATTCTCCGGGCTGGTGGCCGAGCCGCCGGAACCGGGGAAATAATAGGAGAAAAGCTGCGGCAGGCCCGCCGCCGTGATCGGACCGGCGACGATGCCCACGCCATCATTATGGTGATAATAGGCCTGGTTCGACCAAGTTACGCCGTCCCCGGCCTTCCAGTCATATTTGAGATAGCCGAGATAGTCGGTGCGCAGCGCCGCGCTGTAATAATTGCGGTAATTGTCGCCCGCCGCAGTGTAGGCTGGGGAGTTGAGATAGGCGAGCATGCCGCCGAAATCGGGATAGTAGAAGGGGCGGGTATAGACATAGGGCGCCGTCGCGGGCGTCGCGGGCCGGATGACGGTCGCGTCCTCATTCGGCTCCTGCTTGTCCGAATAGGCGAAATAGGCGGTCAGCTTGCCGGTCTCGTCGTCATGGACGAACTTGCCGTTCGCCTGCCAGCCGCGCTGGCGGCCGTTGAAATCCCATGCGCGCGCATTCTGGCGCAGGCCCGAGACATAGAGCGAATTGCCGTTCCCGAAGGTGCCGCTGTCGAACCGGACGAAGGTGCGCGAGGCATCGTAGCTGCCCAGCGTCTGCGCGATCTTCAGGCCCATCTCGTTCGCCGGATCGCTGGAGAAGGTGTCGATGGTGCCGCCCAGATTGCTGGTGGACGCGGTGCCGAGGTCGCCCGCGCCCGAGGCCAGCGTCACGCGGCCGACATTTTCGGAAATGATCGCGCGCTGCGGCGACAGGCCGTTATAATTGCCGTAGGTCTGATCGCCGAGCGGCACGCCGTCGAGCGTGTAGCCAAGCTGCGACGCGCTGAAGCCATGGACGAAGAGGGATATATTCTGCTCGTTATTGCCCCACGGGTCGGCGGTGAGGAAGGTGACGCCGGGCAGGGTCTGGAGCGCCTTCAAGGGGCTGACGCCGGGCAGCGCCTTCTGGATCTCGACGCCGACGACCTGCGTGACGGAACGGGTGGCGGTGCGGCCGGTGACGACGATGGTGTCGGTGCTTTCGGCAGCGGCATCGGTGTCCGCATCGGCGGCGGGGACCGGCGCGGCATCGGCGGCGCGCGCCTGGGCGGGCAGGGCGGCGAAGGCAAGACCGGCCGCGCTCGCCAGCCAGAAAGCCTTTATCTTGAGATGGTTGATCGAAGTCATCGAGGGCAGCCCCTTTTCCACTTGGTGTGGGAGGGCCGCTAGAATCCGGACGCGACAATAAGGTTACGTCCCGATGTCAGTTTTATGTTGCAACGCTGCGGTGCAAAAGCGTGGCATGAAAGCCACGACGCGACGGGCAGCGCTTGTCCGCCGCATCCGCTGGCCTCATCCCGGCGAAGGCCGGGGCCTGCATCGGCGCGGCGCGTTGCAGAAAGAGACCGGCCCGCACCGGCATGGTGTCGCTTGACGGCGGCTCAGAAACCCGGCCCCTGCACCGCCTTGGCGGGCGCGGCGGGCTTGGCGGCGTCCAGCGCCTCGATCATGCCGGGGATGCGCGCGTCCCGCTCCGCATAGTCGCGCGCCGACATGCCGGCGAGGGAGTCGCGCTTCCGGGGGTCGGCGCCATTGTTCACCAGCAGGCGGACCATCGCCACATCCTGCATCTGCACCGCGCGCATCAGCGGCGTCTCGCCCCGGCCATTGGCCTGGTTCACATTCGCCCTGGCCGCGAGCAGCACCTCCACGCCCTCCGGAAAGCGCTTCTCGACCGCGAGCATCAGGGGCGTGCGGCCGTCATTGGCGGGAAGGTCCGGGCGCGCGCCATGGTCGAGCAGATAGCGCATATAGGTGAGGTCGCGGCGCGAGACCGTGATGAGGAGCGCGGTCTCGCCCGTGGTCCGGTCGCGGGTATTGACGAGGGTCGTGCCCGGCTTGTCGACATATCCGGTCACCGTGGCGCCGTCCGACTTGCGCACCGCCTCCAGGAACTTGTAGCTGTCCGACATCATCTGCGCGGACGCGATACCCGGCAGGGCCAGCCCCAGCATCATGGCGAGCACCAAGGTTGCGGTGCGGCTTTTCTGTCCGGTCATCTCATCGCTCCTGCGCATATCGGCGCGCCCCAATATCCTGCTTCTCTATCGCGGAGCGGCAGGCGCCCGCAATTGCCAAAGCGCCCTTAGCAGTGCATGGCTGGCCCCGCCATGAACAAAGCGCAAAAAGCCCTGCTTGCCGCCGCCCTTGGTCTCAGCCTGACCACCCTTTCCGCCTGCGGGCCGGGCGGGCCGGAAGGCAATATGGCCGGGGGCGCGTCCGCCCCGCTGGCGGGCGCCCGTATCGGCGGCGACTTCACCCTGACCGACCAGGACGGAAAGCCCGCCCGTTGGAGCGACTATAAGGGCAAATATCGCCTCGTCTATTTCGGCTATACCTATTGCCCCGACGTCTGCCCGACCGACTTCCGGAACATCATCCTCGGCCTGCGGCAATTCCAGAAACAGGATGCCGGGCGTGCAGGCAAGGTGCAGCCGATCTTCATCAGCGTCGACCCGGCCCGCGACACCCCGCCTGTCGTCAAGAACTGGGTCAGAGCGTTCGACCCGAACATCGTCGGCCTCACGGGTCCGGAGGACGCCATAGAGAAGGTGAAGAAGGATTTCGCTGTCGTGTCCGGCAAGGAAGGCGACCCCAAGGCGAAGGACTATCTGGTAAGCCACACGCGCACGCCCTATCTCTTCGGTCCGGACGGCGATCCCATCGCGCTGGTGCCGGTGGACGAGCCCGGCACCGATGGCGACGAGGGATCTCCGCAAGCCGTCGCGCATTTTCTGGACCAGTGGGTGAAGTGAACTTCTGGGAACAGCCGCTTGAAACGCTCGACCGCGCCCAATGGGAGGCGCTGTGCGACGGGTGCGGCAAATGCTGCCTGCACAAGGTGGAGGATGCCGATACGGGCGACATCTATCCCACCAATGTCGCCTGCCGCCTGCTCGACCGGGATACGGCGCGCTGCTGCGACTACAAGCATCGCCGCGCGCTGGTGCCGGATTGCCTGCGCCTCACGCGCTCCAATGTCTTCGGCCTGGAATGGCTGCCGGAAAGCTGCGCCTATCGCCTGCGCGCGCGCGGAGAGGCGCTGCCCGACTGGCATTATCTGGTGAGCGGCGATCCGGAGGCCGTGCATCGCGAAGGGCATTCGGTGCGCGGCTGGACCGTATCGGAGGTCGTGGCGGGCGACCTCGAGAACCACATCGTGGACCGTGCTCTTTAGGAAGGCGTCGCCGCCCCCGCCCGTGATCGAGGTGGAAGGCCGCGCCGTCACCGTGATCGTGCGCCGCCATGAGCGGGCGCGCGGATATCGCCTGCGCCTGGGCCGGGACGGGACGGCGCGGCTGACCATGCCGATGCACGGGTCGGAGAAGCAGGCGCTGGCCTGGGCGCGGGAGCAGGCGGCCTGGATCGCGCGGCAGCTCGCCCGGCAGGAAGCGGGGGGATGCATATTGGCGGACGGCGCGACCTTTCCCCTGGAGGGGACGCCGGTCACGATCCGCTGGGCGCCGGACCTGCCCCGCCGCATCGTGATGGACGATGGCGAGATGCTGGTCGGCGGACCGGAGAATCATGTGGGCGAGCGGGCGCTGCGCTGGCTGAAGGCGCGGGCCAAGACGGTGCTGACCGAGGAGACGCTGGCCATTGCGGGCGCGGCGGGCCTGACGGTCCGGTCGGTGGGGATCGGCGATCCGGTGAGCCGCTGGGGCAGTTGTGCCGCCAATGGCGCGATCCGCTATAGCTGGCGCCTGATCCTGGCCCCGCCGGAGGTGCGCATCTCCACCGTCTCGCACGAGGTCGCGCATCTGAGACATATGGACCACAGCCCGGCCTTCCACGCCTTTCACCGTACGATCTGCCCCAGCGACACGGCGGCGGCGCGCGCCTGGCTGAAGGCGCATGGCGCGGCGCTGCACCGGATCGGCGTCTGACCGCTCTCCGACCTCTTTATTGCCATCCGGCTTCCCTCGCCTTCCCATCGCATTAGGATGGACGGGGAGAGGGCATGAGCAAGGAGATGGCGGGATGACGGATCGATCGACGGCGCTGATATTGGGCGCCTCGCGCGGGCTGGGCCTGGCGCTGGCCGAGGAGTTTCTGGGGCGCGGCTATCATGTCGTCGCGACCGTGCGCTCTCCCTCCGCCGCCCTCGAAACGGCGGGCGCCGCGCATCCGGGCAGGCTGGAGATCGAGACGGCGGACATCGCCGACGCATCCTCCCTCCGCGCGCTGCGGCAGCGGCTGGACGGGCGGCGCATCGACATCGTGATCGCCAATGCGGGCATCGCCCTGTCCATCGGGAAAAGCCCGGCGGAGGTGGAGGATGCGGACTTCACCGCGATGATGCTGACCAACGCCCTTGGCCCGGCGCGCGCGATCGAGCTGCTGGAGGACCTGGTGCCCGGCGACGGCGTGCTGGCGGCGATGAGTTCGGAACTGGGCAGCATCGCGCTCGGATCGGGCTTCTGGCAGCTCTACAGCGCCAGCAAGGCCGCGCTCAACATGCTGATGAAGGGTTTCGCCAGCCACAGGCGGGACGACAGCCGCGCCCTCCTCCTCCTCGCGCCCGGCTGGGTGAAGACGGACATGGGCGGCGAAAGCGCGCTCTACACCATCGGGGAAAGCATTCCGAAGGTGGTCGACGTGGTGGAGGCGAGCCGCGGCGTGCCGGGCCTGCGCTTCGTGGACCGGTTCGGGACGATATTGCCCTGGTGAGAAGCCTTGCCCGGCATCCTGAAGACCCGGCCCGCGGAGGGCGGCGACGGGCTCATGGCTGCTGCCGCCGCCCCAGCACGGAATCGATCCATTTCTGGTCGATGCGCTGGCCCTCGTCGGGATCGGGTTGCCGGGCGGCGCCGCCACCGCCCGGATAGTCGCCCTGCCCCCCCGCCTCCGGATCGCGCTGCGCGCCGGGAAGGGGATTGCCGTCCTCGTCCACCTGCGTGCCGTCCAGGCCGTTGTCGGGGCGGCCATAGGCCTCGTCATCCGGCTCGAGCTGCCATTCGGGGAGGGTGACGTCCGTCTCGAACTTCTCCACCGGGCGGCCGGCGACGGCGACCTTCATGAAGTCGGCGAAGGCGCGGGCGGGCGCGCGGCCGCCCTGCAAGCCGCCGACCGCCTTCGAATCGTCGCGGCCCATCCACACGCCGGTCGTGATGCCGCTGGAGAAGCCCAGGAACCAGCCATCCTTGTTGGCGCTGGTGGTGCCGGTCTTGCCCGCCACGGGGCGGCCGATCTGCGCATTCTTGCCGGTGCCGGTGTTGACGGCGGTCTGGAGGAGGTCGGTCATGCCCGCCGCCACCCAGGGCGCGACGAGGACGCGGCTGGTATCGTCCTGATGCCGGTACAGTTCCTCGCCGTCCGCCGTGGTGACGCGGATGATGCCATAGGGCGTGACCGCGATCCCCTTGCGCGCGACGCTGGCAAAGGCGCGGGTCATGTCGATCAGGCGCGCCTCGGACGAACCCAGCACCATGGAGGGATGGGTGTTGATCGGCGTGGTGATGCCGAAGCGGCGCGCCATGTCGGCAATGGTGGGGAAGCCGACATCCATGCCCAGCTTCGCCGCGACCGTGTTCACCGAATAGGCGAAGGCGGTGCGCAGGTCGATATCGCCGGAGAAGCGGCCATTGCTGTTGCGCGGGCTCCAGCCGTTGATCGTCACCGGGCCGTCGTTGACGCCGGTGTCGGGCGTATAGCCCGCCTCCAGCGCGGCGAGATAGACGAACAGCTTGAACGCCGATCCCGGCTGGCGGACGGCGGTCGTCGCCCGGTTATAGTTGGAGCTGATATAGTCGAGGCCGCCCACCATGGCCCGCACCGCCCCGTCGCGGTCCAGCGCCACCAGCGCCCCTTGCAGGCCGCCCGCCGCATTCGCCCTGATCGCCGCCGTCGCGGCGCGCTGCATCTTGAGGTCGATGGTGGTATAGACGTCGAGCGGCTGGTCGCGCTCATCCACCAGCGTATCGAGCTGCGGCATCACCCAGTCAGTGAAGTAGCGCACCGAATCCTGCGGCTTTTCGGGCGCGAGGCGGATATTGGCGAGGTTCACCGAGGCCCGCTGCGCGCCCGATATGACGCCGTTTTCCTGCATGAGGTCGAGGACGACGCCTCCGCGCCCGATGGCCGCCTCCGCATCGGCGGTTGGCGAATAGCTGGACGGCGCCTTCACCAGGCCCGCGATCACGGCCGCTTCGCCGAGGCCGAGATCATTGGCGGGATGGCCGAAGAATTTGCGGCTGGCCGCGTCGATGCCATAGGCGCCGCCGCCGAAATAGACCTTGTTGAGATAGAGTTCGAGTATCTGCGTCTTGGTGAACTTGCGCTCCAGCGCCAGCGCCAGGATCATCTCCCGCACCTTGCGGCCGAAGGAATAGCTGTTGTTGAGGAAGATGTTGCGCGCAGTCTGCTGGGTGATGGTGGACGCGCCCTGCATGCGGCGGCCCGTGCCCCGGTTCATCACGGCCAGCCACGCGGCGCGGGTCATGCCGACGGGATCGATGCCGGGATGATAATAATAGCGCTTGTCCTCGGTCGAGACCATCGCGTCGACCATCAGCTTCGGTATCTGATCATAGGGAATCCAGCGGCCATAGCTGGGTCCGAGCGACACGATCACCGATCCGTCGTCGGCATGGACGCGGATCATCTGCCCGTTGGGCGAACTTTTGAGCGATTCGAAGCTGGGCAGGGACTGCATCGCCACCACCACGGCGACGACCAGCGCGATCAGACCGGCCGCCAGTCCACCAAGCCCCAGCTTGAGCGCCAGCAGCGACCACTTACGAACCCGGTTCAAACGGCAAACCCTTCCCGTGCGACAGCATCGCGCCTCACCAAGCGCAGGGCCGCTTTACAGGGCCTGAATCGCTTGCGCCAGCGGGGCTTTCACCCCGTGGCCCCTCATTCCTCCGGCTCGAAGTCCAGGGCGAGGCTGTTCATGCAATAGCGCAGGCCCGTGGGCGCGGGGCCGTCCGGGAAGACATGGCCGAGATGCCCCTGGCAGCGGGCGCAGCGTATCTCCGTACGAACCATGCCATGGCTGGTGTCGTTCAGTTCCGTCACCGCCTCTTCCTCCACCGGCTGGGTGAAGCTGGGCCAGCCGCAACCGCTGTCGAACTTGGTGCCTGAGGTGAAGAGCGGCTGTCCGCAGCCCGCGCAGTGATAGAGGCCCGGCGCCTTGTTGGCATTATATTTGCCGGTGAAGGCAGGCTCCGTCCCCGCCTCGCGCAGTACATGATATTGCGCGGGCGTCAGTTTCTCGCGCCATTCGGCGTCCGTCTTGGGAATGTCGGTCATGACGTGAATATGGTCATGACCGAACCCGGCCGCAATGGGGACGTGCCCGTCCGCCTTGCGACCGGTCCCTTTCGCGGAACGATGTCAGGCGACGGCCTGCAATTCCGGCGGCGCGCCGTCATAGGCCATGCCCTGGCGGCAGATGCGCTGCCTCGCGCCATAGCCATGGATATGTTCGAGGATCAACGCGGTGCCGCAAAAGGCGCATTCGGCCATCAGGCGGCCGACGATCCAGTTATGGCGTCCGCAGCCGGGGCAATGATTGGCCTCCCCCGGCCGATAGGAGAAGGAATAGCCGGCATGGCGCCAGCTCGGCAGTCCGGCACGTATCGCATGATTGTCAGCAAGCATGATCGCCTCCCTCACATTCATCTGAAAGGGGCAACGTCTCATCGACTCGAAATATCCCGAGCAGCGAAAAGGATTTCGGAATGCGACTTTTCCGGCGCGCTATCGCGCCCGTGCCGCCTGCCGGGCGACGGCCAGCAATTCCTGCGCGATCAGGGTCTCGCTGATCGCGCCGCCACGGCTCGCCCGTTCCGCCGCGGCGAGGCGGACAATGCCCCGGCCGATGGTCTCGCCGGGCCAGTGGCGCAGCAGGCGCGCCATCTCGTCCGCCTCCTTCTTGAACAGGGGGCGGCCATTGACCTTGAACGCGGCATTTTGCGGGGCGCCGCCGTCGATCGCGCTGCGCACCTCGGCCACGTTCATCGCCTTGCCCAGCGCGATTCGCAGCACGCCCGCGAGCGATCCGCCGAGCGAGCGGAAGCGGGTGATTTCGCTCACCAGCCCCTTGAGGTCGCCCGCCAGCGCCATGGTCGCTAGCGCGGGCGCATCCTGGTCGATCACCTCCGACGACAGCGCGTCCAGCGCCTCGTGACTGGCCTCCACCGGTTCCTCCGGCGTCGCGTCATGATAAAGGGCGAGCTTCTCCACCTCCCCCGTCATCAGCGCGCGGTCGCCATTGGCGAGGTCGACGATGCGCCGGGCCAAGGCGGCGTCGATGCGCAGGCCCCGCTCCCGCCCCGCCTGCATCACGATGTCGCCCGCGTCCCGCTCATTGGGCGGATAGCTGGCGAAGCAGAGGACGGCCTTGTCGCCCAGGCAGCGGGTCAGGAGCCTGGACGTCTTGCGCAGGGCGCCCGCGATCATCACGACCGGATTGCCCGCGCCGGAGGAAGAGAGCAGCGCCTCCACGGCGGGCAGCACCTCCTCGCCCGCGGGCGCGACGCGTATCCAGCTCCTGTCCCCGAAAAGGCTGATGGAGGCGGCGGCATCGGCAAGCGCGGCGCTATCCTTGGCAAGCTGGTCGCCGGAAAAGTCGGTCCGCTCCGCCGTCGGTCCCATGCCCTTGGCCAGACGCGCGGCGAGCGCCTCGCTGCCGCTGTCGTCCGGGCCGTAAAGAAGGAACAGCCTGATGCCGTCCGGCGGCGCGTCGAGCGCGCGCAGGATCGTGCCGCGGTCCGCGTTCACTGCTCCGCCCGGCGCTTCGCATCGATGGCGATGCGCGCCAGGATGCGGTCGGCAATCTGGTCCGACAGGCGTTCCAGCGCGCTGTCCTCCGCCGCGACGGTCGCATATTCGCTGCTCGTCACGTCCAGGCCGACATCGCCGGTGATCACATCGTCCAGGACCGGCGCCGCATCCTTGGCGAGGGTGTTGTCGTGCAGCTGATAGCGGGCGCGCACGGTGCGGCGTTCCCGCGTCACGATGTTGTTGGTGCGCACGCCCAAGCCGTCGATGCGGTCGTCTATGTCGATGGTCAGGCGATAGCGGGGCGTGCCGCCCGGCAGCGACTGGAGCCGTTCGGTCAGCGCATTGCGCAGCAGCCAGCCCGACTTGCCCGGAATGGGCGCGACCTCGACATCCGCCAGCCGCTGCGCGGCGACGCCCTGCCGTCCGCCCTCATAAAGGGGCTTCAACCCGCAGGCGGACAGCAGCCCGGCGGCACCGAGAAGCAGGGAAGCGAGGAGCGCGCGCCGCATGTCAGATCACCAGATTGACGAGGCGATCGGGCACCACGATCACCTTTTTCGGGGTTATGCCTTCCAGCGTCCGCGCCACATTGGGCGCGGCGAGCGCCAGCGATTCCAGCGTCGCCTTGTCCGTGCCGCGCGCGACGATGATGGTGTCGCGCAGCTTGCCCTGCACCTGCACCGCGACCGTCACCTCGTCATCGACCAGCAGCGCCGGGTCGACCTCGGGCCATGCGGCATCCGCGATCAGGCCCTCCTCACCGAACTCCGCCCATGCCTCCTCGGCCAGATGCGGCGTCATGGGCGCGACCAGCAGCGCGAGCGCGCGGATCGCCTCGGCGCGCGTGGCGGAGGGCTTTGCCTTCTCCACGGCGTTGGTCAGCTCATAGATCTTGGCCACCGCTTTGTTGAAGGCCAGCGCCTCGATATCCCTGGCGACGCCCGCTATGGTCTGGTGCAGCTTGCGGGCCAGCGCCTTGTCCTGCGTGCCGTCACCCGCTTCCCCGGCCGCGCCGAAGAGGCGATAGAGGCGGCCGACGAAGCGCCACGATCCCTCGATGCCGCTCTCGGTCCAGGGCAGGTCGCGTTCCGGCGGGCTGTCGGACAGCATGAACCAGCGCACCGCGTCCGCGCCATATTGCTCGATGATCTCGTCCGGATCGACGACATTCTTCTTCGACTTGGACATCTTGATGACACGGCCCACCGTCACCGGCTTGCCGTCCGCGACCAGGGTCGCGCCATCGGCGGTGCGGTCGATCTCGGATGGGCTGAAGAAGACGGGCGGCAGTCCCTCGCCTTGTGCCCGTTCATAGGTTTCATGCGTCACCATGCCCTGGGTGAACAGGCCGGTGAACGGTTCCTTCACGTCGATCAGGCCGATATGGGCGAGCGCGCGTGTCCAGAAACGGGCGTAGAGCAGGTGCAGGATCGCATGTTCCACGCCGCCTATATACTGGCCGACGGGCAGCCATTTCTCCGCCTCCGCCCGGTCGAAGGGCCTGTCGTCCGGCTGGCTGGCGAATCGGATGAAATACCAGCTCGAATCCACGAAGGTGTCGAGCGTGTCCGTCTCGCGCCGAGCGGGGGCGCCGCAGGACGGGCAGTCGACATGCTTCCAGGTCGGATGGCGGTCGAGCGGATTGCCCGGCACGTCGAAGCCGACATCCTCCGGCAGGGTGACCGGCAACTGGTCGCGCGGCACGCCGACCGGGCCGCAGGCATCGCAATGGATGATGGGGATGGGCGTGCCCCAGTAACGCTGGCGGCTGACGCCCCAGTCGCGCAGGCGCCAGACGGTCGTGCCGCGGCCCCAGCCCTCCGCCTCGGCCCGGGCGATGACGGCGGCCTTGGCCTCCTCTATCTCCAGCCCGTCCAGGAACCGCGAATGCACCAGCCTGCCGGGGCCGGTATAGGCCTCGTCATGGATGGGCTTGTCCTCGTCGCCTTCCGCCGCGACGACGCGGGTGACGGGGAGCATATATTTGCGCGCGAAGTCGAGGTCGCGCTGGTCATGCGCCGGGCAGGCGAAGATCGCGCCGGTGCCATAGTCCATCAGCACGAAATTGGCGACGAACACCGGCAGCTTCCACGAGGGGTCGAGCGGATGGGAGACGGTAAGGCCGGTGTCGTAGCCGCGCTTCTCCTGCGTCTCCACCTCGGCGGCGGCGGTGCCGGTCTGGCGGCATTCCTCGGCAAAGGCGGCAAGGTTCGCGTCCCTGGCCGCCAGCGCGAGGGCCAGGGGATGATCCGCCGCGATGCCGACGAAGCTGGCCCCGAACAGCGTGTCGGGCCGTGTCGTGAACACCTCGAAATCCGCGATCCCGTCGACCGCGGCGTCAAGGGTGAAGCGGAACTGCATGCCCTGGCTCTTGCCGATCCAGTTCTCCTGCATCAGGCGAACCTTCTCCGGCCACTGGTCCAGCGTGCCGAGGCCCGCCAGCAGGTCGTCCGCGAAATCGGTGATCCTGAGGAACCACTGGCTCAGCAGCTTCTTCTCGACCGTGGCGCCGGATCGCCAGCCCTTGCCGTCGATCACCTGCTCGTTCGCGAGCACGGTCATGTCCACCGGGTCCCAGTTGACCGCGCTTTCCTTGCGATAGACGAGGCCGCCCGCGAGGAGGTCCAGGAACAGGGCCTGCTCATGGCCGTAATATTCCGGCTCGCAGGTCGCCAGCTCGCGGCTCCAGTCGAGCGCGAAACCCAGCTTCTTGAGCTGCGCGCGCATGGCGGCGATATTGTCGCGGGTCCACGATCCCGGATGGACCTTCTTTTCCATGGCCGCATTCTCGGCGGGCATGCCGAACGCGTCCCAGCCCATGGGATGCAGCACGTCATGGCCGGTCATCCGCTTGTAGCGCGCCAGCACGTCGCCCATGCTGTAGTTGCGCACATGGCCGATATGGATGCGCCCGGAAGGATAGGGGAACATCTCCAGCACATAGGCGCGGGGCCTGGCGCTGTTGCCGTCGGCGCGGAAGCTCTGCGCCTCGTCCCAACGCCGCTGCCATCGGGCGTCCACCGCTGCCGGGTTGAACCGCCTGTCCATCATGCGAACTCCAAACACTCTGTCTTCGTGGCGCGCCGGATCGGGGCGCGCGGGGCATCGGGCTTACTGGCCCGCGGCGGCGCGCGTGCGCAGGTCGCGGGCGCGGGTGAGGATGATCTCCTCGATCTTCTGCGTCGTGGCGGCCTGCACCGGCTGCTCGACCCACTGGCCGCCCTGCTGCACCTGGCGGCTCGCCGCGACCTGGAGCGCGTCGGCGCGCAGGTCCTTGTCGAGGATGGAGACGGTCAGCTTCATGCGCTCGCCCGGCGCATTGGGGTTCGCATACCAGTCGGTGACGATCACGCCGCCGTTGGAATCGGTCTGGAGCAGGGGCATGAAGCCCAGCGTGTCCAGCGTGGCGCGCCACAGATAGGCGTTGACGCCGATGGTGGTGATGTTCGACGCGGCGAGGTCGGCCCGGGGCCGGGCCTTCTTGCCGCCGCCGCATGCCGTCAGGCTCAGCATGGCCGTTGCCAGGCCCAGAATGGCCATTGTCTTGGTAAGGCGAAGGGGATTGACGTGCATGATCGGCTGCGGTCCTGCTGGCTTCGATATGTGCCGCTTGTATAGGGAAGCCCGCCAGCCGCACAAGCCTGCGCGGAACGGCTTTGCGAGGAGGGATTCGGGGCGGCGGTGGAGCAGCGTTAGAAGGAGTGTGCGTTTCGCGCAACAATCCGCAGAAAAACAATCAAGGCACTGGCGATATGGCTCCCGGAAATGATAACTGGGTTATCGAAGAAATGAAGAACGACTCGCAAAAGGGGGTTTGACAGGTGCTCGGCAATTGGGGCCGATATGCAACGGGAGCCGCGATTTTCGCGGGCTTTGCGCTTGCCCTGACGCCGGCGGTGGGCCGCGTCGAATCGGTCCTCGGCGCCAATGGCCGCGGCGGCGCCGTGTCGTTGACCGCGCTGGGCAGCATCGGTTCCTTCACCCCCGTCACCAATGACGAGCGCCTTGCCCGCCGTTATGCGCAGGCGTTCAGCACCGCCCGGACGCAGGGTTTCCGCTTCACGCCGACCGCCGGTTCGATGAGCGGCCGCCGCTCGATCACCATCGTCGTGCGCGCGCCCGACCTCAACATCATCGCCAATGGCCGCTCCGGCTCCGCCAGTTCCATCGGCCTCGGCCCCGTCGCCTATAATCTGGGCGCCGCGCGCGGCCTGAGCCGGTTCGCGACCGAAGTGTCCAGCGCCCGCATGGAGCGGATGGAATCGGTCCCGCTCGTCGCGCCGTCCGCCCTGACGCCGCCGCGCAACTTCAAGCTGGAAAGCCAGAAGCGCCTCTCGACCAATATCGAGTTCGAGAGCCTGGCCGCCACCGGCGCCGCGCCGCAGACGCTGGTGGGCGAGAAAGCCTATGCCGTCGATGTCGGCAGCTCCTACAAGCTGACCCGCAATCTCGACGTGACCGCTGGCGTGCGCTATCGCGGCCGCCAGAACCGCCTGGGCGCACTGACCGACGATGCGCAGGACAGCCAGGCCGTCTATCTGGGCACGACCTTCAAATTCTGACGCCTGCCCGCCTCCGGGCGGTTCCGGACGCTTTCCTCAATCCCTGTCCATGACGGGGCGGCGCATGTAAAGCGCCTCCGGCCCATAGTCGCGGCGCAGCTTTGCCGCCAGTACGGCATCCTCCACCGGCCGGAAGCCGCGCGAGGACCAGAAGCCCTCCGCCCCTCCCACGGCGACCAGGACTATCTCCGCGAAACCGGCCGCCCGCGCCCGGTTCAGCGCATGGCGGGCGGCGGCGGCGCCCGCGCCCGTTCCGCGCGCGACGGGAAGCAAGGCGAGGTCATGCAGATAATAGCTGTCCGCATCCGCCGGGATCGCGCCGAGCATGGCGCCCAGCGGCGGCGGATTTGCGCGCCGCCAGGGATGGGTGACGAGATAGCCCGCGATCATGCCGCCCAGGTCCAGCACGAAACAGCCTTCCGGATAGAGGCGGTGACGCTCCGCATAGACATGGACCGGCTCCGTATAGCGGCCATGCACGCTGTCGGAGAGGGCGCCGACGGCCGCCAGATCGCCTGTCCGCATCGCTCGCCACATCATGCCCCTCCTATCGCGAAGGCGTCGATCGCGCCGAAGCCCGCCGCGCCCAGCAGGCGGACAAGCCGGGCATGGCGCGGCGCGGTGCCGCCCAGCGCCATGACGGGAACGGGCGAGCGGCGCGCCAATGCCGCGAAACGGAAAACGCCGAGCGGCCGGGCGCCGGGATGCGATCGCGTGGCGAACAGGGGCGAGAGGAAGATCAGATCAGCGCCGGTCCGCCCGGCGGCGAGCAATTCGCGCCCGTCATGGACCGGCATGCTGTGCGGCAGGCCGTTCAGCCGCTTGCCGCCATGGCTGCCGTCCGCGCCCCAGTCCGCCGCCTGCCTGCCGTCGCCCGCAAGGAAGAGGAGAAGGCCGCGCCGCCGCGCGATGCGGCGCAGCCTCGCGAACAGCGCCCGCCGCTCCGCCTCCGGCAACCGGTAATGGCGCAGCACGATGCCGCCGCCGCGCGGCAGGCGCCGTGCGGCGCGCAGCAGGCGATCCTCGGCGATGCGTTCATCCGTCATCATCCAGAGGCTGGGCAGTTCGCGAGTTGGGCGTTGGCGCTGTCGCATCGCCCGCCTATAGCAGCGCGCATGACGATCGACAGCCCGATACACGGCCCCGCCCTCGAAGCGGCGCGCGCCCGCCTCGCCGATATTCGCGACGGAATCGCCGGGGCGGCGCGGGTGGCAGGCCGCAAGGCCGAGGATGTGACCCTGATCGCCATCTCCAAGACGAAGGAGGCGGCCGACATAGAGCCGCTGATCGGCGCGGGTCAGGCGGTGTTCGGGGAGAATCGCGTGCAGGAGGCGCAGGGCAAATGGCCCGCCCTGCGCGAACGCCATCCCGGCCTGCGGCTCCACATGGTCGGGCAGCTTCAGTCGAACAAGGCGGATGACGCGGTGGCCCTGTTCGACGCCATTCACGGCCTCGACCGGTCTTCGCTGGTCGGCGCGCTGGCGCGGGCGATGGACAGGGCCGGGCAGCGGCCGGACTGTTTCGTGCAGGTCAATATCGGGGACGAGCCGCAAAAGGGCGGTGTGGCTGTGGCACAGCTGCCCGCGCTGCTGGCGGAGGCGCGCGCGGCCGGGCTGCCGCTGGCAGGCCTGATGTGCGTGCCGCCCGCCGGTGTGGAGGCCGCCCCCTATTTCGCGCTGCTTGCCAAGCTGGCGCGCGACAATGGCGTGGACGGGCTGTCCATGGGCATGTCGCAGGATTATGAGACCGCGGTGATGCTGGGCGCGACCCATGTGCGCGTGGGCACCGCCCTGTTCGGGGAAAGGCCGAGACTGCCGGAGGCGGGCGAGATCCAGAGGCGCTGGCGACAGGATTGAGCCGGGCGTAAATCCGCAACCCGGATCATCGCGGGCACGCTAGACAGGGAGCATGAAGCGCCCCCGGACACGCCACGCTCATGGCCGCCGTATCGATCGCGTCCTGCGCCATATCCACGCTCATCTCGACAGGGAGCTGGACCTGCGGCGGCTGGCCGACATCGCCTGCCTTTCGCCCTTCCATTTCCACCGCATCTATCACGAGGTCACGGGAGAGACGGCGAGCGCGACGCTGGCGCGGCTAAGGCTGCACCGCGCCGCCGTCGCCCTGTCCCGCACCGATCAGCCGCTGGCGGCCATCGCCCGTGCGGCGGGCTATGGCTCCGTTCCCGCCTTCAGCCGCGCCTTTCATCATGCCCATGGCAGGCCGCCAAACCGATTCCGCACCGAAACGCGCAACAGGGAAGGACATATCATGACCGACATCGCGATCCAGGACAGACCCGCCCTCCGCCTGCTGGTCACCGGGCATGACGGGCCTGCCCATCGAATCGGGGAGGCTTTCGACAAGCTGGTGGCCTGGGCCGCGCCACGGGGTCTGCTCGGCCCCGGCCGGCTGGGCGTGTCGCTCCACCTGACCGGCATGGACGTGCCGGAGGGGGAACAGCGGTCGCTGGCGGGTTTCACCATCGGCGACCTGCCGCCGCTCGACGATCCGGCAATATGGGCTTATGACCTTCCCGGCGGCCGCCACGCCGTCATCCTGCACAAAGGCCCTTATGCCCGCATCGGCGAAAGCTGGCGCACCCTGCGCCAATGGTTCGCCGCGAGCGGGGAAAGCCGTGCCGCCCGTCCCGCATTCGAGGTCAATCTGAACAATCCCCGCCTCACGCCGCCCGACGCGCTGCTGACCGAAATCTGCCTGCCGCTGGACGATCAGGCGGCCCCGATCGGAAAGCGCAGCAACCGGTCCCGCACCGGGACGAGCGCATAGCCCACCGGTCCCGCCAGCGCCCGGATCACCGGCGCATGGGCATGCAAGCCGCCCGCCAGCGCGCCGAAGGCGGGCAGGATCATGCGGGTCTCGCCCTGCACGAAACAGCGGCGCGAGACCATGCGGCCACGGGCGCCCACGCGCCATTTGGGATGATAATGGCCGGACAGCTCGGGACGGGCGTCGGCCGGATCGGCCCGATGCCGCAGGAGGAGGCCGCCGACATCCGCCTCCACCAGCACCCGCCCGCCCAGCGCGCCGCCGCTGCCGTCGTCATGATTGCCGGTGATCCATGTCCAGTCGACCCGGCCCACCAGCCCGCGCAGCCGCGCCGCGACCTCCGGCGGCAGGCGCCCCGGCCCGTCCGGATCGTGGAAACTGTCGCCCAGCATCCAGATTTCCCGCGCATCGTGCCGGGCGATCAGCGCCTCCAGCCTGTCGAGCGTGGCCAGGCTGTCATAGGGGGGCAGCATCTGCCCGCCGCGCGCATACCAGCTCGCCTTCTCCAGATGCAGGTCGGCCAGGATCAGCGCGCGCCGCCCCGGCCAGAACAGCGCGCCCTCCCCCAGGGCCAGGAATATATGTCCGCCAAAGCTCAACCGCGCCATGTTCCCCTTATGGTCCCGCATGCACGGTCTTTCAAGCCATGGGACGGAGCGGTAAAGGCGGCCCATGACCGAAGAGAGTCCCGCCGCCCGCCCCGCCGATCCCGTCGCGCAGGGGGATCTGAAGATCGTCGCCTTCTATTGCTTCGTGCCCCTGCCCGATCCGGCGGCGGTGCGCCAGCGGCTGCTGGCGCTCTCCGGAGCGGGCGGAATCCGGGGCACGATCATCCTCGCGCCGGAGGGCTATAATGGCACGGTCGCCGGACCGGACGCGGCGATCGATGCGCTGGTGGCGGACCTGGCCGCGCGGGCGGGCGCCGCGCGGGCGGAAATCAAATATGCCCGCGCGCCCGGCATGCCCTTCGGCAAGCTCAAGGTCCGCATCAAGCGCGAGATCGTCACCATGGGCGTGCCCGATCTCGATTATCGGGAGGGCGGCGGTACGCTGGTCGATCCGGCGGAATGGAATGCGCTCATCTCCGCCCCGGACACGCTGCTGGTCGATACGCGCAACAGCTATGAGGTGGGGATAGGCAGCTTCCGGGGGGCCATGGACCCCGGCACGCGCAGCTTCACCCAATTCCCGCAATGGCTGGCCGGCCTGGCCGGGACGATGAGCGAGGAGGAGCGGCGGGAAAGGCCCCTCGCCATGTTCTGCACGGGCGGCATACGCTGCGAGAAATCGACGGCGCTCGCCCGCTCCATGGGCTTCGGGCGGGTCTATCATCTGAAAGGCGGCATACTCGCCTATCTGGAGCAGGTCGAGGAGGCGGAGAGCCGGTGGCGGGGCGACTGCTTCGTCTTCGACGCGCGCGTGGCCGTCACCCATGGCCTCGCCCCCGGCGGCCATGCCCTGTGCGGCACCTGCGGCATGCCGGTGCCCGCGGCCCTGGCGGAGGCGCACGAGGCGGAGTGCGCGGGCGCCTGACGCATGCTACCCCTTCCCCCCGACAGCGGAAAAAGGGATGATCGATGCGCGTCGCCGTCTTCGGGACCAAGGGCTATGACAAGCAGTATCTGACGGCGGCCAATGCCGCGTTCGGCCATGAACTGCGCTTCCTCGAACCCCGGCTCGACATCTCCACCGTCAGTCTGGCGGAAGGGCATGGGGCGGTCTGCGTGTTCGTGAACGACCGGCTCGACGCCGCCGTGCTGGACGCGCTGTCGGCGCTGGGCGTAGGCATCGTGGCGCTGCGCTGCGCGGGCTATAACAATGTCGACCTGCGCGCGGCGGACCGCCTGGGCATCGCCGTGGTGCGCGTGCCCGCCTATTCGCCGGAGGCGGTGGCGGAGTTCACCATCGGCCTGCTGCTGGCGCTCGACCGGCGCATCCACCGGGCCTGGGCACGGGTGCGGGAGAATAATTTCGCGCTGGACGGCCTGATCGGGCGCAACCTCTCCGGGCGGACGGCGGGCGTCATCGGCACGGGGCGGATCGGGGCGCTGGTGGCGCGCATCCTGCGCCTCGGCTTCGGCTGCACGGTGCTGGCGAGCGATGTCGCGGAGGATGCCGGACTGGTCGCGGCGGGCGTGCGCTATGTCCCGCGCGAAGCCTTGCTGGCGCAGAGCGACATCATCACCCTCCATTGCCCGCTGACGCCCGACACGCGCCACCTGATCGGGCGGGATGCGATAGCGCGGGCGCGGGACGGCGTGCTGATCGTCAATACCAGCCGGGGCGCGCTGATCGACACCGCCGCGCTGATCGCGGGGCTGAAAAGCCGCAAGATCGGCGGCGTTGCGCTCGACGTCTATGAGCAGGAGGCCGACCTGTTCTTCGAGAACCTGTCGGACGAGATCGTGCAGGACGATGTGTTCCAGCGCCTGCTGACCTTTCCCAATGTGCTGGTGACGGGGCACCAGGCCTTCCTGACCGAGGAGGCGCTGACCGCCATAGCGGCGGCGACGCTGCAAAGCCTCGCCGACGCGGAGGGCGGGCGGGACCTGGCGAACCGGGTGACGGCGGCGATGGTGAAGCCCGGCTAACCGCCCTTCGCATGATAGCGCGCGCGGAAATCATCGCCGAAGGCCGCCAACCGGTCCTGCGCGATCGCGTCGCGCAGCCCCTGCATCATCTCCTGGTAGAAATGGAGATTATGCTGCGTCATCAGCATGGCCCCCAGCATCTCGCCCGACTTGACGAGATGGTGAAGATAGGCGCGCGACCAGGTGGCGCAGACCGGGCAGGCGCATGTCCCGCTGATCGGCGACAGGTCCTCGGCATGCCTGGCATTGCGGATGTTGAGCGGCCCGTCCCAGGTGAAGGCCTGCCCGTTGCGGCCCGAGCGCGTGGGCAGCACGCAATCGAACATGTCGATGCCGCGCTCCACCGCGCCGACAATATCGTCGGGCTTGCCCACGCCCATCAGATAGCGCGGCCGGTCGGCGGGGAGATGGCCGACACAATGATCGAGGCATCCGAACATCGCCTCCTGCCCTTCCCCCACGGCAAGGCCGCCCACCGCATAGCCGTCGAAACCGATGTCGAGCAGCGCGTCGGACGACGCCTTGCGCAGGTCGGGAAAGAGCGATCCCTGCTGGATGCCGAACAGGGCCGCGATCGATGCATGCTCCACCCCGCCGTCGAACCCCGCCCGCGAGCGGGCGGCCCAGCGCATGGACCGCTCCATCGACCGGGCAGCCTCGCCATGGTCGGCCCCGTTCTTCGTGCATTCGTCAAAGGCCATGACGATATCGGAGCCGAGCAGGCGCTGAATCTCCATCGACCGCTCCGGCGTCAGCATATGGCGCGATCCGTCGATATGGCTGGCGAAGGCGACGCCCTGCTCGCTCATCTTGGTGAGGGCGGACAGGCTCATCACCTGATAGCCGCCGCTGTCGGTCAGAATGGGCCGGTTCCATCCGCTGAAGGCGTGGAGGCCGCCGAGCCGGGCGACGCGTTCCGCGCCGGGGCGCAGCATGAGATGATAGGTATTGCCCAGGATGATGTCGGCCCCGGCCGCGCGGACTTCCGCCGGGCGCATCGCCTTGACGGTGGCGGCGGTGCCGACGGGCATGAAGGCGGGCGTGCGTATCTCGCCGCGCTTCATGGCGATGGTGCCGGCGCGCCCCTTGCCGGAGCGCGCGTGGACGGAGAAGGCGAAGCGGGGACGCTGGGAGGGCTGGCTGTCAGGCATGGCCGCCGCCCATAGAGCGATTCCGGTGCCCGCGAAAGGATTCAGTCAGCGTGCCGGCAGCAGATGGAATTTCAGCATCGTGTCGCACGGGCCGAAGGCGGGCAGGCGCGCATAATGGCCGATGAAGCCGATGGTGTCGGAATGCAGCGTAACCGGCAGCGAGGTGCCGTCGGCAAGCTCGATGGTGAGCGTCAGGCGCTCGTTGGAGGCGGCGGTCTTCATGCGGCGACGGTAACGCAAACATGGTTAATGAAGCGTTTAACCCGGCGCCCCCGCGCTCAGTTGCTCAGACGGCTCTCGATGCAGCCATACCAGCCCAACCCCCGATAGGTCTCGTAACCCGGCGTCAGCGCATAGGAGACCAGACGGCCGCCCTGGCGGTAATAGCCGCAATCGCCGGTGGGCTGGAGGGGATAGACCTCTCCCTCCACCCCCTCGGTCGAGGAGGCGATGACGCGATGGGCGGCGTTGAGCAGCATGACGCGGGTCGTCCGCGCCTCCTCCTCGGACAGTGACACGCCGCGCACGATGGCCGTCGCCTGCGGTTCCCAGTCGAAGAAGATGCCGAGCACGCCGAGCGGGGCGCCCCGCTCCTGCCCGTCGGCGCGAATCGCGGTCGAATAGGTCGCGACCTGCGCCCCGCCCAGGGCAGCGTTGCGCTCTATGTCGCAGACGGCGAAATCGTCGCCCGTCGCGGTCGCCATCCCCTTGCGGAACCAGTCGGTGCCCGACACGTCGCGACCGGCGACCGCGCGATAGCGTTCCGGCCGGCCATTGGCGATCACGATGCCGCGCCGGTCGGCGACCCACAGGTCGAGATAGACGGTATAGGAGCGCAGGATGGTGGCGAGGCGGCTGGTCGCAAAGGCCTGCGCCTCCGGAGAGGGCGCCTGCACGGCATTCACCACGGCGCTGTCGGTCGCCCACCAGCGCACGTCGCAGGACCGCTCATAGAGATTGCGGTCGATGATCTCCACAGCGTTGCGCGCCATGTCGGCAAGGCGCTTGCCCCGAAAGTCCAGGGTCATCTGCCGCCCGGCCGCCTCGATGCGCGACGCATTCTCGGAAATGGCGCTGTGGAGATCGGCCGACAAGGCGCTCACCTCCTTGGTCACTTCGCCCATTTCCTGCGCGACGATGGCGAAGCTCTTGCCCGCATTGCCCGCCCGCGCCGCCTCCAGCCGAGCGTTCATCGACAATATCTGCGTCTTGACCATGATCTTGTCGATCGAACCGATCTTGTCCGCGGTGGTGCGCGACAGTTCGAGGGCAAGTTTCAATATGTCGTCATGCATGGAGGGAGGCACCCGGCTGAAGGTTGGCTTTGGCTGTCCAGACCCCTCCCGCGCACGGCAAACCGGTTTCGTTTTTTCCGTAGTGAACGAGTTTAGCGTTTCGCCGGTAACAATTCCGTTAACCACTATCCGGCGCCTTGGGGCTGGTCCCCGTTCGGCCGCTATGGGATGAGCAGGCTCGAATCGCCATAGCTGTAGAAGCGGTAGCCGCCCTCTATGGCATGGGCATAGGCCGCCTGCATCGTCTCCAGCCCCATCAGCGCGCTGACCAGCATGAACAATGTCGACCTGGGCAGATGGAAATTGGTCATCAGCGCGTCGACGCCCCGGAAGCGGTAGCCGGGCGTGATGAAGATGCGGGTCTCGTCCGAGAAGGGGCGGATGACGCCCTGCTCGTCCGCCGCGCTTTCCAGGAGGCGCAGGGACGTGGTGCCGACCGCGACCAGCCGGCCGCCCCGCGCGCGCGCGGCGTTGAGGCGGTCGGCCGTCGCCGCGTCGATGCGGCCCCATTCGGCATGCATCTTGTGCCCGTCCGTATCGTCCGCCTTGACCGGCAGAAAGGTGCCCGCGCCGACATGCAGCGTGACCGTCTCATGACCGATCCCCCGCCCGGCCAGCGCCGCCATCAGGCGCGGCGTGAAATGCAGCGCGGCCGTCGGCGCGGCGACGGCGCCCGGCTCCGCCGCGAACATGGTCTGGTAATCGTCGCGGTCCTGCGCGTCGGTCGGCCGCTTGCCCGCTATATAGGGCGGCAGCGGCATGGTGCCCGCGCGCTCCAGCAGCAGTTCCACCGGCTCCTCGCCGGGGAAGGAGAGGATGACCGCGCCATCCTCGTCCCGCCCTTCCGACACGGCGATGACGCCGTTGCCGAACTGGATGCTGTCCCCCGTCCGCACCCGCCTGGCATTGCGGACGAAGGCGGCCCAGCGGCGGGGACCGAGACGGCGGTGGAGCGTCGCGCCGACGCTCGCCTCGCCGCGCCGCCCCTCCAGTTGCGCGGGGATGACGCGCGTGTCGTTGAAGACGAGGCAGTCGCCCGGTTCCAGCAGGGCGGGCAGGTCGAGCACGGCCCCGTCCTCCATCCGCCCGCCGCGCACGACGAGCATGCGCGCGGCATCGCGCGGGCGTGCGGGGCGGAGGGCGATATTCTCCGGCGGCAGGGTGAAATCGAAGGCGTCTACGCGCATGGTGCCGCGCCTTTAGCGGCGTTCGGCGCCGCTGGCCAGCCGGGAGGAAGAGGACGCGGCCGGCGGAACGCATCCCCGCCCGCGCGGCCCCAGGCCGGAACGGTCAGCTCGCCGGAGCGGGGGCGGGCGTCGGCAGGGCCGCGGGCGGCACGGCGGCCGCGCCGCCATCGCCCTCTATGGTCGCGCGGACGATCTTCGTCGGCTGCTCCGGCGGCTCGCCCTTGGCGATGGCGTCGACGCCGGCCATGCCCTCGATCACGCGGCCGAAGACCGTATATTTATGGTCGAGCTGCGGGCGCGGCATCAGCATGATGAAGAACTGGCTGTTCGCGCTGTTCTCATCCTGCGCGCGCGCCATGGAGAGGGTGCCGCGCATATGGGGCAGCCAGTTGAACTCCTGCTTCAGGTCCGGAAGGTTGGAACCGCCCGTGCCGTCCCCCTTGGGATCGCCGCCCTGCGCCATGAAGCCGTCGATCACGCGGTGGAACTGAAGGCCGTCGTAGAAATGCTGGCGGGTCAGCGTCTTGATGCGCTCAACATGGCCCGGCGCCACGTCCGGGCGCAGCTGGATGCGCACGCGCTGGCCGTTGGACAGGTCCAGGTCCCAGATATTAGCGGGATCGAGCGGGACATTCGCCTGGAGCTGCTGGCCGGTGCCGTTCTTCTGCGCTTCCTTGCGCAGCATCTCGGCATCGCGCGCCGCGCGGGCGCTGCGCTGGGCCTCCGCCACGGGATCGGGTTTCTGCGCCGCGGCCGGACCGGCCGAAAGCAGCGCGGCGCCCGCCAGCATCGCCAGCGCCGCCGCCATGATCCGCGACCTGAAATTGCGCGCCACTTGACCCATGTCCTTCATGTCCTGTCCGTCCATAACTGCCTGTTGGCCGATCCCGCCTGAACCGGCGCTGACGCGGCCGTCCTCATGCCAGGATGCCCCGCGCCGGTTTTTCAGCCGGCCGATTCCCGTTGCTCCGCGATCCGGTTCAGCACGTCAAGCCGCACGGTGGGCGTGACGAAGCGGCTGATGTCGCCGTCGAACAGCGCGATCTCCTTGACCAGCCGCGACGCGATCGGTTGCAGGGACACGTCCGCCATCAGGAAAACCGTCTCGATCCGGTCGTTCAGATGCTGGTTCATGCCCGCCATCTGATATTCATATTCGAAATCCGCGACCGCGCGCAGGCCGCGCACGATGATCGTCGCCCCCTGCGCCTCCGCGAAATGCATGAGCAGGGAGTTGAACGCCACCACCTCTATATGCGCGTCCAGCCCCTCGCATTCACGCCGCACCGTGGCGAGCCGCTCGTCCACGGAGAAGAGGGGCGACTTGCTGGGGTTGGTGGTCACGCCGATGACCAGACGGTCGACCAGCTTCGCGCCGCGCCGGATGATATCCATATGGCCCAGCGTGATCGGATCGAAGGTGCCGGGATAGACCCCGACCCTTTCCTTGGCTGCCATGATGCTGTTCCTTCCCGCTCAACAGTCCCGCGCTATCGCGAAATCCGCAATCTGGCGCAACAGGTCCGCTTCCCGGCCATAGCCGCGCAGATGCGCCTTGGCCTGCTCGATGAGGGCGCGCGCCTGGTCGCGCGCCCGGTCCGCGCCCATCAGGGAGACGAAGGTGGCCTTGCCCGCCGCCTCGTCCTTGCCCAGCGTCTTGCCCGCGCGTTCCGGGTCGCCGTCGACGTCGATCAGGTCGTCCGCGATCTGGAAGGCGAGGCCGACATCGCGCGCATAGCCATGGAGGTGGGTGCGCGCCTCCGGCGGGATGCGGCCGAGTATCGCCCCCGCCTCCACGCAGAAATCGATGAGCGCGCCCGTCTTCAACTGCTGCATGCGCGTGACGGTGGCGAGGTCGAAGGGCTGCTTCTCCGCCACCAGGTCCATCATCTGGCCGCCCGCCATGCCCGCCGGGCCGCTGGCGAGGGCCAGGGCCTTGACCAGTTCGCAGCGGACGAAGGGGTCGGGATGCGTCCCCTCCTCGACCAGCAGGGAGAAGGCGAGGTCGTGCAGGCAATCGCCCGACAGGATCGCCGTCGCCTCGTCGAACGCCTTGTGCGCGCTCGGCTTGCCGCGCCGCATGTCGTCATCGTCCATCGCGGGCAGATCGTCATGGACCAGCGAATAGACATGGATGCACTCGACCGCGAGGCCAACGCGCAGCGCGGAAATCTCCGCCACGGCGAACAGGTCCGCGCTCGCCTTGACCAGCAGGGGCCGCATCCGCTTGCCGCCGCCGATCGCGCTGTGGCGCATGGCCTGGTAGAGGCGGGCGCGGGCATCCTCCGGCACGGCCAGCAGCAGGTCGAACTGCCGGTCCACCGCCTCGGCAACGCCGCGCATGGCCGATTCGAGGGAAGGCGCGGCGCCGGCGGTCATCGCGCCGGTCAATGCGACTCGAAGCCTTTGGCGCCCGCGGCCTCGCCGCCGGGGCCGGTCACGATCTGCTCGATTCGCGCCTGCGCCGCTTCCAGCCGTTTCTGGCACTGGGCGCGCAGCCTGTCGCCCTCCGCATAGAGGTCGATCGACTTTTCCAGGGGCACGTCCCCCCGTTCCAGTTGCTGGACAATGGTTTCCAGCCGGGCAAGCGCCTCTTCGAAGGAAAGGGCGGCGGGATCGTCAGCGTCAGACATGGTTCCCCACTTGGCCGCAGGCCGAAGCGGGGTCAAGGATTATGCGGCGGCGCCAGCCATCGGCGCCGGGACGGAATCGGCCGCGACAGGCAGCAAATACGCAAAAAAGACAATTGACGCAGAACGCCCCCTCCAAAATAAGAGGGGCCGCTATGAAACATTCCCTTTTCGCTCCCCTTTCGCTTGCCCTTCTGGCGGCCCTCGCGGCCTGCGGCCAGTCCAAGGACACCGAGACCATCAACGACACCATCGCGGACCCGATGCACGACCAGCTGGCCAATGCGCCGGTCGCCGAGCTTCCGCCCGCGCTGAAATCCAGCAAGAGCTATCGGTGCAAGGACAACAGCCTTGTCTTCATCGACCTGTTCGACGGCGACAAGCTGGCCAATCTGCGTACGGAGAAGGACGCGGCCCCGGTGCAGCTCAAGGCGGCCGAGGCAGGCCAGCCGCTGGAAGCCGAGGGCGGCTACAAGATCGAGGGATCGGGCAACAGCCTGACCGTCACCCGGCCGGGCAAGCCGGCGCAGGCCTGCAAGGCCTGAGGCGCACGCTCCATTTCGTCCATTCCGGCCGGTTTCCCTTGCGGAAGCCGGCCTTTTTCGTGGCGCCCCGCGGCGCGGCGGCCAGCCGCATCCGCGCGCTTGTGCCGGGGGACATGCGGCGATAAAGCGCGCCCATGACCGACGCCCGCACCAACACGCCCGCCATCACGCCCGAAACCGTCGCCGAGCACGGCCTTTCGGAGGAGGAATATAGCCGCATCCTGCATGCGCTGGGCCGGGAACCCAATCTGACCGAACTGGGCATCTTCTCCGTCATGTGGTCGGAGCATTGCAGCTACAAGTCGAGCCGCGTGCATCTCAAGAAGCTGCCGACCAAGGCGCCGTGGGTCATCTGCGGCCCCGGCGAGAATGCGGGCGTGATCGACATAGGCGACGGGCAGGCGGCGATCTTCAAGATGGAGAGCCATAACCACCCCAGCTATATCGAGCCTTATCAGGGCGCGGCGACGGGCGTGGGCGGCATATTGCGCGACGTGTTCACCATGGGTGCGCGGCCGGTCGCGAACATGAACGCCCTGCGCTTCGGCCGTCCCGACCATCCGAAGATGAAGCATCTCATCAGCGGCGTGGTCCATGGCATCGGCGGCTACGGCAATTGCGTGGGCGTGCCGACCGTGGGCGGCGAGGTGA
>JASGGS010000151.1:0-9992 GCA_047602685.1 Sphingobium sp.
GGCCATCGAATCCTGCATGTCTACGGCCAACGAATCCGGCATGGCATGCGGATTTGCGGGAGCCGACGAATTCGGCATCGGTGGCGCGATCATACCATTGATATTAAGGTGGATTATTGGCTCGGTTCCGAG
Source organism: Sphingobium sp. (assembly GCA_047602685.1). Classification (GTDB taxonomy): domain Bacteria; phylum Pseudomonadota; class Alphaproteobacteria; order Sphingomonadales; family Sphingomonadaceae; genus Sphingobium. Next base: position 133 of record JASGGS010000151.1, read on the forward strand.
ATGGCCCGCGCGCGGGCGGGCGATGTGTGTCCAACATCTGCCTGTGTCTCATTTCGCGAGCAGGGCCAAAGGCGGCAATCTGATGCCGATGGCGTCGAGGGTTCCGGCGCAATGGGCGATCGTCAGGGTGAGCGCGGCGTCGGGATGGAATATCTCGCCGTAGCCCGCCACGCGCTGGGCCTGCGCCAGCCAGGCGAGGAGGCTGAGTTCATCGCCGCTGACGAAGGGGGATGCGGGCGGCTGAACGGCCAGTCCGTTCTTTATCGCAAGCGCGCGGAGTCTGCCGAACTGGACGGCATGGACCGGCATGGCGTCCCCGTCTCCGGCATCGCCGCCCCGGATCATACGGATGGCGCGTTGCTCGGCGCTGGCGCGGCGGCGCAACGCAAGGCGGGTGACGCTGCCCGTCACCTCGCGGCCATGAAGAATTCCACCGGAACGACCAGTTCGATAGTGTCGCCCTTCACCTCGTCGGGCGGCTTGGGCAGCGGCGCGGCGCGCAGGGGCAGGCTCACGGCCTCGTTGTCAAGCGCGGAAAAGCCCGACGACCGCTCCAGCCGCGACGAGAGCACCTTGCCGTCCCGATCCATGACGAACCGAATCCAGGGAACGCCCTGCCGGCGCGCACGCTGCGCCTCGCGCGGGTAACGCTTGGCCTTGTTGAGCGCGCCCAATACCAGGCCCTCCCATGTCGGCCTCGCGTTGCTGAGCTGCGGCGCTGGCGGCGCGGGTTTGGTCTCCGGCGCGGTGGTTTCCTTCACTGGCGTGCCGGGATCTGGGAGCGGCTTTGGAACCGGCAGAATGATGGGATTGTCACTGCGGAGCTGGATCTCGGGCAGTTCGATCTTGGGCCTGTCCGGTTCGGGAAGCGGCTTTTCCTTTCGCACTTCTTCCGGCCCGGGCGGGACTTCGCTTGGCGGTTCGGGAGGCGCTGCGGGCGGAGCCACGTCGAACACGCTCAATGTCGGCACGGCAGGCGGCGCGGTATAGGTCCGCCATGTGAACAGCGCCCCGCCAAGGATCAGCAGCACGATTGCGCTGGTTCCGCCCATGCCGAACAGCCGGGTTTGCAGGCTCATCGGCTGATCGCAATAGCGGGTAGAGGGCTTCCACACGGGTTCCGGCGCAGACATGAGTGGCAGCGACAAAGATGCGCCGTCGTCAGCGCCAGATGCTTCGTTGCGGCGCATCGCAGCTTGAAGCGTCACGATCTGGCGCGTTCCGTTGGCGCAAGGCAGACGATCCATGACAGCGGACGCAGCCAAACCGGTCGCCATGTCAGGATGAACGCCACGGTCAGCGCCCCGGCGGTGAGCGCCATCACCCACACCAGAGACGCGATGGTGGCATGGTCGGGCACATTGCACAGCACCAGGGAGAGAAGAAAGGCGACGCCCACCGCGACGCGCAGCAACCGGCGCGCTCCAGGCGCCGGCTTATTGCCCCCGCGCACCTGTTTCCAGTGCGCGTCCATCGCGAGCGCCAGCCATGCAAACCCGGCGATGTTGAGCAGCACCGCTCCGCCAAGTAAAATGTGGTCAGACATTCACGACCTCCTGCACGGCGGAGCGCGGGGGCTGACGATCCGCTTCCGCCCTTTGACCCGCTTCCCGCTGTCGCAACTTGCGCGCCGCAAAAACGGCCAGCGCGGCGGTCGCGAGCAAGGATAGGTCCACGCCCGCGACCGGCCAGTAGCCGGTGCCGATCGTGCGGAACAGCGTATCCCCGGTTGTGATCCAGTTGAGCAACACTGCCGTTACCGCCATCGCGGCGATGGCCCAGCACTGTTCGCGCCACGCGGGATTAAGCTTACCCAGTACCACGGGAGCGCTGCGGACGAAGGCGTGAACCATGGCTAGCGTCCACCCTATCCAGAACAGCCAGCGTTCGACGCTGTCGCGCGGCGGCCATCCAGAGGGCACAGCATCGGGCAGCAGGCGATTAGCAACCAATATCGACATGGTAGCGACCAGCATGCCGGTGACGGTCGTGACGGCCAGCGCATCGACCACGCGACTTCCCTGACCGCCCAGCTTAGCGTGCTGCTTCTTGCGCTTCTCCACGAAGAAGATCAGCCCAGTGGCGATGCACGTGACCCCCATCAAGCCGCCCAGGACATAGAACCAGCGCAGCAGCCAGTGTCGGAAATGCTGCAAATGCAGTCCGACAAGGAAGTCTGCAACTCCGCCCACGACAGTCTGCGGCGGGTCCTCGCGAAGCACTTGCCCGGTGCTGGATTTAAAGTGGATACCTTCACTCACGCTGGCGATACGATCGGTTCCGGCGCGGAAGATACTGACATAGCCGTTTGCGTCGCGAACATGATGGATTTGGAGAAATCCGACCTCCCCCGCCATACCCTTCGCCGCCCAGCGTCGCTGCGCTTCGGCTACCATCGCGTCTACGGACGCGAGCGGCGCGGCAATGCCCGCGCGGGTCTGTGGCAGTCCAGTTTCCTGTTCCTCTATCTTCTCGTGTAACTCGTGAAGCGGTTCGAGCTGGGTATGGGTGACAGGAAAATAGACGCGATCGGCAAAAATCAGCAGTCCCGTGAAGGCGAAGAAAAAATGGAAGGGCAGCGCAAGGACACCAGTCATGTTATGCAGGTCGAGGACGCTGCGCTGAGTGTTCTTCGTGGGCCGGAAAGTGAAGAACTCGCGGAAGACTTTCCGATGCATAACAACGCCTGAAATGAGCGCGACAATCATCACCAGCCCGGCGAAACCCACGATCCACGTGCCGAGGTTCATCCAGTTGAGGGTAAGATCAAAATGCAGCGGAAAAAAGAACGCGCTACCGATCTTTAACTGATCGTCAGGAAATCCCTCGCCATTTCGTGGATCAATAGTACGGTTACCAAATACGAAAACGTCGCCCTTTTTTGGATTTGGTAACTTCCAGTTGGCAAAGACATTGAGGACCGGATCACGATGCGTGGTATAGGCACCCCAGAAGTTGGGGGTGTCGAAGCTCCCGGGTAATTCGCCGTTTACCAAGGTTCGCGCGCGTTCGAGGCTTTCTTTCCTCGGCCCGATGCTCTCAAATACCGGAAGCAGAACTTTGTCGAACGACGGCATGGGCTGCGGTGCAATCCGAGAAGCGGGGATCGCCCAGCGGTCAATTTCGCGGTCAAAAACCGAGAGCGATCCGAAGAAAAACACGACTATCAGCACGAAGCCTAGAACAAGTCCGAACCATGTATGAACCCAGGTCGCAGCGTGACGGAAGCTCTGGAACATGCCTAACCTTTCAAGTGACGGTCATCTGGATCAGAGAGGCGGCCGCGGTCATTAGCGCGCCGCCGCCCACAAGCGCCCCGCCAATCAGCCACACGCGGCGCGCTGCGAAGGCCCATAGGAACGCCACTGGATAGAGAAGAAGCGCTAGGATCGAACCTAGCGCCTCTCCATCATGGAACTCAGCTCCTAGGGGAAACGTCGCCGCCGCGGACAAGGCGATCACCCCCCAGCAGAAGGCGTAGCCGCCGAGAATCGCCACCAGGATGCGGGTGGCGAGCGTCAAATGATCGCGGCGGCGGAAGCTAGCTGCTCGCATCCTCCAAGCCTTCAGAAATCAAATGTAGCGGAAAGGCGGAAGGTCCTCGGTGCACCTCGGTATTCTTGCCCAGATGAATAACTACCAGCCCAGTAATCTTTGTCGAAGACATTATCGACATTGAAGCGAAGAGTGACCGGCTTCTCATTCCACGAAGAAATAAAGGTATAACGCGCACCAAGGTCTGCGGTGGTCCATGATGGAATAGTCACACCGGATGCGGGCGTGATAACCACATCACCAGTATGGGTCAGCCGTCCATTGAGCGTCAGCCCGTCCAGGAAGGGCATGTCCCAGTCCGCGCCAATCACCGCGCGGACTTTCGGAGCTGTATCGCCTCTCTTGCCGTCTAGTGTGCCGCCTGCGGTGTTGGTCAGAACGGGATCTATGAGAGTGAGCCCGCCCATCAGGCGAAAGCCTGACGTGACTTCGCCATTGACCTCGAATTCGATACCGCGATGGCGTGTTTGACCATTCTGAGTCAGTGTCGGGAGCCCGCCTGCGGGATCGGCTACCGCCATTGAAGTATTTCTGGAGATCTCGAACACAGCCAATGTTGTCATTACCTGACCCCAGTCGACTTTAACGCCAGCCTCGTATTGCTTGTTAACATAAGGCGGGAATATTTCGCCAGCATTCGCATATGACGTGCCGACGGTAGATCCAGCTTTGAGGTCCTCGATATAGTTGGCGTAGAGCGAGACTCTTCCCCACGGCTTGACGACCAGCCCGAAAGCGGGGGTCCAAGCATGATCATTATATTCCGAAGTTATAAGTCCTGTCGTTGTATTGAAGTTTTTCGACTTAACTTCCTGATAGCGAATGCCGGCCGTGAACTGAATGCGGTCGTCAAGCATGGATAGGATGTCTGTAAAGCCGATGCTGGACACCGCGTTTTTGGACATCGTCTTAGGGTCGCCAGGATCAGCAGTGATGGGAATTATCGGAAAAACAGGATTGTAGATAGTTCCGGCGTCGAGAGAGTTCGAAAACACGTTCACCCACTTATAGTCCATTTCGGACCGAGAGATATTCATGCTTAGAGCGTGTTTTACTGATCCGGTATTAACTGTGGCTCGAAAGCCGCCTTGCATTGACAGGGCGTCATACGAAGCCCGTCGTATCCCTGGCCTGATAGTGTAGCGGCCGGTATCGTTGACCAGATCAATCCCAACGGTGCCCTCCATTCCTGTTTCTGTTTTCTGCTTGCCGATGGCAGCATAGGCCGTGACATTCTCAAAAATGTCGATTTCGCCTCGTATCATTCCCATCGTTGAGTTGGCCTTCCATTCCAACCCAGACGGAACAAGGCTCACTGTCGAACTTGGTGCGCGGGGATAGGACGACAGCGAGTTCGCGACCCCCCGTGAGAAAAGGGCTGTATTAAGCGGATCTGTTTTTTGGGTTTGATGTGCAAAGTCTGCTGAAATTCGGACATGTTCGCCGGAGTAGTCGAGATTGAGCGCCGCGGTGCCGAGTTTTGTCGTTTGCGTATCGATTGGCGTGTGACCGCCGTCGATCGATCCGTTGAAGCGGATACCGAACTCGTTGCCCGCTCCAAAGCGACGGCCGACATCGAGATGTCCGCCAATTTGGGAATCGGACACAAAGCGTGTGGTCAACCGTGTGATCGGTTCATCCGTTGCCCGCTTCGTGACGAGATTGACCGAGCCGCCAAGTGGGCCGCCGCTGGCACCTCCGCCCGCAAGCGATGCACCGTTCAGGAGCGCGCTTGGCCCTTTCAGAATTTCAACGCGCTCCAGGTAGTCGGCTGACGGGTAATACATGGCCGCCATACCGACCATGCCATTGACGGTCCGAGTGCCGTCGAATCCGTCACCGCCCCATCCGCGGATAGCCTGAAAATCACGGTCGAGACCGGGCGTATTAGTCGCTACAACAGAGGGATCATTGTTCAACACTTCCTGAACAGTCCGCGCCTGCTGGTTCTGAAGAGTTTTGCTTGTGTAGATGGTCTGGCTGAACGGCGTGTCCATCACATCGCGATTGCCAAGCATGCCGAGTTGACCGCCACGCGCGACCTGTCCGCCAGCATAGGCTTCGGGTAGCGTGCCTAGAACCGAAGTGGATGGAGCAGAGTATCCGCTCGCACCGCTTTCGCCCTCCACTCGCACTGGCCCAAGCTGGATTGCACCATCGGCAGTTTGCGGCACAGGCTCAAGTCTCACGGCATCTCTGCCATCGAAGCGGAAGGTCAGGCCCGTCCCCGTCAAGAGCCGACTTAGCGCCTCGGCCAGCGGGAGATCGCCCGAAACCGGCGAGCTAGTGCGCCCCTCCACAAGCGGCCCCTGCGCTGTCACCTGTAGGCCGGATTGCTGGCCGAAGATCAGCAGGGCTTCGCGGAGCGATTGGGCCGGGATGTTGAAATGACGGGTCGCCGTCGCGGTGGTCTGCGCCAGGGCCGGCACAGGGGCAATCATGCCCGCCAGCGCGGTCGTTCCCATCAGGAGAGCGCCCAAAGCCGCAGCGCGCCGCACCCTAAACCGTCCCGTCATGTCACCCCCGATCATTCGTCAATCTCCACCTGGCTGGCGCGCGGCTGCAAATGCGATGCAGTCGCGCCTCTTAAGGGGGATGATCCGGGGAGCCGGTTTTCCTCTATTTTTCCGAAATTATTTTCAGGCCGCGACAAGCCCCTGAAATAACTAGGCTTTCATCCGCCGGTCACGATCATCAGCCAGGGCGTGATCCGAACCACGCGCCCGCCATAGGGAGCGACAATCAGATTTAGGCTGCGCGCAGGATCGCGGAAATCATAAGTGCCGGTGACTGGCTTGGTGCCCAGCGTGCTGTCGGCCAACACGATCTTGCCGCTATACCAGGGCCGCATTTCGTCGATCGCCTCGGCAATCGGACGGTTGCGCACCGGAACTTTGCCGCTCCGCCAGGCACCGACCAACTCCGGCGCTGCGACTCCAGCAGCGGTCGGCGAGCCCGAAACGATATGGACCCACTCGCCCGCGCCCAGGTCGCGGGCTCCCTTGCCATCTTCGACGCGAACCCGACCGTGGCGCACGGCGACGTTCGTAGCGTCGCCGATCATGCGAACCTCGAAGCCGGTGCCGAGAACGGTGGTCGTGACATCCCGCGTGGCGACACGGAACGGCCGGGCCGGATCGCGGCGCACCTCGAACATCGCCTGGCCAGACAACAGGCGGATGCCCCTCGCCGTGGAGCTGTAATCGACGGCGATGGCGCTATCCGGCCCCAGCTCGACAGTCGAGCCGTCCGCCAGCCGGATCGTCTCGACCGCGCCCACGCCCGAAATGTGGTCGGCGGTCATGCGCAAGGTGAGCATCGGCGCAGCGACCAGGGCGAGGCAGGCGACGGCTGCGGCGGCCGTCACCCGTTTCCAAAGGCGGCGCGGCCGGGCGATGCCCTGGCACCGCTTATGGCGCCGCGCACGCCCCTGCGTAGAGGGCGGCAGGTCATAGCCGCGCCGTTCGGGCGGAGCCGTGCCAATGATCCGTGCCGTCTCGCCCATTTCCGCCCAGGCTTCGGCATGGCGTGGATCGGCGTCGCGCCAGGCGGTAAAGCGCGCGCGCAGCTCGACGTCGTCGGGGTCTTCCCGCAGGGCGATGAACCACTCTGCCGCCGCGCGTTCCGGCGTGCGTTCGTCCGCCGTCATGATCGCCGGGCGATCCGGCAAGAGCCGAAGGTGGCGATGGACTCGCGGGGCCGAAGATGACGGCGGTGCCTGCATGTAGGGTAGATGTTCGGGCGCACGCCTTTTCCTGTAATTTTTTCGCGGACCATCGAATCAAAGCCCCTGGCGTCGGCGCTGATTGCAGATTTCCATCCCTTCGGCGATCAGCCTCTGCGTATAGGATACTGACAGGCCGAGCTTCACCGCGATCTCGCGCAGCTTCATGTCCTCGAAATGATACATCTTGATCGCCGCCTTCTGGCGCGCGGGCATGGCGTCGATCGTGTCCAGCACCAGTTCCATCGCCTGCCGCGCCATAAGTTGCGCCTCGGCCGTGGGGCGGTCGTCGGCGATGTCGGGCATGTCCTCTGTCGCGACGGCGGTCTCTCGCGACTGACGGGCCTGGGCAAACACAAGGTTGCGGACAATGCGCCGGAGATAGCCGAGCGGTTCGCGGATTGCGGCGCGTTCGGGCTGCCGGTCCATCAGCAGCCAGGCGTCCTGTACGATGTCCTCGGCGCCGGCACGGTCGCCGGACAGCTTGCCGGCGTAGTTCACGAGCGTATCGCGGTGCGTCCGGTAGAGGCGCAGGGCTACACGTTCATTGCTCACAACGTCCGATTTCCTTCAGCGCAGAGTCCCGCGCCGAAGTGGAAAGATCGACAGTTGCGAGACGTTCGCAATAGGGTTAGCCGAAGGCGCCCGGTTTCGCAATGAAAACCGGCCCGCGAGGCAATGGCCCCGAAAAAGCTACAGGAAAATCGCCTTCGCCGAGCATCCTTCTTTGTGAGGGCTTTTCCCAGGTGGCCTGAACAGGGAGAGGAACATCGTGTGCCGTTCGATATTCGTCAGCTTCGCTATGCTATCGCGGCGGCGGATCATGGCAGCTTCTACCGCGCGTCCCGCGTGCTGGACGTGGAGCAATCGACGCTGAGCCGCGCCATCCTGAAGCTGGAGCGCGTGATCGGCGGCAGCATTTTCAATCGCTCGCAGGCCGGCGTCACCATGACCCTTGCCGGCGCGCAGTTCATCCGCGCAGCGCGGCCGATGGTGGCGAACGCGGACAATATGCTGGCGATGATGCGGGCGGCGGGCCAGGGTCGGGCCGGCGGGCTGATCGTCGGGCACAACAGCGCGATTTCGGCGGGCCATCTGCGCGCGGCGATACTGGGCTGGCGCAGCGCCCATCCCGACGTCGAGCTGGATGGCGTGGAAGCCGACCGGGGCGTGCTCCTTGCCGGGCTCGATACCGGCGAGATTGATATTGCGATCCTGGTGGGCGAGGCATGCCACGCGGGATTCCGGCGCGAGGCGTTCTGGAACGAGCGCGTGATGGCCGCGTTGCCGGCCGATCATCCGCTGGCCGAGCGCGAGGCCGTTCACTGGACCGATCTGCGCCGCGAGCAGTTCCTGCTGCCCTCCGCCGATCCCGGCCCGGAAATCCGCGATCTGCTGCTCGGCCGCCTGATGCTGGCCGGCGAACCGCTCGACATCAGGATGCATCGGGCCAGCCGCGAGGCGATCCTGAGCGTGCTGGGCGGCGGGCCGGGCGTCTCGATCGTCTGCGAGGGGGCGACCGGCGCGCGCTATCCCGAGGTCGTCTATCGTCCGATCCACGGCGAGCAGGGGCCGGCGTTCATCAGCTATTCCGGCTACTGGCTGAAGGACAACGGCAATCCCGCGTTACGGCGTTTCCTCGCCTTCGTGCGCGACCGCTATGCGCTGCCCTTCGATATCCCGTGACCGCGCGAGACAGTGACATGCGACGTTAACAGGCTCGAATGGAACCAACGGGCCACCCGATTTGACAGTCTTTGGGAAAGGAGCCGTCATGAAGCAAGGCAAGACACTCATCATCGCACTGGTCACGCTGATCATCGGATTCGGTGGGGGCTTTGTGCTGCGCTCTGTGATTGCGCCGCCTAAGCAGGCGGCAATCGTCGCTGCCTCGCCCGCCGCTGCTCCGGTTCCAGCCGAACCGCGCGGCAAGCAGTATTTCGCGGCGCATCTCGATGAAGCCCGCGAGCTTCTCACGGGATGCGCGGAAGGCTCGGTTCGCGGCGAAGAATGCTTCAATGCCGAGATGGCCGTAACCGAGGCGGAGGGCAGAGCGCGGCACAAGCGGTTCTTCGGCAACTGAGGCGGGATATCGCCTTCAATTCCCCTGCGCGCGGTGCCGGCGAAAGGCGCGGTCGGTCGCCATGAACCGCTCCAGCATCGGCGCGACGAGCTTCTCCGGTGCGCACGGCTGCTGCCCGGTCTCCTTCGCGAGCGCGTCTGCATAGGCGACGAGATCGCGATGCACGGAGGCGGGCAGTTCCACGGCGAGCTTGACGGGCTTGTCCTCGGGGATCGCTCCCAGCTTCAGTTTCGTCATCGTGTGCCTCCAAAGGGCTGCAATACAAGGTCGCGGGTCAGGACGATCCTGAGCGGATGCCCCGGCCGGATGGTGAGCGTCGGCTGCACATTCAATTGCCGCCGCACGATCTGCTGGCCGGTCTGATTGATGGTGTCCTGCGAGCCGCGCCGAAGCGCGCGGGTCAGATCGTCCTCGCTATCGGCCCCCAGCTCGGCGCCGACGCCGAGCAAGGTCGAGACCGCTGCCGCTTTCAGCAGATTGCCCCAATGCTGATTCACG
>JASGGS010000152.1:0-9940 GCA_047602685.1 Sphingobium sp.
GCATCGGGCACGGCAGAGGCGCTGGCGCGCGCGGCGCTGTCCGCGCCGTCGAGGTCGAGCCGGGACGCCTCCCCCGCGTCGAAGCGCAGGCGGGTGAGGCGCGCCAGTTCCGCGTCCGCCTCCGCAATGCCCGCCAGCGCCCTCGCATCCGCCTGCGCGGCGCGCAGGTCGACATAATTGCGGGCGATCTCGGCCGAGAGGGCGACCATGGCGTCGCGCCGTCCCGCCTCCGCCGCGTCGGCGCGGGCAGCGGCGCCCTCCACCTTGCGGCGGTTGCGGCCCCAGAGGTCGAGTTCCCAACTGGCGTCGAAGCCGAGGTCGAACAGGGGGAAGGCGCGCGCGAAGCCGGGAATCGCGTCGATCGGGAACTGGCCGTTTTCGGAGAGCCTGTTGCCGGTATAGCTGCCCTTGGCCGTCAGGCCGGGAAGGGCGCCACCGGCGGCGGCGTCGCGATTGGCCCGCGCCTCGCGCAGGCGGGCCTCCGCCTCCGCCATATCCGGCGCCTTTGCGAGCGCGCGCTCGATGAGGGCGGTGAGCGCGGGATCGCCAAATTGCCGCCACCAGAGTGGATCGACAGCGCCCGCGGCGTCGGCCGGTTCCGTCCATGCCCCGGAGGCGGCGGGGATGGCGGGGCGCCTGTAATCGGGGCCGACGGTGCAGGCCGCCAGCAGCAGGACGGGCGCGATGAAGGAAAGACGCGGCATAGGGATCACTCCATGCGTGCCCGGAACAGCCAGGCGGAGGCACCCAGCGTGACGATGGCGATGATGACGAGGGGCCAGAGCTGCCCGAACACGGCCCCGGCGGGCATGCCCTTCAGGAACACGCCCTGCACGATGACCAGGAAATAGCGGATCGGATCGGCATAGGTCAGCACCTGCATCCAGCCCGGCATGTTCTCGATCGGGCTGGCATAGCCCGACAGCATGATGAGCGGCGTGGAGATGACGAAGGAGCCGAGAAACGCCTGCTGCTGCGTCGAGCAGAGCGCCGACACGAACAGGCCGATACCGATCAGCGTCAGCGTGTAGACGGTGAGGCCCAGATAGAAGAGGAGCAGCGATCCGGAGAAGGGGACGCCGAACACGATCTGCGCCAGCACCAGGAACAGGGTGCCGTTGAACAGGCTGACGACGAAGGGCGGCACCATCTTGCCGATCACTATCTCATGGACGCGCAGCGGCGAGACCATGAGCTGGTCGAACGTGCCCAGCTCCCGTTCCCGCGCGACGCTCTGCGATGTCACGGCGACCGCGCCGATCATGGTGATGAGCGCGATGAGCGACGGCAGGGTGAACCAGACATAATCGAGCGAGGGATTGTACCAGTGGGTGACGGCCGTTCCCTCCGCCAGCGCGGCCATGCGCGGCGGCGCCATATCCGCGCCCATGCCGCCTGCGATGCGGCCGATATAGCCGCCCACGATCTGCGCCGCGTTGGATTTCCGCCCGTCCAGCACCACGCCCACCGTCGCGGGCTGGCGCCGGTCGAGGCGGCTGTCGAAATCGGGATCGATGACGATGGCGGCGATCACCCGCTGGTCGTTGATCGCCTGACGCAGCGCGCCGGGCGATTCCAGCCTGACGACGGTGCGGAAGGTGGGGCTGCCATGGATGCGCGCCACCAGTTCGCGCGCATGGATGCCGCCGGAACGGTCAAGCACGCCGATATCGACATTGGTCACGTCGAGCGTGGTCGAATAGCTGAAGATGAAAAGCTGCATGAGCGCGGGCATGATGAGGATCACGCGCGATTTCGGGTCGCGCAGGGCGGCCCAGAATTCCTTCACGATCATGGCACGCAGGCGGTTCACTGGTCGAGCGTCCTCTTCGTCGCGCGGAAGGCGAGGTAGAAGAAGCCGACGCCGAAGCCGAGCATGATGCCGATATTGGGCAGGATCAGCCCCCACAGGTCGCCCGCCAGGAACACGGTCTGGAGCGAGGGGATGAGGTAGCGCGCGGGCACGACATAGGTGATGGCCTGTATGGGCCATGGCATGGACGCGATCTCGTAGAGGAAACCCGACAGCAGAAAGGTCGGCAGGAAGGCGGAGAGGAGCGCGATCTGGCTCGCCACGAACTGGTTCTTCGTCGCGGCGGAGATGAAGAGGCCAAGACCAAGCGCGGGCATGAGAAAGGCGGAGGAGAGGGCGAGCAGCGCCAGCACGCTCCCCCGGAAGGGCACATGGAAGAAGATGATCGCCAATATGGTGCAGATGGCCATGGAAGCGAGGCCGAGGAGGAAATAGGGCAGCACCTTGGACGCGACGAATTCCGCCATGCTGATCGGCGTCGCCATGATCGCCTCCATCGTTCCCCTCTCCCATTCCCGCGCGATGACAAGGGCGGTGAGGAGCGTGCCGATCATGGTCATGACGATGGCGATGGAGCCGGGGACGAGGAAATAGCGGCTCTTGAGTCCCGGATTGAACCAGTAGCGCGCGCTGGTCTGGACCAGCGGCTGGGCCGCGGCGCCCCTCTCCTCCGCCAGCCATGCCGTGCGCACGCCATCGGCATAGGCGCCGAGGAAATTGGCGGTATTGGGCTGCGATCCGTCGGTGATGACCTGGACGGGCGGCGGCGCGCCGCGCTTCATGCCTTCCCCGAAGCCCTGCGGGATGACGATGATGCCGCGCTGCCTGTCCGCGACAAGCGCGTCCCGCACGGCCGCCACGCTGCGCGCGGGCGTCACGTCGAAATAGGCGGACCGGGCGAAGCTGGCCGCGAGGCCCATCGCCTCGCTGCTGGCATCCTCCACCACCAGCGCGACCCGCACGCGGGAGGCGTCGAGCGACACCGAATAGCCGAGCAGGAAGAGGAGGAAGGGCGGCAGCAGGAAGGCGATGGTGAAGGTGGAGGGATCGCGCGCGACCTGGATGAACTCCTTCACCACCAGCGCGCGGAAGCGGCGCAGGTCGAAGCGCGGGCCGCTCATGCCTGCTCCCTTTCCTCGCGCAGGGCGTCGGACCGCTCGATCAGGGCGATGAAGGCGTCCTCCATCGTCGGATCGTCCAGGCCGCCGAGCCTGCCCGCCTCCGCCTTCAGCGCGTCCGGCGTGCCGCTGGCGATCTGCCGCGCGCGGTAGATGAGCGTTACCTCGTCGCAATATTCCGCCTCGTCCATGAAATGGGTGGTGACAAGGACGGTCACGCCCTTTTCGACGAGGCCGTTGATGTGCATCCAGAATTCGCGGCGGGTGACAGGATCGACGCCCGACGTCGGCTCGTCGAGGAAGAGGACGGGCGGCTCGTGCATCACCGCGCAGGCGAGCGCGAGGCGCTGCTTGAAGCCCAGGGGGAGCAGTCCGGCATTGTCCCGCATATGGGGGCCAAGCTCGAATATGTCGGTCATGCGCTCGATCGCCTCGGCCGCCTCCCGGCGGCCCAGATCATAGGCGCCCGCGAAGAAATCGAGATTCTGCCGCACCGACAGGTCACCATAGAGCGAGAATTTCTGCGCCATATAGCCGAGCGAGGCGCGGGCATGGGCGGCGGAATGGCGCAGGTCCTTGCCCGCCACCGACCCGCTGCCTTCCGTTGGCGTCAGCAGGCCGCAGAGCATCTTGAACGTGGTGGACTTGCCCGCGCCATTGGGACCGAGCAGGCCGAATATGCGGCCCTGCGGAATGGCGAAATTCATGTCCTCCGCGGCGGTGAAATCGCCGAAACGCCTGGTGAGACCCTTGGCCTCTATGGCAAGCGTCCCGCTCCTTTCTATCGGATGATAGGCTTCCGCCAAGCGGCTCGTCCCCTTCGGCCCGCCGCCCAGCTTCTGGATGAAGCCGTCCTCGAAGCGGGGGACGAGCGGTTCCACCTTCGTCTCCGGCCCGGCGTCCAGCGCGGCGGCATCCGGCACGTCATGCCCGTCCCGCACCAGCAGGCGGAGGGCGCGGCCCTGTATCGTGCCGTCGGAAATGTCGTCGCGGTCGAGCACATGGGAGAGGAACTGGCGGCGGCGCTCGCGAAAGCCGGTGACGCGCAGCACGCGGCCCGCGACCGCGCCCGTCAGTTCGGCGGGCGGCCCGTCGAACAGCAGCCTGCCCTGGTTGAGGAGATAGACATGATCGCACTTCTCCGCCTCGTCCAGATAGGCGGTGGACCAGAGGACGCCTATGCCGTCCGCCTTGAGGTCGCCGACCATCGCCCAGAGCTCGCGGCGGCTGATCGGGTCGACGCCCACGCCCGGCTCGTCCAGCAGCAGCAGGCGCGGCGTGCGCACGAGGGCGCAGGCAAGGCCCAGCTTCTGTTTCATGCCGCCCGACAACTTGCCCGCATGGCGGCCCTGGAACCGCTTAAGGTCGGTGAATTCGAGCAGGCGGTCGAACACGCCGTCCCGCTCCTCCCTCGGAAGGCCACGCACCTCCGCATAGAGGGTGAGATTCTCGCGGACGCTCAGTTCCTCATAGAGGCCGAAGCGCTGCGGCATATAGCCGATATCCCGCAGCACATCGCCGGGCGCGCCGCCCAGCGCGGCGACGCTTCCCTCGTCGGGCGCCATCAGGCCCGCGAGGATGCGGATGAGCGTCGTCTTGCCCGCGCCGTCAGGCCCCACCAGCCCGGTTATCATGCCCGGCCGGATCGCGATCCCCACGCCGTCCAGCGCGGGCGGCGCGTCCTTGCCGAAGCGCTTGACGATGCCGGTGGCGGAGGCGACGGGGGCGCCCTGCACGATGTCAGTCCTTCGCCGGACGGGCGTCGGTCACGGCCACCGTCACCGGCTGCCCCTGGCGCAGCGCCGTGTCGGGATCGGACACGATGATGCGCAGGCGGTAGACGAGATCGGTGCGCAGGTCCGCCGTCTCCACCGTCTTGGGCGTGAACTCCGCGCGGGGGGCGATATAGCCGATGGTGCCATGATAGCGCTTGGGATTGCCGTCCGCCGTCACGACCACCCTCATGCCCGGCGCGATGCGGCTGATCTGCGGTTCGGCCACATAGGCGCGCACGCGCAGCGGCCGGTCGATGGAGAGGGACAGGACCGTCTCCCCGCCCTGGACGATCGCCCCCGGCTCCCGCGCGCGGGTGACCACCGTACCGTCCACGGCGGCGATCAGCCTCGCATCGCCAAGGTCGGTGGAGGCGCTCTTGCGCGCAGCCTCCGCCGCGCCGAGCTGCGCCTTCGCCGCCGCCACGTCCTCGGCCCGCGCGCCCGCCCGTGCGAGCGAGGCGGCCTGCCGCGCCTCGGCCAGCCGGGCGCGGGCATTGTCGCGGGCGGTGACGGTCTGGGTCCAGACATCCCGGCTGATCGCGCCCGGCGCGACGAGCGGCTGGCGGCGGGCATAATCAGCCTCCGCCTGCCGATACTGCGCCTCCGCCGCCGTGACGCGGGCGCCGGCCTGCGCCACGTCCTGCGGCCGGTTGCCGTTGCGCGCCCGGGCATATTCGGCGCGGGCGCGGGCAACATCCGCCTCCGCCTGGTCGATGCGCGCGTCCAGCGTGGCGGTGTCGAGCGTGGCGAGCAATTGCCCCTTCTTCACGGCCATGCCCTCGTCCACGGCGATGGACGCGATGCGGCCGGGCACGCGGAAGGCCATGTCCACTTCGCGCACATCGACATTGCCATAGAGGGTCAGCCCCTCCTCGTCGCGGCTGCCCATAAGGCCGAAGCCCTTTGTGGCGATGGCTGCGACGGCCAGGATGACGAGGGCGGCAATGATGAGGATGCGGCGGTTCATCCGGGCTTCTCCGAAAGAATGCTCAGGGTCGTGGCGCGCAGGCGGGCGAGCAGAGCGGCCTCCGTCTGCGAATCGAAGCGCTCAACCTCCAGCACCCGGCGCACGGAGGCAAAGCCGACGCGCAGGATCAGGGCTTGCCCGTAGAGGAAGATACCGGTCATCCGCGCCTCCTGCCTGCCGAGGTCGGGCCGGGCGACGGTGATGAGCGAGACGAAGGTTTCGACAATGGCCCGTATCACGCCGTCATAAAGGCGTTCGAAAGCAGCGGTGGGCTCCTGCTGCTCGCGCAGGATGAAACTGGACCAGGCAGCGGATTCGGGTGCGATCATCATGCGCGCGAACCCCTCCACCATCGCGGCCAACCCCTCCTCCGCCGCCTCGCGCGAGGTGACGCGTGTCCGGGCCGCCTCCAGCACGGGTCCCTGCCGCTCCGCGATCTGGCTGGCGATATGATCGGCGACGGCGAGGTACAGCCCCTCCTTGCCGCCGAAATGATAGGTGATGGAGGACATGGCCGTGCCCGATGCCGCCGCGATGGCGCGCGTGCTTGCTCCCTCGAAGCCCAGACGGCCGAAATGCTCCGTGGCGGCGGCGAGGAGGCGGGCATATGTCACGGGCGCGAAATTTGTTCGTTCGACCGAACAAAGTCAAGCCGACTTATGTCGCGGCTGCCCCTCCCCTGATCCCTGTCCGGCCGCAGCCCTCTTGGCGGAGGCGCTTGCCGTCCCTATGCCTTCGCCGCGATACCGACATGACGGAGACATCGATGCGCGCCTTCATCCCCGCAGCCCTGCCGGCGCTCCTCCTCCTGGCCGCTTGCGGAGGCGCGACCGGAGCGCCGGTGCGCCCCGCCTCCGCGAGCTTCACGCCCGCCACCCGGCCCGGCGCGACCGACCTGATCGGCGCGGACGCGCGCGGCCTGCAACGCCAGTTCGGCAAGCCCCGGCTGGACATTCGAGATCCCGGCGCGCGCAAGCTGCAATTCGCGAACGAGCGCTGCATACTCGACGCCTATCTCTATCCGCCCGCCACCAATGGCGAGCCGGTCGTCACCTATGTCGAGGCACGGTCGCCAGCGGGCGCGGCGGTGGACAGCAATGCCTGCGCAAAGGCCCTGCGCGACGGGAAATAGCGGGCCTCATTCCCCCACGATGCCGAACAGCCAGTCCTGATAATCCGTGAAGTCGGCGATGCGGCGCACCGCATCCAAGGCGGGCGGCGGTTCGCCCGACAGGCGCAGGACGAAGGGCATGCCCGCGATCGCGGCGGCCCGCGCATCGGCGGCGGCGTCGCCGATGAAGACGCATGCATTGCCCTGTTCCGCGCGGATCGTCCGCAGCGCCTCCACCTTCGTCACCGGCGCGCCATAGACCCCGGCCACCCGGTCGGCGAGGCCATGATGGCGCAGGACTTCGGCTACCTCCGCCTCCGGCGCGGCGGAGCAGAGGAAACGCAGGATATGATCGTCGGCAAAGAGCCGCTCCACCCCGCGCACGAGCGGGCTGGCAGCGACCGACCGGCCCAGCGCGGCGGCATAGCGGTCCAGCAGGCCGGGAACATCCCGGCTGGCGGGCAGCGTCGCGACATGGCGCGCGATGTGCTCGAACTTCAGCCGCCGGGGCACCCCGCCATGAGCGCGGTTATAGCGGTCGATCTCCCGTCGGACGGCGGCGGGCTCCGAGGCGAACAGATCCAGCAAGACGCAGTGCTTCGCCTCGCCCGATTCGATGATCGTGCCGTCCATGTCGAGGATGACGGCGATCCTCTTCATGCGGTGCGCAGCCGCCCCAGCGCCCAGGCGGCTGCTTCGGCCACCACGGCATCCTCGTCATCCACCCGTTTTTCGAGCGCGGCGATCATGCGCGGATCGCCGCTATTGCCCGCCGCGATCGCCGCGTTGCGGACCATGCGGTTGCGGCCGATGCGCTTGATGGGGGACCCGGCGAACATCTCCCGAAAGCCCGCATCGTCGAGGTCGAGCAGGTCGGCAAGGCGCGGCGCCGTCAGTTCGGCACGGGGCAGGAAGGCGCGGTGGCCATGGGCGGCGGCCGCGAACTTGTTCCACGGGCAGACGGCCAGGCAATCGTCGCAGCCATAGATGCGGTTGCCGATGCCCGGCCGCAACTCCTCCGGTATCGGTCCCTTATGCTCGATGGTGAGATAGGAGACGCAGCGGCGCGCGTCGAGGCGATAGGGCGCGGGAAAGGCGTCGGTGGGGCAGGCGCGCTGGCAGGCGTCGCAGGACCCGCAGCTGTCCCGGCCCGGCGCATCGGGCGCGAGGTCGAGCGTGGTGTAGATGGAGCCGAGGAACAGCCAGCTTCCTTCGGAGCGACTCACCATATTGGTGTGCTTGCCCTGCCAGCCGAGACCCGCCGCGGCTGCCAGCGGCTTTTCCATGACGGGGGCCGTATCCACGAAGACCTTCAGCTCCGACGGGGCGGCCTCGACCATCCAGCGGGCCAGCGCCTTGAGCGCGCGCTTGACCACATCATGATAATCCTGTCCCTGCGCATAGACGGAGATGCGGCCGCGGTCGCGCACCTCCGCCAGCGCCAGCGGGTCATGGCCGGGCGTATAGGCCATGCCAAGCATGATGACGCTGCGCACCTCCGGCCACAGGCCCCTTGGCGAACCGCGCTGGTCGGCGCGTCCTTCCATCCAGCCCATTTCGCCATGGCAGCCATCGGCCAGCCATTGCGCCAGATGCCCCGCCGCCTCCGGTATCGCATCCGGGGACGCGATACGGCAGTCCGCGAAGCCGAGGCGGATGGCCTCCGCCTTCAGGGCAAGGATGAAAGCGCCGTGGGTCACCGCCCTCCCCTATAGCGCGCGGGCGCGCGGCGCCACTGGCGGGATGCGGCCCGCCGCCTTATCTTGGGGACCTCAGCCCAGGGAGGAGCCAGGACATGGAGATCAGCCGACGGGCCTTTGCGGGAGGCGCCCTGGCATGCCTCGGCGCCGGATGGCTGCCCGGGCGGGCGGACGCGGCCTCCTATCCCTTCACGCTGAGCGATGCGGAATGGAGGAAACGGCTGACCGACGGGCAATATAAGGTGCTGCGCCGCCGTGCGACGGAGGCGCCCTATTCCTCGCCGCTGAACGGGGAGCATCGCAAGGGGGTGTTCCAGTGCGCGGGCTGCGGCCAGCCCCTATTCGCTTCCGCCGCCAAGTTCGACAGCGGCACGGGCTGGCCGAGTTTCTGGCAGCCCATAGCGCGCGGCGCCGTGCGCACCCGGTCCGACCTCGACCTGGGCATGCAGCGCACGGAGGTGCTGTGCGCGCGCTGCGGCGGCCATCTGGGCCATGTGTTCGACGACGGACCGAGGCCGACGGGCCTGCGCTACTGCATGAACGGGGTGGCGCTGCGCTTCGTGGCCGCCTGACCGGCGGGCAGGATGCGATAGATGCGGACATCCCGCCGGATCGGGAAGGGAATGGGGACGAGCCAGGCCGGGGGCCGGTCGCGCACCAGCGTCGCCGCCAGCGACGCGGGATAGAGGCGGGCATATTTGCGCATCTCATTCTCCGCGACGCAGACCGCGACATAGCGTGCGGGCGTGGCGGCGATGATCCGGCGCGCCTCGTCCGGCCGCGCGGTGAAGCCGCGCAGCACGCTGGCCATGCCCGCCACATTGCGATGATGGCCCGTGCCGATGACGCTGTGCGGGGTGAAGGCAAGGATATGCGGGCCGAGGTCGAGCGGCGCGAACAGGGTGGAGGGCGGCAGGCCGCGCAGCCTTGCCATGCCCGCGGGGCCGGGGCAGACATAGGCGTCCTTTTCGGGCTGGTCCGTCCTTGCCGATGAGGAGAGGAGGACGGTCGCGCCGATCTCCGCGCCGACGGGCGTCAGCGCGAAGCAGGCGAAGCCGAGCAGCACGCGGCCTGCGGGCGTCGAAAGGTGGCCCGCCCCGCCCAGTGCGCGCATGAAAAGCCAGGCGGTCGCGGGCAGGGCGAGCACCTGCGAAAGGCCCATGGCGCGCATCACGAACAGCGAGACGGCGAAGGCGCCCGCCTGCACGAGCAGCAATTCGGTCCACAACAGGCGCCGCTCCCGCCCGTCGAGGCGGATGGCAGCCAGGGAGGCGGCAAGGCCGAGCAGGCCGGGAACGAGGATCAGCACCTGCATGCCGGTCGACTGCGTCCAGACCGGCATGCCTTCGGGCACATTACTGTACCAGAGGCGCCGGAGCATCGGGTCGAGCGCGCTGAACGGCCCGGCGAGGCACTGGCGCGAGGCGGTCAGGAATGTCGCGGCGCCCGCCGCGCC
>JASGGS010000153.1:0-9927 GCA_047602685.1 Sphingobium sp.
CGCTCCAGTTGCGGCTGGGGGCTGGTTGCGCTCCGCTATTGCCGCCCGGATTGCCCGCCGGATTGCCCGGACGTTCCACGCCATTGCCGCCGCCCGGTCCGCCACGTCCGCCCCATTCGCCCCGCTGGGCGAAAGCGGGGGCGGTCGTCGTCGCCATTGCGGTGAGGGCCAGCAGCCCCGCTCTCCAACCTTTGACCATGTCTCTCTATCCTCAGACCGGGGGCGCTCGGCCTCCCACGGTTCCGGTATAGAGGGCGCGCGCTGACACCATCCTGAATACCGCCGTCAGCGAATTGAAAGAATCGCGAAGGGTTTTGCCGCCCGGTCCGTTCAGGTCGCGGGATCAGTCGTTCGTGCGGCCGGCGGGGCGCAGCGCGGGCACGGCCCTCGCCGCGTCCTCCGGCGTGATTCCCGGCGGCGGCGCGGCGGCGATCCGCTCCTCCCCGCGCATGATCCGGCCTGCCAGCTTGATGGCGTCCCGGATGCGCGGATAGGTGCCGCAGCGGCAGATATTGGTGATGGCCTGGTCGATATCGGCATCGCTGGGGTCGTTGTTCCGGCGCAGCAGGACGGACGCGGCCATGATCATGCCCGACTGGCAATAGCCGCATTGGGGCACGGCGCGCGCGGCCCATGCCTGTTGCACGGGGTGGCTGCGGTCGGGGGACAGCGCCTCGATCGTGGTGACGAAGCGTCCCTCGGTCTGGGCGAGGCTGATCTGGCAGGAGCGCACCGCCACACCGTCGATATCGACGGTGCAGGCGCCGCAATGGCCGGTGCCGCAGCCATATTTGGTGCCGGTCAGGTTCGATCCGTCGCGCAGCGCCCAGAGCAGCGGCGTCTGCGGGTCCATGCGATACTGGACGGGCCTGTCATTGACGGTGAATTTCGTCATGCCGCTTCCTTCCACGGCTGCGGGGGCATCTGTCAATCGCCGTCGATCCTGCCAAAAATGATCGGGCGCTACTTGAAACATCGGCCTTTCGCTGGTAGGGCGCGCCGATGGAACGCCGCGATTTTCGTCGCGGCGCAATTGTTTTTGGCCGATTCTCCGTCGCGCGTCCCACTGCCGGGACCGGATGGGAAGGGCCGAATGGATAGATTGGAGTTTGACCGGCTTATGCAGATCATCGTTCGCGATAACAATGTCGACCAGGCCTTGCGCGCGCTCAAGAAGAAGCTCCAGCGCGAGGGTGTGTACCGCGAGATGAAGCTGCGCCGTCACTATGAGAAGCCCTCGGAAAAGCGTGCGCGCGAGAAGGCTGCCGCCGTCCGCCGCGCCCGCAAGCTGGAGCGTAAGCGCGCCGAGCGCGACGGCGTTCGTTAAGATATACCGGCGCCGGTATATTTCCGGCGCCGATTGTCTCCGACGTGCCGCCGGGGCTGGCGGCGCGCATCGGATCGGCCTAAAGGGCTGGCCAGCGAAAATCTGAACTTGGGGGTAGCCCGCATGTCCGTCACTGCCGTTCCGTTGCGTCCGATCGCCAAGGGTTCGCTGAGCAAGCTCTGGCTGGGCGTGGGCGTCGCGGCGCTGGCCGGCATCGGCCTCGCGGCCGCCGGCTCCTCGCAATTCGGCCGCACCGAATCGGGCCTCAAATATCAGGTCCTCGAAAAGGGCGTCGGCTCCTCGCCCAGCCATGAGGATTTCGCGCTGGTCGGCTATAAGGGCACGCTGGCCGACGGCACCGTGTTCGACGAGAATGCCCGTGCGCCGATGGAGATCGGCAATGTCGTGCCCGGCTTTGCCGAGGCGCTGACCATGATGCACAAGGGCGGTCACATGCGCGTGTGGATTCCGGCCAAGCTCGCCTATGGCGAAACGCCGCCTCCGGGCAGCGGCATCCCCGCCAACGCGCCGTTGCAGTTCGACATCAAGCTGATCGAGTTCAAGACCCGCGCCGAGGTCATGCAGCTCCAGCAACAGATGCAGATGCAGCAGATGTTGCAGGGCGGCGGCCTTCCCGGTGCGCCCGGCGCGCCGCAGGGTCCGGCACCGGAAGCGCCCAAGCCGGAATAAGGCGATCCGCCGCAAGGCATTCGGAAAACCCCGCTTCCGCGATGATGGAAGCGGGGTTTTCCGTTTTTGGATGCGTGGAGGGGGATGCATGGGGAGGGGCCATTCGCCTCGCCGCCGCTGGAATCCCGGGAAGACCCGGCTTCTGCCGGGAATATAGCAGGCGGAACCGGAAGGGCCGTTCTCTCTGTCGCCCGGCTTCGGGCAGGGGATCATGAACTATCCGAAACCCGTTTATTTCCCGCCCTTCGCCTCGTCCCGCGCGGGATGCAGGCTCGAAAAGGCCCGGCCGCTGCGGAATGCGCTCCACCATGTCGCGGGATTGAGCGTCATCGACCCGTTCAGCGAGAAGGTGATGAACTCCGCCCGGCCGCCTATGCTTTCGAACGGCACCGGTCCGCCCAAGCCCATTTCGTCGAGCGGAACGCGGCTGTCGGCACTGTTGTCGCGATTGTCGCCCATCAGGAAGACGTGATTCGCCGGAATCTTCACCGGTCCGTACCAGTCGGTCGGGCGCATGCCGACATCGATGATCGTATAGCTGCGGCCGTTGGGCAGGGTTTCCCGCTTCACCGGCAGCATGCACACGCGGCTGCCGTCGGGGGCAAAGCCGATGGCGTCAGGGAACTGGATCGGATCGCAGGGCGCATTGGCGTCGATCGGCACGGCCAGCGGGGGCAGCAGGGTCTGCGGCACCGGCCTGCCGTTCAGGATCACCTGGCCCGCGCGCACCTCTATCATGTCGCCGGGCAGGCCGATGACGCGCTTGATATAATCCTCCTGCCGCCCGCGCGGCTGCGCGATCACGATGTCGCCGCGCTCCGGCAGCCTGGAGAAGAGGCGGCCCGGCATTTCGGGCAGGATATGGAAGCTGGGCGAGACATAGGACCAGCCATAGGCATATTTGCTGACGACCAGCCGGTCGCCCTTCAGCAGCACCGGCATCATCGATTCGGAGGGGATGTAGAAGGGCTTGGCGATGAAGCTGTGAAAGGCCAGGACCGCCAGCACGAGGACGACGATGCTCTTGAGCTCGCCCAGCCAGTCCGTGCCGCGCCGCTCCTTGCCCGCGCCGCCTTCCGGTTTGCCCTCCTCGCGCGCCAGTGCCTTCGGCTCGGCACCCGCATTGTCGTCCGCGGGAATTGCGGCCTGATCCTCACTCATGGAAAACGCGCCTCCAGCACCACGAACGCCTGCGCCCACGGATGATCGTCGGTCAGGGTGAGATGCACATATATAGTCGCCCCCGGAGGGGTCAAAGCCTCTAGCCGCGCCTTCGCGCCGCCGGTCAGTGCCAAGGTGGGCGCACCGGAGGGCAGGTTGACGACGCCGATATCCTTCATGAACACCCCGGCCTTGAATCCGGTCCCCACCGCCTTGGAAAAGGCTTCCTTCGCGGCGAAGCGCTTGGCGAGGGTGGCGGCGCGGGTGAAGGGGCGCCGGGCGGCCTTGGCCCGTTCATGGTCGGTGAAGCAGCGCTGCTCGAACCTTTCTCCGAAACGGTCCAGGGAGGCCTGTATCCGCTCGATGTTGCAGAGGTCGGAGCCAAGGCCGACGATCATCGCGCCGCGTCCATCAGCGACCGCATCCGCCGGACGACGGGGGCCAGCCCGTCGAAAATGGCCTCCGCGATCAGGAAATGGCCGATATTGAGTTCGCGTATCTGCGGTATGGCCGCGATCGGCACCACATTGTCGAAGGTGAGGCCATGGCCCGCATGCGGCTCCAGCCCGTTCTTCGCGGCCAGCGCGGCGGCGTCCGCGATCCGGCGCAGTTCCGCCGCGCGCGCCTCGCCCTCCGTATGGGCATAGCGGCCGGTATGCAGCTCGACCACCGGCGCACCGAGCGATATCGCCGCCTCGATCTGCACGGGATCGGGTTCGATGAAGAGGCTGACGCGGATGCCCGCCTCGGTCAGGCGCGCGATCAGCGGCTTCAGGTGATTATGCTGCCCGGCGGCGTTCAGGCCGCCCTCGGTCGTGATTTCCTCGCGCCGCTCCGGCACGATGCAGGCGGCGTGGGGACGGTGGCGCAGCGCGATCTCCACCATCTCCTCGGTCGCGGCCATCTCCATGTTGAGGGGGAGGGCGATGGCGCCGATCAGATGGCCGATATCCTCGTCGATGATGTGGCGCCGGTCCTCGCGCAGATGCGCGGTGATGCCGTCGGCGCCCGCTTCCTGCGCGGCGAGCGCGGCGCGGATCGGGTCCGGATAGGTGCCGCCTCGCGCGTTGCGGATCGTCGCCACATGGTCGATATTGACGCCCAGACGCAGATCGCCGGCGCGCGGGGAGGGGGTGGCGGCCACCGCTCGCGTCAGTTCTTGCGGCTGCCCGGCTTCTGCGCCGGGATCGCGGCCAGTTCCGGGGGCAGGGCATCGGGGTCGTAAACCGGGAAGTTGAGGCTCACCAGCGGATAGAAGGGAACGCCGAGATCGGCGCCGCCCGCCGACCGGTCGACCAGCGCGGCCTCCGCCACGATGATGCCGCCCGCCTCGCGCACGGCCTCCATCGCCTGGCGGGAGGACAGGCCGGTGGTCACGACATCCTCCACCATCAGCACTTTCTGGCCCGGCTGGATCGCGAAGCCGCGCCGCAGCTCGAACGTGCCATGGGGCCGTTCCAGGAACACCGCGTCGATGTTCAGCGCGCGTCCCATCTCATGCCCTATTATGATGCCGCCCATGGCGGGCGACACAACGATATCCACGCCGCCGCGCACGTCGCGCGGCAGCTTCTGAGCCAGCGCCACGGCAATGCGCGCCGCGCGGTCGGCATTCATCAGCACGCGCGCGCATTGCAGGTAATTGGCGCTGTGCTTGCCGGAGGAGAGGATGAAATGCCCTTGCAGAAGGGCCTCCGCCGCCCGAAACTCCGCCAGAACCTCATCTTCCGTCATCGTCTGCAACCCCAGTTCTCTTCGGCGCCGGGATAGTCGGGCGAGGAGCCGCAATCAACAGAAAGAAAAAGGCGATTTCCGTGCTTGAGGGAGAGAACAAGCGTCCCTATAAGCCGCCGCGTGTAACAGGAATAACGGCCCGGCGGAAACCGATACCGCCGGCTCGGCAGCGGGGTAGGTCGAGCTCATATGAATATAGCGAAATCCATTGTTTTTGCGGGTTTGCTCGCGATCGGAGCGAATGGCGCGCTGGCGCAGGCGCCCGTCGCGGAGCCCGCGGCGGCGGCGAATGAATCGGCGCCCGCGGCTGCCGCCGATGCGGCTGCGCCCGCGGCTGCCGCCGCCAACGCTGCCGCTCCCGCCGAATCGGCCGCCAAGGTCGCCGCGCCCGATCAGCTGAAGCCGGAAGCGACCATCGGCCAGCCGCAGGCGAAGGAGATCGGTTTCCAGGAGCAGGTGACGGCCAATGGCCGCTATGCGCTGTGGTTCCACAACTCCATCCTGCTGCCGCTGATCGCCGCCATCTCCATCTTCGTCCTCATCCTGCTCCTTTATGTGATGGTGCGCTTCCGCCGCGCCGCCAATCCGGAGCCGTCGAAGGTTTCGCACAACACCCTGATCGAGGTGATCTGGACGCTGGGTCCGGTCCTCATCCTCGTCGGCGTCGCGATCCCGTCGATCGACCTGCTGGCGAAGCAGTTCAAGCCCGCGCCCAAGGATGCGCTGACCGTGAAGGTCACCGGCTACCAGTGGTATTGGGGCTATGAATATCCGGACAACGGCATCGCCGAATATGTCTCCAACATGCTGCCGGCCGAAAAGGCTGTCGCGAACGGCGAGCCGGCGCTGCTCGGCGTCGACAACCGCCTGGTCCTGCCGGTCGGCCGTCCGATCAAGCTGATCGCCACGGGCTCGGACGTGATCCACGCCTTCTCGGTCCCGGCCCTATGGGTCAAGATCGACGCCGTTCCGGGACGCCTCAATGAAAAGACGTTCACCATCGAGCGTCCCGGCGTCTATTATGGGCAATGTTCGGAACTGTGCGGCGCCCGCCACGGCTTCATGCCGATCGCGATCGAGGCGCTGCCGCAGGACAAGTTCGCGCAATGGGTCGCCTCCCAGGGGGGATCGCTGACCAAGCCGGCCGAAGAAGCCGCTGCCGCAAATTGATTAGGGGTTAAGCCATGAGCACGACAATCACAGGCGACCACGCCCACGGCGGCGCCCACGATCATCATGACGCGGACCACAAGCCGGGCTTCTTCGCCCGCTGGTTCCTGTCGACCAACCACAAGGATATCGGCACCCTCTACCTGATCTTCGCGATCCTCGCGGGCGTGATCGGCGGTGCGATTTCCGGCCTGATGCGCGCCGAGCTCGCCGAGCCGGGCATCCAGTATCTGCATGCCTGGGCGCGCCTGAGCGACGGTCCCGACGCGACGCTCGACCAGGCCTATCATCTGTGGAACGTGCTGATCACCGCGCACGGCCTCATCATGGTCTTCTTCATGGTGATGCCCGCGATCATCGGCGGCTTCGGCAACTGGTTCGTGCCGATCATGATCGGCGCGCCGGACATGGCCTTCCCGCGCATGAACAACATCTCGTTCTGGCTGCTGATCCCGGCCTTCGGCCTCCTGATCATCTCGATGTTCGTGCCCGGCGGCCCCGGCGCCGACGACCTCGGTGTCGGCACGGGCTGGACGGCCTATCCGCCGATGTCCTCGATCAAGGGCACGCCCGGACCGGCGATGGATTTCGCCATCCTGTCGCTGCATCTGGCCGGCGCTTCCTCGATCCTGGGCGCCATCAACTTCATCACCACCATCTTCAACATGCGCGCACCCGGCATGACGCTGCACAAGATGCCGCTGTTCGCCTGGGGCGTGCTGGTTACCGCCTTCCTGCTGCTGCTGTCGCTGCCCGTCCTCGCCGGCGCCATCACCATGCTGCTGACGGATCGTAACTTCGGCACCGCCTTCTTCGATCCGGCCAATGGCGGCGACCCGATCCTGTGGATGCATCTGTTCTGGTTCTTCGGTCACCCCGAAGTCTACATCATGATCCTGCCGGGCTTCGGCATCGTCAGCCACATCATCTCGACCTTCTCGCGCAAGCCCATCTTCGGCTATCTCGGCATGGCCTATGCCATGGTCGCCATCGGCGTCGTCGGCTTCGTCGTGTGGGCGCACCACATGTTCACCACCGGCATGAGCGTGAACGTGAAGATGTACTTCACGGCCGCCACCATGGTGATCGCGGTGCCGACCGGCGTGAAGATTTTCTCGTGGATCGCGACCATGTGGGGCGGGTCGATCAGCTTCAAGGTGCCGATGATCTGGGCGCTGGGCTTCGTCTTCCTCTTCACCGTGGGCGGCGTGACCGGCGTGGTCCTCGCGAATGGCGGCGTGGACGACAATATGCACGACACCTATTATGTGGTCGCGCACTTCCACTATGTGCTGTCGCTGGGCGCGGTCTTCTCGCTCTTCGCGGGCTTCTACTACTGGTTCCCGAAGATCACCGGCAAGATGTACAGCGAGTTCCTGGGCCAGTTGCACTTCTGGGTCTTCTTCGTCGGCGTGAACCTGCTGTTCTTCCCGATGCACTTCCTGGGCCTGTCGGGCATGCCCCGCCGCATCCCGGACTATCCGGAAGCCTATGCCTATTGGAACGGCATTGCGAGCCATGGCTATGAGATCATGGCGGTCGGCGTGGTGATCTTCTTCATCAACGTCTTCTGGTCGCTGGCCACCGGCCGCAAGGCGGGAGACAATCCGTGGGGCGAGGGCGCCACGACGCTGGAATGGACGCTGTCCAGCCCGCCGCCCTACCACCAGTTCGAGACGCTGCCTGTCATCGACTGACGGCGGCGGGCTGGCCCCGCCCCTGACGGGCGGGCGCCACCGGACAGGCAAGATCGGCAGGGGGATCGGCGCGGCTGCTTCCCCCTGCCGGTGCATATGCAGTTTTTGGGACGAATGACGGGCTGGACATCGTCATTCCCGATGATCGAGGGTGATGGAGTGACTGTTTCGGTTCCCGCCACGGATTTCTCGGCCGTCGATCCGGCGCTCATGCCGGCCGACTGGCGCGATCTGGTCGCGCTGACCAAGCCGCGCGTGCTGACGCTGGTCGTGTTCATCGGCCTGTGCGGCATGCTGGCCGCGCCCGGCCATATCCATCCCGTTCTGGGCTTCGCCGCGATCCTCGGCATCGCGCTGGGCGCGGGCGGGGCGGGCGCCCTGAACCAGTGGTATGAGGCCGACCGCGATCTCCTGATGAAGCGCACCGCCGGGCGGCCGCTGCCGGCGGGCCGCATGCGCCGCGACACGGCGCTGCATTTCGGCGTGGGGCTCAGCGCCTTCTCGATCCTGCTCACCGGCCTTGCCACCAACTGGCTGGCGGCGACGATCCTAGCGGTCTCCATCGCCTTCTACGTCTTTGTCTATACCATCTGGCTGAAGCCCCGCACGCCGCAGAATATCGTGATCGGCGGCGCGGCGGGCGCCTTTCCGCCGCTGATCGGCTGGGCCGCCGTCATGGGGGATGTCGCCGCCCTGCCGGTGGCGCTCTTCTTCCTTGTCTTCTTCTGGACGCCGCCGCATTTCTGGGCGCTCTCGCTGTTCGTGAAGATGGACTATGCCAATGCGGGCATCCCCATGCTGCCGGTCGTGGCGGGCGAGGCGGCCACGCGGCGCCAGATCCTGTTCTACACCGCGATCATGGGCGTCGCCGCCATGGCGCCGGTGCTGCTCGGCCTGACCGGCCTCGTCTACGGCATCACCGCTCTGATCGGCACGGGCATCTTCGCGGCCATGGCCTTGCAGGTGGCGCTGCGGCGGGAAAGCGATCCCGCGCGCATGAAGCCGGAAAGGCGCCTGTTCAAATATTCGATGCTCTATCTCTTCGTTCTGTTCGGCGCGATCGTCGCCGACCGCTGGATGCTGGCGGCATGACGCCGGAGGATGAACGCGCGATCCGCGCGCGCCAGCGCTCGCGCTCCATCGCGACGGCGCTCGTGCTGGGCGCCCTCGTCATCCTGTTCTTCGCGATCACCATCGCGAAGATGGGGCAGAATTGATGGCGGCGCATATGGCCCCGGCGGCGCAGCAGGCCCGCACCGCGATGATCGCGGTGGCGGTGGCGCTCGCCATGCTGGGCCTCGGCTTCGCCTCCGTGCCGCTCTACCGCCTTTTCTGCCAGGTCACGGGTTTCGGCGGCACGACCCAGCGCGCGACGGAGGCGCAGTTGCGCGAGCTGGCGGCGCGCGATCATGGCGGCGTCGGCCGCACCCTGTCGGTCCGCTTCGATTCGAACATCGCGCAGGGCATGCCCTGGCAATTCTATCCGGAACAGCGCACGGAAGCGGTGCAGGTCGGACAGAAGAAGATGGCGATCTTCATCGCCCGCAACCTGTCGGACAAGCCGGTCACGGGCCGCGCCGCCTTCAACGTGACGCCGGAGCAGTCGGGCGCCTATTTCACGAAGATTCAATGCTTCTGCTTCACCGAGCAGACGCTCCAGCCGGGGCAGGAAGTGCGCATGCCGGTGCTGTATTTCGTCGATCCGAAGATTCTCGACGACGCGGACAACAGGGATGTTCAGGAAATAACGCTGAGCTACACCTTCTACCCGGTTGAGAAGGACGGAAACCGGGGTTAAGGACCGATCATCCGCGTCCACGGAGAATGGGCGCGACAGAGAAATGGGGAATAGACGCATGGCCGGGGCCAAGAATCACGATTATCATATCCTGCCACCCAGCCCGTGGCCGCTGATGGGGGCCTGGTCGGCCTTCGTCATGGCGGTCGGCGCGGTCATGTGGATGCATGAATATGCCGGCGGCGGCACGGCCTTCATCCTGGGCCTGCTCGGCGTGCTCGCCACCATGTTCTTCTGGTGGTCGGATGTCGTGAAGGAAGCGCAGCATGGCGATCATACGCCGGTGGTTCAGCTTCACCTGCGCTACGGCATGATCCTGTTCATCGCGTCGGAGGTCATGTTCTTCGTCG
>JASGGS010000154.1:0-9885 GCA_047602685.1 Sphingobium sp.
AGAAGCTGATGCGGGTCGGCAGGTTCGCCTTGATGACGCCGGTGATGACGTCGACGGACGGACGCTGCGTCGCGAGAATCAGGTGGATGCCCGCCGCGCGCGCCTTCTGCGCGAGGCGCTGGATCAGGAACTCGACTTCCTTGCCCGCCGTCATCATCAGGTCGGCCAGCTCGTCCACCACCACCACGATCTGCGGCAGCGGCTGATAGTCGAGCTGCTCCTCCTCATAAATGGGCTGGCCCGTCTCCGGATCATATCCGGTCTGGACGCGGCGGCCGAGCGGCTTGCCCTTGGCCTTGGCCGCGCGCACCTTCTCATTATAGTTCTGGAGGTTGCGCACGCCGATGCTGGCCATCATGCGATAGCGGTCCTCCATCTGCTCCACCGCCCATTTGAGGGCGCGGATCGCCTTGGCGGGCTCCGTCACCACGGGCGAGAGCAGGTGCGGGATATCGTCATAGATGCTGAGTTCCAGCATCTTCGGATCGATCATGATCAGGCGCAGCTCGTCCGGCGTCATGCGGTAGAGCAGCGACAGGATCATGCAGTTGAGGCCCACCGACTTGCCCGAACCGGTCGTTCCCGCGATCAGCAGGTGGGGCATGGGCGCCAGGTCGGCGACAATGGGTTCGCCGGAGATATTCTTGCCGAGGATGATCGGCAACTGCGCATTCTGGTCCGCGAAAGCCTGGCTGGTGATGAGCTGGCGCAGCACCACCGCCTCGCGGTTCACATTGGGCAACTCGATGCCGATGACGGTGCGGCCCGGAATGGTCGCGACGCGCGCCGACAGGGCCGACATGTTGCGGGCGATGTCGTCGGCCAGGGCGATGACGCGGCTCGCCTTGATGCCCGGCGCCGGTTCCAGCTCATACATGGTGACGACGGGGCCGGGGCGGACCTCCGTGATATTGCCCTTCACATGGAAGTCGTCCAGCACGGACTCCAGCAGGCGCGCATTGCGTTCCAGCGCGGGCTTGTCGATCTTGACCTCGGCGGCGGGCGGCGGCGCGCTCAGCAATTCGGGCGAGGGCAGGGAACTGTTGCCGAACAGGTCGTCCTGGTTGGAGACGGGCGCGATCGCCTTTTGCGCGGCGGGGGGCGCGCCGCTCGAAATATTGATCGGCGGCTTGGGGCTGGTGTCGACCTGCTTGCGCGGTTCCCCCGCCCGTTCGGGCAGATCGGCGGAGGGCGTGTCGGCGCGGTCCGCGGCGGCGGCGGCCTTGCGCCGGAACATCTGCGCGACGGGCGTCAGCGAGACATTGGGGACGCTGGGCTTGGGGAAGCGGATCAGCGGCTTTTCCAGCGCTAGCGAGCGAACCCAGACAAGCACGCCCGCGCCCAGCAGGATCAATATGCCGATGCCGATCGCCCAGCGGCGCACGCCTTCGTCCATCGCGGCGGCGAGGCTCAACAGGCCGCGCGCGGCGACCAGGCCCGCCAGCCCGCCCCATCCGGCGGGGAGGCCGACCAGCGGGTCCGGCTGGAAGAGGGAGAGGGCAAGGCCGATGAGGAAGATGCCGAGCAGGCATTTGCCGATCTGCCCCTGCCACCCCTTCATGTCCTGGTCGAACCACATGCGGCGCGCGGTCACGAGCATCAGCGGCAGGGCAAGGCCGACGGGCACGCCGAGCAGCCATAGCAGGACGTCGGAGGCCCATGCCCCCGGCGCGCCCAGCGCGTTGGCGACCGCGCCGCCCGCCTCCGTGTTGAAGGAGCGGTCGGCGGCATTATAGGTGAGCAGCGCCAGCAGCAGCATCAGGGCCGCCGCGCACAGCACCGCCGCCGTGGCCAGCGCGGCGAGGCGCAGCAGGCTGCGCTTCAGCATGACGCGCCATTCCGGTGTCCGATTGGCCGAAGCCCGGCTTGCCATTTCCCCAATGTCCCCGAAATCATGAGGGTCAGCGCCTGGAGACAGCGTTCTGGACCCGAAATGTTCCCTGCCTGCACAATCGCCTTTCGCGGACTCTGCGTCAAGAGTCGGCGTTTGACGTCATGACGGGCCTTTGCGGTTTCCCGCGATCCCGGGCGTTGCGCGCGGCCCACAGGCAGGCGCCGACGATCAATGCGGCCCCCGCCAGCGTCGCGGCCGTCACGCTTTCGCCGAAGACCGTCCAGCCGAGGATCACCGCCCATATGAACGCGGTATATTCGACGGGAAGGAGATGCTGCGCCTCCGCGCGCGCATAGGCCCAGGCGAGCAGCATGATCGACGCGTTGGAAGCGATCACCGCGGCGATCAGGGGGAGCAGGTGGCCGCCGTCCGGCACGATCGCATACCAGGGCGCGACCGTCAGGAAGAAGCCGCCCGCCACGATGTTGAAGAACAGGGCGACCTCCAGCGGCGAGGCGCGCTGCGCCAGCGGACGGCCCGTCACGGTGCCGATGGCGTAGAAGAAGGCGGCGACGAGGATCGCGGCCGGTCCGCGCCAGTCCTCCGTGCCGGGCGCGCCGTCCGGCTGGCCCGCCACTATGACGAGGACGCCGCCAAAGGCGAGGAGGGACGCGCCCGCCGCCGCCCGCCCGACCTTCTCCTTCAGGAACAGCGCCGCCATGGCGAGGGCGATCAGCGGCGAGATGAAGGTGAGCGCTATGCCGAGCGCCATCGGCACCCGCGCCAGCGCCCAGAAGAAGAGGAGGAGCGAGATGCCGAGGGACAGCCCCCGCACGATATGGAGCAGCATCGACCGCCCCCTCGGCCAGCGTCCGCCCCGCGCGAAGAAGACCGGCGCCAGCACCGCCAGCGATACCATCGTGCGCCACAGCATCGCATTATAGGCGCCGATGGCGATCGACAGATGCTTCATGATCGCATCCATGCCGGAGAAGATCGCGATGCCGAGGCAGGCGACCGCGAAGGGGAGCGGCAGGGGCGGCAGGGGACGGGCGGCCATGGCCGCGCCTATCGGCCCTCGCCGCCGCCGAGTCCAGCGGGGAGATGGGGGCGGCGCCCCTCCTTCCGCCGCGACATGCGGAAAGGGCTGTCATGGGAGCTTGTCAGTTATGTCCGACCCCTGGCAAAGGGCGGCCATGGCCCGGTTCCTTTTCCTCTCGTCCCTCCTGCTCCTCTCGTCGGCTTCGGTTTCCGCCGCACCGGCCTCGTCCGCTTCCGCCTTCGCCGCGGAGGCGCCGACCATCGTGCGCGACCGGGCCGCGATGGCGAGGCTGCTGGGCAATGAGGGGATCACGCTGCAATGGATCGACTGGGACCGGCGCGGCGAACTCGACGCGCGCATGCCCGGCGCGACCCTCTATCTGGAGGGCAGTCAGCGCGCGGCATCCGGCCCCGGCCTGCTGACCCTTTCGGGCCGGGTGACGGAGGTGGACGCCGACCGTTTCCGCTTCCACGGCCGGATCGTCATCACCGGCACGCCGGATGCCGGGCGACAGTGCGTGCGCGACGGCGACTTCACCTTCGCCATCACGCAGAACCGCCGCTACTGGCGCCTTCAGGAGATGGAGCGGTGCGACGGCCTGACCGATTATGTGGACATTTATTTCTAGGGCGATTTCAAGTCAGGTGGAATCGCCTGACGGCTCGGAAATCGCGGAAAACAAAGGATTCTAGGACGGCGGGATAGCTGATGGAGCTGTCAAGGCTGTTGGACCAGCGCGCCGGGCAAAATGGCCGGAAGGGGTAGGGAAGCCTGTGAGCTTTTCACCCGGTGACCGTCTCGTGAAGCCGGCCCGGAAGCCCGCCCGGAAGCCCGTTCAGCCGCCGGGGAATTTCCGGATGATCCGCGCCAGCCGCTCGCGCAGGACGGGCAGTTCCTCGTCGCTGGTGATGCCCAGCCGCACGACCGTCAGGCCCTGCGCGGGCGAGACGATCACATATTGACCCCGCAGGCCGTTGGCCGCGAACAGGCTGCGCGGTGCATCGCCCACGAACAGCAGCTTCTCCGCCCCCGGCCGGTTGAGCCAGACATGGCCGCCATAGCCCTCCTGCGCCGGGGACGGGCGCCGCATGAACTGGACCCAGCGCTGCGAGACGATCTGCCGCCCGCGCGCCAGCCCGCCCCGGCGCAGCAGCTCGCCGAAGCGCGCATAGTCGCGCGCGGTCATGTGGATGAACGCGCCGCCGATCATCGTGCCACGCGCGTCATATTCCGGGGTCAGGCTCTTGAGGCCCACGGGTTCGGCCAGCCGTTGCTGGATGAAGCGCGCCATCGCTTCCCGCCGGTCCTGCGGGCGCTCGCTGTTGGTCAGGAGGCGCGTCAGCATGTCGGACAGGACCAGCGTGGTCGCGCTGCTGTAGAGGAATTGCCTGCCCGGCGTCTGCGCCAGCGGCTTCGCCTCGGCATAGGAGGCCATGTCGCCCGCTCCGTCGCCCACCAGCATCCGCAGGACGTCGCTATTCTCCAGCGGTCCCTGCCGCTCCTTATGCTCAATGCCTGACGTCATGGTCAGCATCTGGCGCAGGGTGATCGCGCCGCGCGGGTCCGCGCCGCGGCTCCAGGCGGGCACGGGCACCGGCTCGTCGAGGCTCAGCCGCCCGTCCGAGACCATGATGCCGACCAGCACCGCCGTCACCGTCTTGGCGACGGACCAGCTCAGATGCAGGCTGTCCGGGCCGTAGCCGGGGGCATAGCGTTCCGCCACGATCCTGCCGTCATGCATGACCACGACCGCGCGGGTCTCGCCGGAGCTTTCCTTCACGCCGGGATCGAACAGCGGCTCGATCGCCTCGCGCAGCGAATCGCCGCTCACCTGCCCGTCGCCCGCATAGAGGCCGGGCGAGGGCGCCTCGGACATATCCTTTCCGCCACAGGCGGCGAGGACGAGCAGGCAGGACAGGAGGGACGCGCGGGAGAGGCGCGAAAGCGGTTTCGGATTCATCGGCAGGTCTTTAAAGCGATTTGGAGACGGGTGGAAACATCCGGCCGGCCGGATAATGCCGCCGGGTGACCGCGCAAAGGCGGCAAACGGGCAACAGCCGCTATGAAGGGATCATATGAACAGGCGTTTCGACTGGAGGCTCCCGGCTTGCGCGGTTCTGTTCATCCTGTTCCTTTTTTGCTGGTGGCACTGGTCGGGCTGGCAGCATCGCGCCTGGATCGCGGCCGGTTTCGGCGCGCGCGTCGCCTGTTCCTGCCGCCAGGTGGAAGGGCGCGGCATGGAGAGCTGCCGCAAGGATTTCACGAATCTGGAGGGAATGGGCCTCGTCCACCTGTCGGACCGGGAGGACGGCCGCGGGGTTGACGCCAGCGTTCCCCTCCTCGCCCATCGATCGGCGCGTGTCGTTCCCGGCTTCGGCTGCGTGCTGGAGCCTTGAGCGCCGGTCCCGGTTTGCGTCCCCCTTCTCCGGCTGCTTTTTCCGCAATCGTCCGCCGCCCGTGAAACGGCCATGCCCCTTCCGTGTTTGGGAAGCATATTCCCCTTCAGGAAAGGCCGTGCCGCATGCGCTCCCGGATCGAAGTGCTGATGACCTATGACCTGCCCGCCGCCGCCGACATATTGCTGGCGGTGCAGGTGATCCCCATGGCCGACCAGCGGCTGCTCGCCGACAATCTTCTGGTCACCGGCGCGGAGCCGATGCAGCCGGTCACCGACCCGCTCGACAAAGGGACGCGCACCTGGTTCCACGGCAATGGGCGCGTAACCGTGGACTATGTGGCGGAAGTGGAGGTGGAGCGGGCGAAGACGACGCTCGCCGGCCTGTCCGTCGGCCCGCGCGTGGACCTGCCGGCGGAGGCGGTGCCCTGTCTCTTCCCCAGCCGCTACTGCGAATCCGACCGGCTCCAGCAATTCGTCGCCGATACGTTCGACCAGGCCGCCCATGGCGACAGGGTGGAGGCGATGGCGGACTGGATCTGCGGGCACATGACCTACACGCCCGGCGCCAGCAATGCGGAGACGACGGCGGTCGACAGCTTCCTGTCGCGCCGGGGCGTCTGCCGCGACTATGCCCATCTGATGATCGCCTTTGCGCGGGCGGCTGGCATTCCTGCGCGGGCGGTCTCGGTCTATGCGCCCGGCCTCGTCCCGCAGGATTTCCATGCCGTCGTCGAGGTGTGGCTGGAGGGGCGCTGGCATCTGATCGATGCCGCGCGCATGGCGCCGGAGGAGCATTTCGTCCGTATCGCCACGGGGCGGGATGCCACGGATATCAGCTTCATGAGCATATTCGGATCGGCGGTGCTGGTATCGCAGAAAGTGAATGCCTCCGCCCTTGAGTCCGAGCCTGCCTGACAGGCGAGTCGCCCCGGCGAAGGCAGGGGGTTCGTCGATTTCGTTGCAGCGCAGCACAGGCGATATTCGATTCGCCGTGGTAACGTTTCGACTCGTCTCACGATTCAACGAGCCGATTCGGATGGCGGGAGGCTGTCTGATACGCCCCCTCGCGAGCGTGGGGCTCAAAAAGTAAAAATCGGGTCGACGGGTGCGAAAATCCATTATGAGGACCGGCGTCCTCACGCGGTTGCGCGCGCTGGTGCCGGAACGCGAAATCTTCGTGCGCGCGGGCGGCACCGTCCGGTTCGTGCGGGTCACGACGCGCATGCAGGTCACGATCCTGGCCACGGTCGTCCTGGCACTGGGCGTCTGGATGACCCTGACGGGCGCGATGCTGCTCCGGCAGGTGTCGGTGGAGAGGCAGAAGGCGGTTGCCGCCGCCCAGCGTTCGGCCGCGCACGGCGACGCTGCGCGCGCCCGCGCCGACCGCCGGTCCGTCGATGCGGTCGCGCGCGATCTCGAACAGCGCCAGGATGCGCTCGATGCATTGATGAACAGCCATTTCGGTCCGGACGTCGACCAGTCGCGCCTATTGGGGAAGGACAAGGCCGCATCTCCCGTTCAGTCGGGTCCCGCACAGCCGGGCAATGCCGGACGGAAGATCGGCAGCCTGACCGGCTCCGCCCGCCTCGCCCTGATGCGCGACCGGCAGCAGCGCTTCGCCCATGCGCTCGGCACGGCGGCAAAGGCGCGGCTTGCCGAGGTTGAGGCGGCGATTCGCGATGTCGGCCTCAATCCCCGGCAGCTTGTCAGGGGCGGCCAGGGCGGCCCCTTCATCCCCGCCTCCCACGTCATGTCCATTCGCGGCGACCGGGACCTGCGCTCGCTTGCCTCGCTGCTCAACCGGCTGGCGGCGATGGAATCGGCGCTCGGCGTGCTGCCCTCCGGCCGTCCGACCATGACGCCGATGCTGACCAGTTCCTATGGTTATCGCCGCGACCCCTTTAACGGCCTTGTGGCCTTCCATGCGGGGATCGATTTTCCAGGCAGCTATGGCCAGCCGATCCTCGCCGCGTCGGAGGGACGCATCAGCTTCGTCGGGCAGCGCAGCGGCTACGGCAATTGCATGGAGGTCGATCATGGCCACGGCATCATGACGCGCTATGCCCATCTTTCCGGCTTTGCCGCACGGCCCGGCCAGGCGGTGGAACGCGGTCAGCAAATCGGCCGCATGGGATCGACGGGCCGATCGACCGGAACCCATCTTCATTTCGAAGTCCGCGTCAACGGCGCCGCGGTCGATCCTCGTCCCTTCCTGGAGGCAAAGGCCCATGTTCTCGAAGCCCGCCAAGACGCCCGCGCGCCCGGTGCCTAGCCCCGCGACCGGGGCTCGGCAGATACCCTTCTCCCTCCTCGGCACGGACGTCTCCATCCGGGGCGATGTGGAGGCGTCGGTGGACCTGCATGTCGATGGCAGGGTCGAGGGCAATATCGTCTGCGCCGCTTTGGCGCAGGGGCCGGAAAGCCATGTCGTCGGCAATGTGACTGCCCGCAGCGCGCGCATTGCGGGCCATGTGGAGGGCGGCATCACGGCCGATGAGCTGATTGTGGAAGCGAGCGCCCGGATCGCGGGCGACGTCGTATATGAGACGATCAGCATCGCGCCCGGCGCGCAGGTGGCGGGCCGTTTCACGCACAGGAGCGGGGAGGGCGCCGATCTCAAGCTGGTCGCCAGCGACGGCTCGACGGTGGCATAGGGCGCTCGCCTTCGCTGACTGCGGCGATTCCTAGTTCACTGGCGCCCGGCGCCTGTAGCTCAGCGCTTCGGCCACATGGATGCGTCCGATCGTTTCCGCACCGGCCAGATCGGCGATGGTCCGCGCCACCCGCAGCACGCGCGTATAGCCGCGGGCCGTGAGTTTCATCCCGGCGGCCGCGTCCGCCAGCAATTGCCGTCCCGCCTCGTCCGGGGCGGCTACCGCATCCAGGGCGGGGCCTTCCAGTTCGGCATTGGTGCGCGCGCCGTTCCCGACGCCGGAGCGGCGCGCCGTTTGCAGGCTGCGCGCCGCCGCGACACGGGCGGCGACTTCCGCCGACCCCTCCGCCGGAGGAGGCAATATGAGGTCGGCCGCCGTCACCGCCGCTACCTCCACATGCAGGTCGATGCGGTCGAGCAGCGGGCCTGACACTTTCGACTGATAGTCCGCCGCGCATTTGGGCGCGCGCGAGCAGGCGAGGGCCGGATCGCCAAGATGGCCGCAGCGGCAGGGATTCATCGCCGCCACCAGTTGGACCCGTGCCGGAAAGGCGACATGAGCATTGGCCCGTGCGACGGTCACCTCGCCCGTTTCCAGCGGCTGGCGCAGCGAATCGAGCACGGCACGCTGAAATTCCGGCAACTCGTCGAGGAACAGGACGCCCAGATGGGCAAGGCTCGCCTCCCCCGGCTTGACCTTCAGCCCGCCGCCCACCAGCGCCGCCATGGACGCGCTGTGATGGGGCGCGCGAAAGGGCCGGTCGCGGCAGATCCGTCCGCCCGACAATGTGCCCGCGACGCTGGCCACCATCGACACCTCCAGCGCCTCCTCCGGGGTCAGGGGAGGCAGTATGCCGGGCAGGCAACTGGCCATCAGCGACTTGCCCGCGCCCGGGGGGCCGATGAAAAGCAGGTTATGGCCGCCGGCCGCCGCGATCTCCAGCGCGCGGCGCGCGGTCTCCTGCCCCTTCACCTGGCGCAGGTCGGCGGCGCGGCGTGGCGGATCGACCTCGCCCGGCTGCGGCAGGGCAAGCAGGCCCTGCCCCTTGAGATGGTTGAGGAGGGAGATGAGATCGGGAGCGGCCAGCACCTCCACGCTGCCCGCCCAGGCCGCCTCCGCCCCTTGCGCGGCGGGGCAGATCAGGCCGAGATCGCTATTGCCCGCATGGATGGCGGCCAGCAGCACGCCCGGCGAGGGTGCGATCCGTCCGTCAAGCGCCAGTTCCCCCACCACGCAATAGCCCGCCAGCGTCTCCGCATCGACGACGCCCATCGCGCCAAGCAGGGCCAGCGCGATGGGCAGGTCGAAATGGGAGCCTTCCTTGGGCAGGTCGGCGGGCGACAGGTTCACCGTGATGCGCTTGGGCGGCAGGGACAGGCCGATGGCGGCGATGGCATTGCGCACGCGCTCCCGGCTTTCCGCCACGGCCTTGTCCGGCAGGCCGACGACGATGAAATTGGGCAGGCCCGCGACGAGTTGGCACTGGACCTCCACGGCGCGCGCCTCAAGGCCCAGATAGGCGACGGTGGCAACGGTCGCGACCATGGCAATGTGATCCCCCTTTGTTCCGACAGGCTTATGCGGTGAAACCGGGCCTGTCGAGAGGGAGTCAGGCGGAAGACGCCGCCTTTGGATAAAATTTGGGCGGCAGGTGGAACAACGCGGCAAAGCGCCGCGCCAGCGCCATGTCTCCCGTGACCGTCAGGCCGCCGCCTAGCTGTTCCACGTCCAGCTTGCCGTAGATAAAGCCCGCAAAGGCATTGGGAGCGCCCGCGAAGAGGATGGTGCCGCTGTCCGCCGCGCCCCGTGCGATGTGCAGGCCCGTGCCATCGAGCCTGCCGACATAGTCTTCCGCCCCCCACCGGAATCCGACGGTGAGCCGGAGGTCGCCGATCCTGTCCGGCTGGATCATGGTGCGCGGGGAAAGCAGGATCGAGACACCGCTGATCGGCAGGCT
>JASGGS010000155.1:0-9867 GCA_047602685.1 Sphingobium sp.
ACGCGGCGGCACCTTCTGGCCGGACTATTATGACGAACTGCCGGGCGGGTGCAAGACGAGCCGCTGCGTCGTCGCCAAGCCCTTCGACACCAACGAGCTGGGTCCCTGGCGCGAGAAGCTGCGCCCCGGCTTCCTGCCGGTCAATGCCCGCCTGGAAGACGGCATGCAGCTGGCCTTCATGAAGAAGAGCTGGAAGATCAAGGGGATATTCGCGAAGATCGCCTTCAATGTCGTGCTGGGCCGTTTGACCGGCAAGAAATATGTCACGGCGGGCGCCGCCTTGCAGGGGCGGATGCTTCAGGCGGCGCTCAAGGCGGGCGCCGACGTCCGTACCGAGAGCGGCGTGAAGGAACTGATCGTCGAGGACGGCAAGGTCACGGGCGTCGTGACGGAGAAGGACGGCAGGCCATGGCGCATCGGCGCGGCTCTGGGCGTCCTCGTCAATGCGGGCGGCTTTGCGCAGAACCAGGCGATGCGCGACAAATATATGCCCGGCACGCAGGCCGCATGGTCGAACACGCCGGAAGGCGACACGGGCGAGATGCATGTGGAGCTGGAGCGCGTCGGCGGCGTGCTGGCGCAGATGGACCAGATGGTCGGATATCAGACGACCCGCGCGCCCGGTTTCGAGAAGGATTTCGTGAAGCCCGCCGGGCAGAGCCTGACCGGCCGTCCCGGAGCGATCCTGGTCGACCAGTCCGGCGTGCGCTACCAGAATGAGGGCGGTTCCTACGAACTTTTCTGCCAGGGCATGCTGGAGCGGAACAAGATAGTGCCCGCCGTACCGAGCTGGGCGATCTTCGACCAGCGCTATGCCAGCGAATATCAGGTCGCGGGCAAATGGGTCGGCAAGGACAAGAAGCCCGCCGATTTCGTGGAAAGCGGCTATCTCAAGATCGCGGACAGCATTGAGGGGCTGGCGAAGCTGATCGACGTGGACCCTGCCGTGCTGAAGGGGACGGTGGATCGCTGGAACGGCTTTGTCGACAAGGGCGTGGACGAGGATTTCCATCGCGGCGACCGCGAATATGACAAATGGCTGGGCGATCCCTTTGTCGGCCCGAACCCCTCGCTGCGGCGTATCGATCAGGGGCCGTTCTACGCGGTGGAGATGATCCCCGGAGACGTCTCGACCTATGGCGGCGTGGTCACCGACAGCCATTCTCGGGTGCTGCGCGGCGACGGCTCGCCCATCGAGGGACTTTATGCCACGGGCGTCACCACCGCCTCGCCCATGGGGGGCGTCTATCCGGGCGCGGGGGCCAGCGTCGGGCCGTCCATGACATTCGGCTATGTCGCCGCGAAGCATGCCGCCAATCTGGACAACCGGGCGGCCTGAACCGGCATCCGCCGAACGAACCGGGCGGCCGCTTCGCGGCATGGGCGCGGCGCCGCTTGCCTCAGGTGGCGCTGCGACTATCCCTGAACGGGCATTCGCCCGGCGCGGCCTTTCCCAGCCGCCGCGCCACGCGCCATAGAGCGGGAACAATCCCGTCAGCGCGCCGGTGGGACCGGCAACAGAGGAGAAGGACGCGCGCCATGACCGCGATGACAGAGACGACCCGTGCCCTGGCGGAACGCCCGGTCGTCATCGGCAACGAGGCCTATATCTCGCCCGCCTATGCGCGGGAGGAGGCGGACAGGCTCTGGCCCAAGGTCTGGCAGGTCGCCTGCCGCGAGGAGGAACTCGAAAAGGTCGGCGACTATGTGACCTATGAGATCATCGACGAATCCATCATCGTCACCCGCGTCGCGCCGGACCGCATCGCCGCCTATTATAATAGCTGCCAGCATCGCGGGCGAAAGCTGACCGAGGGCAATGGCCATGCCAAGCGTTTCGCCTGCAAGTTCCACGGCTGGAAGTGGGACCTGGAGGGCAATAATGTCGAGATCGTCCGGGAGGAGGCGTGGGAAGGCAAGCTCTGCAAGGCGGACATCGCCCTCAAGCAGGTGCGGGTCGATACATGGGGCGGCTGGGTCTTCGTCAACATGGACCCGGATGCGGGGCCGTTGCGCGACTATCTGGAACCCGCCGCGACCATGCTCGACCCGTTCGAACTGGAACGGATGCGCTATCGCTGGCGCCAGTGGCTCTATTTCCCCTGCAACTGGAAGGTGGCGATAGAGGCGTTCAACGAGGGCTATCATGTCGTCGGCACCCATCCCCAATTGACCAAATACAGCGCCAAGGCGACGTGGAGCGAGGCGAAGGGCATTCATGGCTGCTTCGGTTCCGCCGCGCGCGAGGGCGTGGGCGGGGCCAGTTCCGGCGCGTCGGGCGCGTCGGACATGCGCGAGGGGCTGAAGCATTCCCTCAACCAGATCTGGGAAGAGGTGAACGCCACCACCACCCAGACGATGGTGGACATCGCCAACCGGCTGGAGGTCGAGCTGCCGGAGGGCACGCCCGCCCAGCAGGTGCAGATGCATCTCGTCATGCGCACCATCGAGGAGGATGCGAAGCGCGGCGTCATCTGGCCGCGGATCGATCCCGCCCATATCGCCGCGGCGGGCAATGACTGGCACATCTTCCCCAATACGGTGATCCTGCAAGGCCCGA
Source organism: Sphingobium sp. (assembly GCA_047602685.1). Lineage (GTDB taxonomy): Bacteria > Pseudomonadota > Alphaproteobacteria > Sphingomonadales > Sphingomonadaceae > Sphingobium. The sequence goes on from JASGGS010000155.1 coordinate 2,561, forward strand.
CCTTCGCCCTCTGCTACCGCGCGCGGCCGCATGGGCTCGATCCGGACAGCTGCATCTTCGAGGTCTACACGCTCGAACGGTTTCCGGAGGGGCAGGAGCCGAAGCCCGAAAATCTCTACAAGCCCGATATTGACGAGGCGAGCTGGCGCAAGGTGCTGTGCCAGGACTTCTCCAACATGGGGGCGGTGCAGCAGGGCATGAAGTCGCGCGGCTTCACCGGCATGCGCCCCAGCCCGGAGGAGGAGCGGGCGATCACCAATTTCCACCGCGTCCTGGCCGAATATATGGGCCGGGGCGTGCCGGTGCCGATGTAAGCAGGATTATCCCCCTCCGCTTGAGGGGAGGGGGAAGGAAGAGGACATCATGACCAACCACCCCAATATCCCCCAACCGTCGCCGGACACGCTGGTCGATATCTACCGGCGCATGATCCGCATCGAGCGCAACGACGATGCGACCCGACGCATGATCAAGCTGGGGCGCCTGCGCATGCCCTATTATTCGGCGCGCGGGCAGGAGGTCATTCCCTCCGCCATTTCCGCGCAGCTCAACACGGACGACACGATCTGCACCATCTATCGCGGCATCCACGACATGGTGGCCAAGGACATGCCGCTGCGTCCGCTCTGGGCGGAGATTGCGGGCCGCGTCGACGGCACCTGCAAGGGCAAGGGCGGCCCGATGCACCTCACCTATCCGGAACTGGGCATCATGGTGACGACGGGCGTCGTCGGCTCCTCCATGCCCATCGCCAATGGCCTGGCCTGGGCGGCGCGGCTGGACGGGTCGAAGCGCGTTTCCATCGCCTATTTCGGGGATGGCGCCTCCAATATCGGGGCGTTTCACGAGGCGCTGAACCTTGCCTCCGTCTGGAAGCTGCCGGTGATCTTCGTCTGCCAGAATAACGGCTTTGCCGAGCATACCCGCTATGAGAACGGCACGGGCTGCGCGTTCATCGCCAGCCGCGCCCAAGGGTACGGGATTGCGGGCGAGACGGTGGACGGCAACGATCCCTATGCCATGTACGCCGCCGCCCATGAGGCGATCCGCCGCGCGCGGGAGGGGGAAGGGCCGACGCTCCTCGAATGCAAGACCTTCCGCTTCATGGGCCATGTCTTCGGCGACGACGACAAGTATATGACCAAGGAGGAGAAAGCGGCCGCCATCAAAAAGGACCCGCTGCCCGCCTTCCGCGCGCATCTCATCGAGAAGGGGCATGCGACCGAGGAACAGCTTGCCGCGATGCAGAAGGAGATAGAGGCCGAGGTGGAGGACGCCATCGAATTCGGCCTTGCCTCGCCTTTCCCCCCGGCGGAGGAAATTCGCCGCGACGTTTTCGCCACGGAGATCCCCGCATGAGCACCGACACCGCAACCGCGACCGCCGCCCCGGCGGAAACCGTGAAGATGACCGGCCAGCAGGCCATCTCCTCCGCCCTGTTCGAGGCGATGGAGAAGGACGACAAGGTGCTCGTTTTCGGCGAGGATGTGGCCGATCGGGAAGGGGGCGGCGTCATGGGCACGACGCGCGGCCTTTCCACCAAATTCGGCGACGAGCGGGTGAAGTCGACGCCCATCGCCGAGCAGGCGATCATCGGCGCGGCGATCGGCGCGGCGCTGGGCGGGTACAAGCCCGTGGCCGAGATCATGCTGATGAACTTCACGACCGTCGCCATGGACATGATCGTGAACCATGCGGCGAAATTGCGCTTCATGTCCGGCGGGCAGAGCGCTGTGCCGATCACCATCCGCACGCTGACCGGCGCGGGTTTCCAGACGGCGGGGCAGCATGCCGACCATCTGGAGGCGTGGTTCTGCCACACGGCGGGCATAAAGGTCGTCTGCCCGTCCAACCCGGCGGATTACAAGGGCCTGCTGCTGTCCTGCATCGACGATCCCGATCCGTGCATCATCATCGAGACGGGCAAGACCCTGTTCGCGCCCGGCCAGGTGCCGGTGGATCAGGGGCCGATTCCGCTCGGCAAGGCGCGCGTCGACCGGGAGGGGACGGACGTCACGCTCATCTCCTACAGCTCCATGGTGCTGACCTGCCAGGCGGCCGCCGCAAAGCTGGCGGAGGAGGGCATTTCCGCCGAGCTGATCGACCTGCGCACCATATCCCCCTGGGACAGGGAAGCGGTGCTGGCCTCCGTGCGCAAGACGGGCCGGGCGGTGGTGGTCCATGAGGCGGTCCGCAGCTTCGGCCCCGGCGCGGAGATTGCCGCGACCATACAGGAGGAGCTGTTCGGCGTGCTGAAGGCACCCGTTCGCCGCCTTGGCGCGCCCTATTCGGCCGTCCCCTTCACCAAGCCGCTGGAGGATGTCTATCTCGTCCAGCCGGAGGATGTCGTGGCCGCCGTGAAATCCGTTATCGGCTGATCGCGCGCGCTTGGCGGTCAGGGTCGAGTTCCTGTTGCCGGGCGGCGAGATGGTGGAGGCCGTCTCGCCCTCCGGCCGCGATTCCGTGATGGAGACGGCGCGGCGGGCAGGCGTGCCGGGCATTGCCGGCGACTGCGGCGGCTTCATGGCCTGCGCGACATGCCATGTCCATGTGGAGCCGGAATGGCGGGAGGCGGTCGGCCCGCCCTCGTCGGAGGAGGAGCGGGAGATGATCGGGCTGACTGCCGATCCGCGGCCGGAGAGCCGCCTCGGCTGCCAGATATGGCTCTCCGACCGGCTGGACGGGCTGCGCCTGCGCGTCGCGGCGCATTGACGCGCAATCCGCGCGCGCCTAAGGAAAGGGGCATGACAGGTTCGGCCCTCCTTCCCCGGAACTATTACCGCCGCTGAGGAGCGGTGGGTCCCTTGTCGTCCGTCAACCGCTGCATGACCAGCGGTTGCCCCCACAAGATGCGATCACAGGTCAGGCAGCCTCTATCCGAGGCTCATGTCGTGAACAGTCCTGCCATGAATTCCTTTCGCCGCCCTTCCGGGATAGTTTCGCTCGGCATTGTCGGCTTCGGCGCCTTCGGGCGGCTGATGGCGGATCGGCTGCGTCCCCATGCCGCCATTTTCGCGACGGACGGCCGTGCCGTCGAGGGCGGCGGCGTGGAGGGCGTGACCATGACCGATCTGACGACGGTCTGCGCCTGCGACATCGTGATCCTGGCCGTGCCGGTGGGGGATATGCTTGCCGCCTGCCGCTCCATGGCACCGCTGCTGCGGCCCGGTGCCCTGGTGATGGACATCGGGTCGGTGAAGGTGGAGCCTGCCGCGATCCTGCTGTCGGAACTGCCCGATCATGTCGAAATCGCCGCCACCCATCCGCTGTTCGGGCCGCAAAGCATAGCGGGCGGCACGGCAGGGCTGAAGATGGTCATATGTCCCCTGCGCGGGCGCATGATATGGCGCGGGGCCGCCTTCCTGCGCAAGGCATTCGGGCTGTCGATCCTCTTCACCACGCCGGAGGAGCATGACCGGGAAGCGGCGTTGACCCAGGGGCTGACCCATTTGCTCGCCCGCATCATGCTGCGCATGGGTCCGTTGCCGGAGCGGGTGACCACGCGCAGTTTCGATCTGGTCCGCCAGGCCGTCGACATGGTGCGGCACGACGCGGCGGGCGTGGGGCGCGCCATCGAGCATCGCAATCCCTTCGCGGCGGATGCGCGGCACGCCTTCTTCCGGGAAGCGGATGCGGTGCGGCAGGAACTGGCGGAGGTGGAGGGATATCGGTCCGCGCGCCCGCCGGAGACCGGGACGGGGCGCGCCGTCCGGAGCGGGATTTGCTTCGATTGAAGCGACGCCCGCTCAGACATTCCCTGTTTTCCGCGGTTTCCGAGCCGTCAGGCGATTTCCCCTGACGCGCGGTCGCTCAACTCAGTCTTTCGATCGCCTCGCGGTCGAGCGAACCCGGTATGACCATCACCGGGCAGGGAAGCGTGCCCGAGTCCATGCCCGCGAAATGGGTGACGAGGATGCCCGGATTGCCCTTGGCCGCCGCGCCCAGCACCAGCGCGGCGATGTCCGGCTCCTCCTCCAGCGTCCTGCGCACCGCCTGTATGGGGTCTCCCAGTTGGACGGTGATCTTTGGCCGGATGCCGGATTCCCCCATGATCCGCCCGGCGGCGGCCATGACCAGCGCTTCGGCCCTGTCGCGCGCTTCCGCCTCCATGGTCGCCTGTACGCCGCCCCATTGCGAGAATTCGGGCTGTTCCGCGAAGGAGAGGATGTGAACGCCCCCGCCCGTCTTGGCGGCGCGGCGCGAAGCGAAGAGAAGGGCGGTCTCTGACTCGCGGGTCTCGTCTATGACCACCAGATATGTCCGCATCGCGGGACCCCCATCGCCCCAATATTTCCGAAGGGTCGCCAAAATGCGTCAGAAACGTGCCGCGCGCAAGCGGAGGGGGCGAACCGCCGCTCCCCGGTCGGAATGATGCCCGAAGGGGCCTCAGCCCCCTTGACCCGAAGGGCCAAAGCGGCAAGGTGCGCCCGACCACCCCTTTGCCCTTTTGAGGAAGTCCCCGCGCCATGGCGATCGACATCAAGATGCCTGCCCTTTCCCCGACGATGGAGGAGGGAACGCTTGCGAAATGGCTCGTGAAGGAGGGTGATGTCGTCACCTCCGGCGATCTCCTCGCGGAGATCGAGACGGACAAGGCGACGATGGAGTTCGAGGCGGTGGACGAGGGCACGGTCGGCAAGATCCTCGTCGCCGAGGGGACGGAGAATGTGAAGGTCGGCACCGTGATCGCCACCATCCTTGCCGAGGATGAGGAGGCGGGCGACGCCGCGCCGCCCCCGCCCGCCGGCAAGGAGCCGAAGGCGGGCGCCGAACCCGCCCCGGAAGAAACCAGGCCCGCGCCGAAGGCGGAAGAGGCCAGCCCCCCCGCCGACGTCGAAAAATCCAGCAAGGAGGAAGAAAAGGTGGCAGCAACAGCAGCGGCAAAGCCGGAGCCCGCATCGTCCGGCGGCGACGGTCGCATAAAGGCCAGCCCGCTCGCCCGCCGCATCGCCGCCAATGACGGCATCGACCTGTCGGCGGTGAAGGGCAGCGGCCCCGGTGGCCGTGTCGTGAAGGCCGATCTGGCGGGCGCGGCCAGGGGCGTCGTCTCCGCCGCGCCGGCCGCGTCCGCCCCGAAGGCGGCGGCTCCCGCGGCGCAGGCACCGGCAGCCGCGCCCTCCGCCGCCTCGCCGACCGACTATCCGACGCCGCACGAGCTGGTGAAGCTGTCGGGCATGCGCAAGACGATCGCGCGCCGCCTGACGGAGAGCAAGCAGACCGTCCCGCACATCTACCTGACCCGCCACATCCGCCTCGACGCCCTGCTCAAGCTGCGCGCGGAACTGAACGACGCGCTGGCGAGCCGGGGCGTGAAGGTTTCGGTCAACGACCTGCTCATCAAGGCGCTGGGCATCGCGCTGGTGCAGGTGCCGGAATGCAATGTGCAGTTCCGGGGCGACGACATGCTGAAGTTCAGCCGCGCGGACATCTCCGTCGCCGTCTCCATCCCCGGCGGCCTCATCACCCCCATCGTCACCAATGCCGATGCCAAGAGCGTCGCGGCCATCTCCGCCGAGATGAAGGTGCTGGCCGACAAGGCCAAGAACGGCAAGCTCCAGCCCAATGAATATCAGGGCGGCACCGCCTCGCTCTCCAATATGGGCATGATGGGCATCAGCGAGTTCGACGCCGTGATCAACCCGCCGCAGGCGATGATCCTGGCGGTGGGCGCGGGCGAGCGCCGTCCCTGGGTCCTGCCCGACGACAGCATCGCCGCCGCCACGGTCATGTCGGCCACCGGCAGCTTCGACCATCGCGCCATTGACGGGGCGGACGGCGCGCGCCTGATGGCGGTCCTGACCGAACTGGTCGAAAAGCCGCTGGGCCTGATCGCCTGACGACCGATCCCGTGAGCGAGCGCATACCGTCCATCCGCGTCACCGTCATGCCCGCCGACATGAACCCCTATGGGGGCGCGTTCGGCGGGTGGATCGTCAGCCAGATGGCGCTGGGCGCGGCGTCGCAGGCATCGCGCGTGGCAAAGGGGCGGGCGATCCTCGTCGCGGCGGACGAATTGCGCTTTCCCGCCGGGATGCTCTGCGGGGACGAGCTGTCCGTCTATGTCGCCCTCGAAAAGTCCGGCCGTTCGTCCATGACTTTTGTCGCGGAGGCCGAAAGGCGCGACCGCGACGGCGATTTTACGCAAGTGGCCGCCACTGGCCGTTTCACCTTTGTCGCGGTTGACGATAACAACCGCCCCCGACCCATTGATGCCCACAGGCAGGAAGGATAGCCATGTCGTCCTATGATCTCATCGTCCTCGGCTCCGGCCCCGGCGGCTATGTCGCGGCGATCCGCGGCGCGCAGCTTGGCCTGAAGGTCGCCATCGTGGAGCGGGAGCTGCTGGGCGGCATCTGCCTGAACTGGGGTTGCATCCCGACCAAGGCGCTGCTGCGTTCGGCGGAAATCTACCATTATATGAACCATGCCAAGGATTATGGCCTGGCCGCCGAGAAGATCAGCGCCGATATCGAGGCGGTGGTGAAGCGCTCGCGCGGGGTCGCGTCGCAGCTCAACAAGGGCGTGACGCATCTGATGAAGAAGAACAGGATCGCCGTCCACACCGGCTCGGGCAAGCTGCTGGGCGGGGGCAAGCTGTCGGTCGCCCATGAGGGCAAGACCGAGGAGATATCGGCCAAGCACATCATCATCGCGACCGGCGCCCGCGCCCGCGAGCTGCCCAAGGCCAAGTCGGACGGCAAGCGTATCTGGACCTATCGCCATGCGATGACGCCCACGGAGCTGCCGAGCAAGCTGCTGGTTGTCGGCTCCGGCGCCATCGGCATTGAATTTGCGAGCTTCTACAACGATCTGGGCGTCAAGGTGACGGTCGTCGAGATGATGGACCGCATCCTGCCTGTCGAGGATGCCGATGTGTCCGCCTTCATGCAGAAGGCGCTGACCAAGCAGGGCTTCGACATCCGCGTGTCCGCCAACATCCAGTCGATCGCGTCGGACGATGCCAAGGTGACGGCGGAGATCAAGGCCAAGGACGGCAAGGTCACGACCGAGGAATTCAGCCATGTCATCGTCGCCGTCGGCATCGTTCCCAATGTCGAGAATATCGGCCTTGAGGATGTCGGCGTGGAACCCGACAAGCGCTATCATATCAAGGTGGACGGCTATGGCCGCACCAATGTGGAGGGTGTGTGGGCCATCGGCGACGTCACCGCGCCGCCATGGCTCGCGCACAAGGCCAGCCATGAAGGCGTGATCGCGGCGGAGGCCATCGCCCAGGCGCTCGGCAATACGGAGGTGCATCCGCATCCGATGGACCCCGCCAACATACCGGGCTGCACCTATTGCCA
>JASGGS010000156.1:0-9814 GCA_047602685.1 Sphingobium sp.
GCGACACGGCCGCCTTCATCTTGCCCGATCTTCGGGCGCATGGCTGCCGCGCCGTTGACGGGGCGGCGCGGAACTTCCTGAAAGCCGCATGGTTGGATCAGCACCGCACAGTCCATGCAAAAGCGAGGATATCAACCGCGATGCCCCGACCCAGCCTCCAGACCATGCACAGGGTCATCGGCCTGACCGTCGGAACGGTTGTCGCGCTCCAGGCCGCGCCGTGCATGGCCGACCAGGCAAGCGCGCGGAGCAATTTCGCCAAGCGGGGCGTGCCGAAGGACTATCCGGCAAGCGGCGGCCGTTTCGCGCAGCGCGGGAAGGACCGCAGCGGCCCCGTCGATCTTGCATCCGCGACCGGGACGCTGGCCTCCCCTTCGCAATGGCGCATGTGCCGCGAATGCGGCTATGACGGCGAAGACCCGAAGCCCTTCAAGGCGGTGGGCCTGCGGGCGAGCTTCCAGCCCATTGGCGGCACGTTCAGCTATCGCTTCTGACGGACAGGCGGAAAGGGCGGCCCGGAAACCGCCCTCTCCCTTGCTCAGCGACAGATACGGACCGGGCGACCCCAGCGCCCGCCGCGCCACTCGGTCCAGCAGCGCTCGCGATATCCGCCGCGCCAGCCCGGACCGCCCCGCCAGCGATCATCACGCCAGCCCCGGCGATCCCATCCGCCGCGACGGTCCCAATCCCGGTAGCCGCCACGCCAATAGGGGTCGCCGCGCCAGCCGACGGGCTGATAGACCGGACCGCCGACACCCACGCCGAGATAGACCTGCGTGCGCGCCTCGGCCGGAGCGGCCGTGACGGCGGCGCCCGTCGCGGCGGCGAAGGCCAGGCCGATGGCGATCAGCTTTCCACGAAGTTTCATGTCTCCATCCTCCAACAGCTTTGCTGCGGCGATGGCTGGACAAGCCTTCCGACCATCGCCGCGACCTGGGGAGAGAATGATCCGGGCGCGCTGAACGGAGCGCGAATGTGCGGTTAATAACGGGTTAAGCGGCAAAACCCTTCGCGGCCCCGCGAAATTTATCCGGCGGCCCAGTCAAGCGCATCCTCCAGCCGGTCGTCGCCCCAGAAAAGCTCGCCTTTCACGACGAAGGCGGGCGCACCGAAGAGGCCGGTGGCAACCGCCTCCTCCACATTGGCGCGCAGCCGCGCCTTGCAGTCCGGCGAGGACGCGCCCGTCAGCACGTCGCGCAGACCGAGCGTTTCACCGATATGGGCGATCACCTCCCTGTCGGCGATATCGCGGCCGCCGGCAAATTCCGCGGTGAAGACGGCCTTGCAGAAGGCAGGCCCCTGCCCCTGGTCCAGCGCGACGATCGCCGCGCGCGCGGCCAGCAGGCTGGCCTGCGGGAAGCCGGGACCGTCCGGGTCGGGCCGGCGGAAGGCGATGCCGAAGCGCGCGGCCCGCCTTTCCAGATCGCGCCACATATAGCGCCCCTTGGCCGGATAGAGGTTGAACGGCGAATCATTCCAGCCCTGCGCCGCGAAGATCGGCCCCAGCAGGAAAGGCCGCCAGTTCACCGTCACGCCGCGCCGGGCCGCCTCCCCCTCGATGCGCAGGGCGGAGAGGAAGGAATAGGTCGAGGCGAAATCGAACCAGAAATCCACCGTCGCGGCCATGCCCGTCATCCTCCCTGTCCGAACCGTCCGCCTGAATAGCAGCATGGCGGCGATCCGCCTCATCGAACATGCGCCCGCACGGAAAGGGCCGCGCGAACATGTCCGCGCGGCCCCCAGAAACCCATGAAAGGCGTTATGCGACCTCTGCGGTCCGCTTCGCCTTCTTGCGCTCATGCGGGTCGAGATGACGCTTGCGGATGCGCACCGACTGCGGCGTCACCTCCACCATCTCGTCATCGTCGATATAGGCGATGGCCTGTTCCAGCGTCATGATGCGCGGCGGCGTCAGGCGGATCGCGTCGTCCTTGCCGCTCGACCGGAAATTGGTGAGCTGCTTGGACTTCATCGGGTTGACCTCAAGGTCGTCCGGCTTCGCATTCTCGCCGATGATCATGCCCTCATAGATCTTCTCCTGCGGGGACACGAAGAGGATGCCGCGATCCTCCAGCGCGTTGAGCGCATAGGCGACGGCTTCGCCGGTGCCGTTGGAGATGAGGACGCCGTTGGCGCGGCCCGCGATCGGACCCTTATAGGGGCCATATTTCTCGAACAGCCGGTTCATGATGCCCGTGCCGCGCGTGTCGGACAGGAATTCGCCATGATAGCCGATGAGGCCGCGCGAGGGGGCGGAGAAGGTGATGCGGGTCTTGCCGCCGCCGGAGGGGCGCATGTCCAGCATCTCGCCCTTGCGCAGCGCCATCTTCTCCACGACCGTGCCGGAATGCTCGTCGTCCACGTCGATGACGACGGTCTCATAAGGCTCCTCGCGGCCGCTCTCGCCCTCGCGGAACAGCACGCGCGGGCGACTGATGCCCAGTTCGAAGCCCTCGCGGCGCATGGTCTCGATCAGGACGCCGAGCTGAAGCTCGCCGCGACCGGCAACCTCGAAACTGTCCTTGTCCGCGCTCTCCGTCACCTTGATGGCGACATTGGATTCCGCTTCGCGGAAGAGGCGGTCGCGGATCATGCGGCTGGTCACCTTGTCGCCCTCGCGGCCCGCCATGGGCGAGTCATTGACCGCGAAGCGCATGGAGAGCGTCGGCGGATCGATGGGCTGCGCCTTGATCGGCTCGCTGACGGAGGTGTCGGCCACGGTGTTGGCGACGGTCGCGGTGGTGAGACCGGCGAGGCTGATGATGTCGCCCGCCTTCGCCTCCTCCACCGGCACGCGCTCCAGGCCCCGGAAGGACATGATCTTGGACGCGCGGCCCGTCTCGATCACCTTGCCGTCCGCGTCGAGCGCATGGATCGGCTGGTTGATCCTGATCGTGCCGGAGGTGACGCGGCCCGTCAGCACGCGGCCGAGGAAATTGTCGCGGTCGAGCAGCGTGGCGAGGAAGGTGAAGGGCGCGTCCACGTCCACCGACGGCGGCGGCACATGGTCCACGATCTTCTGGAACAGCGGGGTCAGCGTGCCCTCGCGCCGATCCGGATCCTCGCTGGCATAGCCGTTGCGGCCGGAGGCATAGAGGACGGGGAAGTCGAGCTGCTCGTCGGTCGCCTCCAGCGAGACGAACAGGTCGAACACCTCGTCCAGCACTTCCTGGATGCGCTGGTCGGGGCGGTCCACCTTGTTGACGACGACGATGGGGCGCAGGCCGAGGGCCAGCGCCTTGCCGGTCACGAACTTGGTCTGCGGCATCGCGCCTTCGGACGAATCGACCAGCAGGATCACGCCGTCGACCATGGAGAGGATGCGCTCCACCTCGCCGCCGAAATCGGCGTGGCCGGGCGTGTCGACAATGTTGATGCGGACGGATTCCGCCGCCCCGTCCGGCGTCCATTCGACCGAAGTGGGCTTGGCGAGGATGGTGATGCCGCGCTCCTTCTCCAGATCGTTGGAGTCCATCGCGCGCTCCTCGACGCGCTGATTGTCGCGGAAAGTGCCGGACTGGCGGAAAAGCTGGTCGACCAGGGTCGTCTTGCCATGATCGACGTGCGCGATGATGGCCACGTTGCGGAGGCTCATGAGGTCTCTCGATACCTTGTTGGGGGAGCCCGCCAGGCCGGATGCCACAGCATGCGCTCGGGCGCGCCCTTAGCGGAAAGCGGGCGGCGGCGCAATGGTGGCGCGGCGGGGGAATGTCGGGGACGGGTGGCCCGCATCCCATATGCGGCCGCCCTCCCTTATCCAGGATGAACCGCGCGCCCGGCGGCCATTGCGCCATGGCCGGACGGAATTGGTCTGGTCATGGCCGAATATCGACCGTAGATCGCCTGCACCATGACGACCGCGCTCCATCGAACCGCCCCATGCTGATGCGCCTGGCGGGCTATTTCCGGCCTGCACCGGCAAGGCACGGCAAGGATGACCGTCCCGGCGCGGCCCTGATCTTCAGTCGCCGCGAGAGGGGGCTGCTGCTGGCCGCCTTCACGCTGCTGGTCATGTTCCGCCTGCCACACGCCTGGATTCATGGCCGCTTCCTCGATGAGGAAGCGACGGTCTTCCTCGCCTATGCCTGGCACCGGCCCGCGCTCGACGCCCTGCTGCGTCCCTTTGGCGGCTATCTGAACCTGGCCGCCAACGGCACGACGATGTTCGTCGCGATGCTGGCGAAGAACGGCATATTGCCGTTGGAGCGCGCGCCCTATCTCACCATGATCGCGGCCCTGTTCGTCCAGGTGCAACCGGCCGTGCTGATCCTGACCGGCCGCGCGCCATGGCTTTCCAGCCGCCTGGCGGTGATCGCGGCCCTGCTCGTCATCGCGATCGCCCCCGCCACCGAGGAACTGTTCTTCAACGTCCTCCACATCCAGTTCCACCTGGCGCTGTGCGTCGCGCTGATCCTGGCGCTCGACCCGCCCCGGCGCCGGATCGCGAGGATCGGCCATGGCCTGATCCTGTTCCTGGCCCCGCTGTGCGGACCGGGCGCGATCATCGTCCTCCCCCTCTTCCTGCTGCGCGCGCTGGTCGACCGGGATGTCCGAAGGCTGGCGCAGATGGCGCCGCTGGCGGCCGGAGCGGCGATCCAGATGGGGCTGTTCTACGGCTCCAGCCCGATGCGGGGCCTTTTCCCGGACCCGGCGGCGGTCGCGGCGACCCTATCCGTCCGGCTCATCGCGCTCCCTCTTGCCGGAGCCGGCATCGCCAATGATGTGGGCAATGCCATCATCCGCGCCCTGAGAAGCCCCGGCAGCATCGACTGGTGGCCCGCGGCGATCGTCGCCGTCCTGGCCTTCGGCACGCTCCTCCGCAGGGCGGCGCGCCAAAGGAACGGCGCGATCTGGCTGCTGCTCTCCGGCCTGGCGATCGCCATGGCGACCTTCACCTTCGGCGTGGTCACCCTGGACAAGACGGCGCTGTTCAACGTCCATGCCGGAGAACGCTATAATTTCCTGCCCATGGTCCTGATCGCCCATGCCCTCATCGCGATGGCGGCCGATCCCCGGGCATCGGGACGGCGTGCCCATGCCGCGCTCTGCGCCGTCATGCTGATCGTCGGGGCGGTCCAGTACACGAACCCGCTGGCCGCCTTTCGCGACGGCCCCTCCTGGCCGGACGAGGTGGCGGCCTGGCGGCGCGACCATGACCATCCGCTGGCGGTCTGGCCGCGCCCGTGGACGGCCGACCTCTCCGACAGGTCGCCCGCCTGCTCCCCGGTCGATCGCGACAATCCGGTCTGGTCGGACGATCCGCGCTATTGCGAGAGCGGCTGGGTCTCCGGCTTCATACCCCGCCCGCCGTCGCGATAGCCCGTACCCGGCGGGCGGCGCCCCCAGCCTGCCCGCGTCATGGCGCGCGCGGCATGCGGTTCCAGGCGTCGAGCGCGGCCACCTTATATGCTTCCGCCAGGGTCGGATAGTTGAAGGTATTCTCGATGAAATAATCGATCGTGCCTTTGAGGTTCAGCACGGCCTGACCGATATGGACCAGTTCCGTCGCCCCCTCCCCGATGATGTGAACGCCGAGGAGGCGCCGGGTCTTGAGCGAGAAGATCATCTTCAGCATGCCATGGTCGAGGCCCATGATGTGGCCGCGCGACGTCTCCCGGAAACGGGCTATGCCGCATTCATAATTGATGCCCCGGTCATGCACCTCCTGCTCGCTCATCCCCACGGTGGAGATTTCCGGCACGGCATAGATGCCATAGGGGAAATAGGCGGGCGCGGGCGGGACCGGCAGATTGAAGGCGTGGCAGGCGGCGATGCGCCCCTGCTCCATGGATGTGGAGGCGAGGCTGGGAAAGCCGATCACGTCGCCCGCCGCATAGATATGGGGGACGGCGGTCTGGAAGGTCCGGGGATCGACCGTCAGGCGCCCGCGCCCGTCCGCTTCCAGCCCGCATGCCTCCAGACCCAGCGTCGCGGTCGCGCCCATGCGGCCCGCGCAATAGAGCAGCATGTCCGTGCGCACGGAGCGGCCGTCCGCCGTGGTGGTGCAGACGCGCCCGCTCACCTCCTTCACCACGCTCGTCACGGGCGAGCCGAGACGGAAGGACACGCCCCGGTCGCGAAGCTGGTGGACGAACTCGTCCATGATCTCCCGGTCGATGAAATCGAGGAAGGCCGTGCGCGGCTCGATCACCGTCACCGCGACGTCGAGCGCGGAGAAGATGGTCGCATATTCGATGCCGATCACGCCCGCCCCCACCACGGTCAGGCTGCGCGGCAGGCGCGGCACGTCCACCACCTCGTCGCTGTCCATGATGTCCGCATCGCCGAAATCGATGTCGGCGGGGCGGAAGGGCGTGGTGCCGACCGCGATCAGGAAGCGCTCCCCCTCCACCGCCATCTCGCTGCTGTCCGGCGCGGTGACGGCGACATGATGCGGATCGATGAAGCGCGCGAAACCCGACAGGGTATCGACGCCGTTGCGCTGGAACTGATGCTCCAGCACGTCCACCTCATATTCCAGCGTCTTGGTCAGGCGCATGCCGAGATCGTCGCTGCTGATATCCTTCTTCACCCGGTAGGACCGGCCGTAGAAGCCGCGTTCCCGCCAGCCCGACAGGTTCAGCGCGGTCTCGCGCAGGGTCTTTGACGGGATGGTGCCGGTATGCACCGACACGCCGCCCACGCGGCGCCGTCCCTCCACCACCAGCACGGACTTGCCCAGCTTCGCCGCCTGCACCGCCGCGCGGCGCCCGGCCGGGCCGCTGCCGATCACGACGAGATCATATTTTTCCATGGCACTCCCCCCAAACCACGGACATCGCTCCCCCCGTCCCGAAGGCTAAGGGCTTTGCGGGGGAATGCAATGGATCGAATGCAGGCATCGGCCCGTTCTGGAGACGTATTGAAATCAGACTGTATTGCCGCCATATTACAGCGCGACAGGAGATGCGCATGGCCACCCAAGACCGGACGACGACCGCCGACCCGCTGACCCTCACTCCGCCGGAGCCGGTGGCGCCGGTCGCGATGGAAAAGGCGGCGGGCCTCGTGCCCATTGACGACGAGAAGAAATCGAGGCTGGAGGAAAAGGTCGACGCCTTTGTCGCCGAACTGTCCGCGCTCGATTCCAACAGCCCGGAATTCGGCGCCAAGGTCGACCAGATCACCCATATGGGCCGCAAGGAGATCGCGGACGCGGCGGGACACAGCAACCGTTTCCTCGACCGGCCGGTGCGCGCCATGGACGCGGACAACAGCGTGGGCGCGGACCTGGCGGCGCTGCGCCGCACAGTGGAGGACCTCGACCCCGGCCGCCGCGACCGCCTGACCGCGCGGCGCAAGCTGTTCGGCATCATCCCCTTCGGCAACAGGATGCGCGGCTATTTCGACGGATATAAATCCGCGCAGGGCCACATCAACGCGATCCTCGGCAGCCTCGCCTCCGGCAAGGACACGCTGATCAAGGACAATGCCGCCATCGATGTGGAGCGCCAGAATATGTGGGCGACCATGGGACGGCTGGAGCAGATGATCCATATCGCCCGGACCATGGACGCGCGGCTGGAAGCGAAGGCGCTGGACCTCGATGCCACCGACCCCGCCAAGGCCAGGGCGATCCGCGAGAGCGCCCTCTTCTACGTCCGCCAGCGCACGCAGGACCTGCTGACGCAGATGGCGGTGACGGTGCAGGGCTATCTCGCGCTGGACCTGGTGAAGAAGAACAATGTGGAGCTGGTGAAGGGCGTGGACCGCGCCTCCACCACCACGGTCGCCGCGCTGCGCACCGCCGTCACCGTCGCGCAGGCGCTGATGGGCCAGAAGCTGGTGCTGGAGCAGATCGGCGCGCTCAATACGACCACCGCCAACATGATCGAATCGACCGGCGAGATGCTCAAGACGCAGACGGCGGCGATCCACGAACAGGCCGCTTCCTCCACCATTCCGCTGGCGACCCTGCAGCGCGCTTTCCAGAATATCTACGACACGATGGACAGCATCGACACGTTCAAGCTGAAAGCATTGGACAATATGAAGGCGACGGTCGCCACCCTGTCGAGCGAGGTGGAAAAGTCCAGGGGCTATATCGCCCGTGCCGAGGGGCAAGCGCAGGCGGCCGTGAGCGCCGGGGCGGCGCAGGGAACGCTCCTCGATGCCGTGGATTGATGGACTTGCCATGCCAAGCGATGTCGACCGGCAGATACAGCGCAGCGCGGAGCTGTTGCAGCGCGTGAGCGCGCGGCAGTTGCACAAGCGCGCCCGGTCCGCCGCGCGCCGGGTGAAGCGGACGGTGAAATATGCGGCGGTCAGCGTGACCGCGATCATCGTGGTCACGCTCGGCTGGGCGATCCTGTCGCCTGTCGGCCTACAGGGCCTGCTGATCGCGGCGCTGGCGATCCTGCTCGCGCTCATCGGGTCCGTCCTGCTGAGCGGCGAGCGCCCCGTGCCGAGGGCGGAACTGGCCCGCACCGACCTCCCCACCCTGCCCGCCGCGACCGAGCGGTGGCTGGATGCGCAGCGCCGCGCCTTGCCCGCGACCGTCATGCCGGTCCTCGACAGGATCGGCGCGCGGCTGGAGAATCTGGCACCGCAATTGCGGAATCTGAACCCGCAGGAACCGGCCGCGAACGAGGTGCGCATGCTCCTGACCGAGCATCTGCCGCAACTGGTCGGCGGCTATCTTTCCATCCCGCCGGAACTGCGCCGGACCGCGCGCAACGGGCGGGTGCCCGACCGGCAACTGGTCGACGGTCTGACCCTGATCGAGGAGGAGATCGGGGAGATGACGAGCGATCTGGCCCGTGGCGACCTGGACCGGCTGGCCGCGCACGGCCGCTATCTGGAGCTGAAATATGCCGAAATGAAGGAAATCGGCCGGTCTTAACCTATGCGCAACCAAGGTTGCATCCTTCGCAATCGCAGCAAGGTATTTCGCGCTTGCAAAAGATCATGACGCAGCGCACAAAGGACGTGCCTTTCAGGCATCCTCTCCTAAAACTCGTAGGGCCGCCCCATGTGAGGCGGCCCTTTTTTTGTGCGCGGATTTAGCGGGAGAACACCGCGAGGCCGGGAAAAAGGACCCGGCAGGACAAAGCCCGCCGGGTCATAGAGCCATGCCCCGAAGGATATTGCTCACCAGCTCCGGCGGGGTCGCAACCACAAGAGCGCACGAACCCTAGCCCAGCCGGCGCCATCGGCGATTCACGCAGGTTAAGACAGCAAGCAAGCCCTTGAACTCGCTTGCAAGAATCTGCGCGTGGGCGGCGCCCGAACGAAATTTCGATGCTGGGATTGGATGCCCGACGAGGATTCGAACCTCGATTGACGGAGTCAGAGTCCGTAGTCTTACCATTAGACGATCGGGCAGCGCATGAAGCGTGAGCGGCGCATCTAGTCCCACGAATCAACCCGGTCAAGTCCAGTCTTGCCCATGGACCGCATATGAATGCGCCGCCGCCGCCCACGGGGCTTGCCTTGGCGCGCGCTATTTCATAGCCTGTGGTCAAGTCCCGGCGCGCAAGACGCGACCGGTCAAAGAACAGAAAAGAAGAGTTGGCCATGGTGCGTAAGGTTTCGACACGCCCGGCGCACGCCGTATCGGGCGGAGCGCCGGAAAGGGCAGCATTGCCGCCAAATGGCGTTTTGCGTTCCCCCGGAAAGTCATTTGGGGACCATTCCCCCTTTCCCCGCAGCAACTATGCGGCCATCGACCTCGGCACCAATAATTGCCGCCTGCTGATCGCGCGCCCGGAGGGAGAGGGGGGCTTCGTGGTCGTCGACGCCTTCTCCCGCATCGTGCGCCTGGGCGAAGGGCTCGGCGTCACCGGCCGGCTGAGCGAGGCGGCATGGACCGCAC
>JASGGS010000157.1:0-9796 GCA_047602685.1 Sphingobium sp.
CCGCGAGGTGGAGGACGGCATAGCGGCGATGCATCAGCTCGCCGCGCAGTCGGTCGACCAGCGCTATGCCGCCGATGCCGCGCAGCGCACGAGCGACCTGGCGCTGACCCGCTATCGGGACGGCGCGTCGGACTATCTGGAGGTGGTGACGGCGCAGACGGACGCGCTGTCGGCGCAGCGGGCGCTGCTGGGCGTGCAGACGCAGCGCATGCGGACCAGCGTCGCGCTGGTCAGGGCGCTGGGCGGGTCGCCGCGGGGCTGACCGGCGGCAAGGATCACAGGCTTCCCTACCCCCTGGAGGACAAGCGATGGGGAGGGATGCCAATGCCGTAAAACGCAATTGAGAATCGTTTGCAAATAGGATAGGGAAGGCGTCAGGCAGGAGGAGCGCCATCGACTATCGGGAGAATGCCCATGATCCACAGTTCCATCACGCAGCCGGGGCGGGGTTCGGGTGTTTTTGCCGAGGGGATGGTCGTCGCCGCCGCGCGGTGCTGGCGCGAGGCGCGCGATTCGGGGCGGCCGATCCAGCCCGCGCTGCATGCCATGCTGGCGCCCACGGGCCACGACCTGCTCGGCCCCGTCTTCGACAGCGTGATGCGGCTGTGCGAGAGCCGCCTGAACCGCGCGATCTGCACGGGATGCCCGCTCGCCGCGCCGTCCGACGACGAGCATATGATCTGCGCCCTGCTGACCGATCCGGGCCTGCTGTCGCGCCTGGGCCGGTGCAGGGCGGACGAGGCGGAGATGGACGTGTCGCTCGACTGCGCGCTGCGGTCGGCGCGGATCATGCTGGCCATGCTCCAGCCCCATTGAGCGCCGGTCCGGACGGACGGGGCGGGAGCGCGCGACTCAGGCCGCGTCGGCCGCCGCCCGCTCCCCGAACAGCCAGACCTCCGCCTCCGCCCGCGTGACGAAGATCGCCGCCTCCTTCCGCCCGGACAGGATGCGCTGGGTCTGCATGCGGGTAAGGGAGGCGCCGCGCACCACGGCGACGCGCCGGGCCTTGAGCGCGGAACCGGACACGATCTCCATGAACTTCGCCACCACTTCCTGCGACTGGATCACCGCATCCTCCGTGATGACCATGAGCAGATATTCGCCCGAAGCACAGCCCATGGACCGGGCCAGTTGCTGTTCCTCGACGGAAAAGGATTCGACCTGCCCGACAGTGAGGAAACCATGAATTTCCGTGACGATGAGCTTTCGCTCCGGCTCGCAGCGCAGACTGTACATGCCGATCCTCTCCCTGTTTCCCGCCTCCACAATACGAGGACTT
This sequence comes from Sphingobium sp., assembly GCA_047602685.1. Taxonomy (GTDB): domain Bacteria; phylum Pseudomonadota; class Alphaproteobacteria; order Sphingomonadales; family Sphingomonadaceae; genus Sphingobium. The sequence continues at coordinate 1,280 of JASGGS010000157.1, forward strand.
GGTAAGCAACTCGTTATTTCGCCGTAAGAAAATGCGATCGGGGCGCAATGCCGTCATCGCGCGTCGACGATCTCCTGCAAGGCATGGGCGAGCCAGCGGACCGATTCCGGCGCGACGGGCGTATCGGCCAGATGGCGCATCTGGAGCGCGAAGCCGGTGAAGATCGTCACCATCTGCTGCGCGCGCGCCTCCGCATGGGGCGGGCCAAGCCATTCGGCCAGCGGATCGATGACGTGCCGCCGGGAGACCTTGCGCGCAATGGCCTTCGATTCCGGATCGGCAATGGCCAGCACCATCATGGAGGTGAGCTTCACATCCTCCTCGCCGACCATCATCTCCGCCATGCGCTCCCCGAAATGGAGGCGGTCGCGGGTGAACAGGCTGTTGGTGTAGATGCCATGGGTCAGCGCCTCCTCGAACAGGGCGGCCTTGGTCCCGAAATAGCGCACGAGCAGGGAGGAGGCGACGCCCGCGCCTTTCGCGATCTCGCGGATGCCCGTCCTGGCATAGCCCTGCTCCGCAAAGGCGTCGAAGGCGGCGGCCAGTATCCGGGCGCGCGTGCTTGCCGCGTTGCGGCGCCGGGGTTCGGCAATCTCCTCCATGCGCCATGGCTAGCGGCGGCGGCGGGATGCGGCAAGGGGCCGCCACGGCGTCTCATGTAACCAGATGGTCACTTGTGGCGACAGCCGCCCTGGCTCAGACTGGCGCCAGCCATGAGAGGAGAGGATGATGGTGGGGAAGGTCATGAAGAGCGTGGCCGATGTGATCGGCGACCATGACGGGCTGGCGCGCCGCGTGCTGGAATATAGCCTCGTCATGAAACAGAAGGTGGACGAGGCGAAGCGGCCGGGCTTCACCGTCGAAAGCTGGGCGCCGCTGGCGGAGATGGTGGCGGTCGACCGGTTCGAGCGGGTCGGCAATTTCCTGGAGGTGATGGGATGGCGGGATTATGTCGCCTTCCTCACCCAATGGGCCAGGGAATCGGACTGGGAATGCTCCTTCAGGCGCGTGACGGAGAAGGATGGCGTCGTCTGGCTGGAACTGGAGGAGCGCAGCGACACGGGCGGCCGCAGGAGCGTGGTCAATTCCGTGTCCGTCTATGAATTCGACGAAGCGGGCAAGCTGCGCCACCTCGACATTTATTTGCAGATGGCCCTGCCGCCGGAAGCCCTGCCGGATGCGTATAGGGACGAAGGAGGCGGGGCCTGACTCCGGCAGCGGCATGAAGGGGCTTGCGCCCCGCCCTCTCCCATGATTGATTAGTGGTACAAGTGATCACATCGGAGAGGATGGAGTCATGGGCAGCGAGGCGAGCGTTGCGCGGCGGACCTATTGCAAGATCTGCACGAACCAGTGCGGCGTGGTGATCGAGGTGGAGGAGGGCGATCGGATCGGCCGGATCAAGGGCGATTTCGACCATCCGCTGAGCAAGGGCTATACCTGTCCCAAGGGGCGGGCCATTGGCGGCCTGCACCATCATCCCGACGCGATCACCCGCCCCCTGATGCGCCGGGACGGGCGGCAGGCGGAGGTGGGCTGGGACGCGTGCCTGGACGATCTCGCCGCGCGGCTGAAGGCGGTGGTGGACGCCCATGGCCCCAATGCGGTGGCTTTCTATTTCGGCAGCGGCCTGGGCATGGATGCGGCCGGATACCGCATGGCGGAGGCGCTGTACCAGGGGTTCGGCGCCCCGCCCAAATTCTCCCCCATCACCATAGACGGCGCGAACAAGCTGCTGGTCTGCTGCCTGGTCGGCGGCTTTCCGGGCCTCGCCAGCGGCAAGACCGATTATGAGGGGGTCGACATGCTCCTCTATGTCGGCGTCAATCCGATGGTCAGCCATGGCCATAATACCGGCATGTTCAACCCGGCCGGCCCGATCAGGGCGACGGCGAAGCGGGGCGAGGTGTGGACCATCGACCCGCTGCGCACCGAAACCGCGAAATTCTCCAGCCGCCATGTCGCCCCCTATCCGGGCAAGGATTATGCGATCCTCGCCTGGCTGGCGGGGCAGGTGATCGAGGGCGGGCCGATGGCCCCGGCGCAGCCGGTGCAGGGGCTGGACGAACTGCGCGCCCTGCTCGCGGGGTTCGACCGGGCGACGGCCGCGCGGATCGCGGGCGTGACGGAGGAGGAGCTGGACGACCTCCTCGCCGCCATACGCCGCCATGGCGGGGTGACGGTGGAGATGGGGACGGGCGTCTCCATGTCCAGGAGCGCGAACCTGACCCAATGGTTCGGCTGGGCGCTGATGATCCTGACGGGGCGCATGAACCGGCCCGGCGGGGTGTGGTTCCACCCCGGCTTCATCCTGCAATTCGACAGTTTCCCGCTGCCCGTGATCGACAATCCCTTCACCCCTGGCCCGCCGACCATGCCCGATGTGTCGGGCATTATCGGCGACTGGCCCTGCGCCGCGCTGCCCGGCGAGATCGAGGCGGGGAATATCCGCGCGCTCATCAATCTGGGCGGCAGCATCGTGCGCAGCTTTCCCGACGCCAACCGGCTCGTCCCCGCGCTGGAGACGCTGGAGGTGAATGTCGATTTCGAGGTGATCGCCAATGAGACGACGGCGCTCTCCACCCATGTCCTGCCGACCAAGGACCAGGTGGAGCGGCCGGAAATCTCGATGTGGGACACGCTCTCGGCCAGCGTCTCCATGCTCTATTCGGAGGCGCTGGTGCCGCCGCGGGGCGAGCGGCGGTCGGCCTGGTGGGCGATCGCGCAGATCATGAAGCGGCTGGGCATGGCGGTGCCGGACCATGTGCCGGAGGACGACCGGGCGCCGGGCGCGGACGATGCGATGCTGGCGGCCATCATGCGGGGCGCGCGCGCCGATTTCGCGGAGGTGAAGGAGAAGGGCGTCGTCACCCGCCCGCTGGAATTCCCCGCGCCGTGGGTCGACGCCCATGTCGAGCGCATGGGCGGATGGAAGCTGGCGCCGCCGCCGCTCCTCGCCTTCTGGGAGGAGGTGGTGGCGGCCGACCGGGCGGAGATGGATGCGCCCCCGCCGCTGCGCTACATATCGCGGCGGCAGCGGCGCAAGCTCAATGCCTCGCTCAGTTTCCTGGGCAGCCCGGCGGACATCATCCTGAACCCGGAAGATGCCGCCGCCCATGGCATAGAGCATGGCGGACAGGTGCGCGTGGCGACGAGCCGGGGCGAGATCGTCCTGACCGCCCATGTGGACGCGGCGATCCGGCCGGGCGTCGCCTCCATCCCGCACGGGCATGAGGTGGCGAACGTCAACCTGCTGACCAGCGTCGAGCATGTCGACGCGCTGACCGGCATGGTCCTCTACACCGGCATTCCCATCAATGTGGCGCCGGCGGCGGCCTGACAGGCCCTCCGTGGAGCGGGTCTTGCCTCGATGGCAGCGAAACCCGCTCCGGCATTCCCCGTTTTCCGCGATTTCCGGGCCGCCGGGCAAGGCCGCCCGACGGGAAATCGCGGGACGCGAGGGAGCCGTCCGGGGATGTCAGTAGCCGCTGCCCTGGCCCATGGGCGCATCGCCCTCCTTGCCGTCCGCCGCCTTGGGCGCGCCGCCGATGATGCCGAGATTGTCGCCTTCCTCGCCATACCAGGTGCGGAATTCGAGCATGCCGGGCAGGCCGACAAAGGTGCTGTTCGCGGCCTTGTCCACCGCGACATGGACCAGCGCCGCCTTGCCGGAGGCGAGGGCGCGCTGGACGGCGGGGCCGATATCCTCCGCCCGCTCCACATATTCGCCATGCGCGCCGAGGCTTTCGGCGGTCTTGTCGAGGCGGACGGAATTGCTCCACTGGGCCTCCGGCGTTTCCGTGTCGACGCCGAAATTGGCGCGATAGGAGGCCGCCTCGATGCCCCAGGCATGGTCGACCGCGACGATGACGACGAGCGGCAGGTTCTTGCGCACCGCCGTCTCCAGTTCCGCGATGTGGAACAGAATGGAGGAGTCGCCCGTCACCAGCACCACCGGCTGCTTGGTGCCGACCGCAAGCTGCGCGCCCACGGCATAGGGCAGGCCCGTGCCGATGGCGCCATAATTGCTGCTCCACATCGCATCGCGCGGCGTATATTGGAGGAGCGCGTTGAACCACATGGACGACGCGCCGCCGTCGCGCACGAGGATGGCGTCGGCGGGCAGCACCTTCGTCGCCTCTATGGCGAGGCGGCCGGTGTGGATCGGGGAGGAGGTGGCGGGCACGGACGCGGCCAGTTCCGCCTTCTTGTCGGCGTTGAGCTTCGCCCAGCCGGCCATTTCGGCGGGCACGGGACGCTGCGCGGTGCCCAGCGCCTTGGTCAACTGCGGCACGACGGCGGTCAGGTCGCCGACCAGCGGCACGTCGATCGGGCGGTTGACGCCGATGGCGGTCGGATCACGCTCGATATAGATCCACTTGCGGTCGGTATTGCCCTGCTTCCAGTGATGGCCGCGCCCATAATGAAGCTGCTCGCCCAGTTCCGTGCCGATGGCGAGCACCACGTCCGCCTTCGCCACGATCTCGTTCGCGGCGGCCGAGCCATAGGGGAAGCTGTGGCCGTCCAGACCCTCCAGCACCGCCTCGACGGCGGGGGTGGCGAGGATGGGGGCGTTGAGCTTCCGGGCCAGTTCCGCGAGCGAGGCGTGCGCGCGGGAGGCGAAGGCGCCCTGGCCGACGAGGATGACGGGCAGGCTCGCCCCGGTCAGCAGGCGCGCGGCCTCCGCCACGGCATCCGGCCCGGCCTGCTGCCCCACGAGGCGGTAGCGATGGGGGGCGAGGACGGGCGGCAGGTCGAGCTGCGCCTGCGCGACGGACAGCGGCAGCTCGACCATGGTCGGGCCGGGCACGCCGGTCTGCGCCTTGCGGAACGCCTCGTGGAAAATCTCGTCCACCTGCTCCGGATATTCGACGGTGCCGATATATTTCATCATCCCCTCGAACAGGGGCGGCTGGCTGAGATATTGCATCTTGCCGCGCCGCACGCGCTGTTCGTAGATGCGCTGGCGCTGGCCCATGATGAAGACGGCGGGGACATTCTCCTTCGCCAGATAGGCGACGCCCGCCGCGATATTGGCGACGCCCGGCCCCTTGTTGATGCCCAGCACGCCGGGCTTGCCGGTCATGCGGTAGAGGCCGTCCGCCATCAGCGCCGCCGCCTGCTCATGATGGGGCGAGACGACGGTCATGCCGCGCTGCTCGGCGGTAATGAAGGCGGCGAAGAAGCTGGGATCGGGGATGCCGAAGATCGTATCGACGCCTTCCGCCTGGATGAGGTCGACGATGCGTTCGTGCATCTTGTAGGTCGGCATGGCGCTTTGATCCTCTCGTCGGTTTCGCTGTGCGCTTCTTTGCCGATTCCCGAAGCCGCCGCAACCTCATAAAGCAACAGTGCTGTTGATTATTGCGTCAAGCCCGGAGGGCATGCGCCTGCCCTCCGCCCGATGGAAAAAGGCCCGGCCTCCGCGGGGGCCGGGCCTTTTCGGGAAGGCGTTGGCGCGGGCCTCAGATGGCCCAGGGCTCCTCGCCTTCCAGCTTGGTGCGCAGCATCATGCGGCCGCAATCCGGATCATACCATTCGGCGCGGTGCATCGTGCCGGTATTGTCCCAGATGACGAGATCGCCGACGGACCATTCATGGCTGTAGCTGAACTGCTCGCTGGTCGCCCATTCGCGCAGGCCGACGATGATCTCCGCGCTTTCCTTCGGATCGACGCCGAGGACGTTGCGGCAGGTGCAGCCGAGGACGAGCGACTTGCGGCCGGAGGCATGGGTCCAGACGAGGGGCAGCTCCTTCTCGCCGATGGACTGCATCATCTTGAGCTTGGCGAGGCTCGGCTCCGGCTCGTAATAGAAGAGCGAGGCCCAGGGCGCGTGCATGACGTGCAGGTCCTCGTAGCGGGCCTTGTCCGCGTCCGACAGATCCTCATAGGCGGCATAGGTGTTGCAGAAGCCGGTATTGCCCGTGCCCTTGGGGCTGGGCACCTTGCAGGACAGGAGCGAGGCAAGGATCGGCACGTCGTTGCGGGTGCCGTCTATATGCCAGTAGAGCGAGCCTTTCAGATATTCGGCGCTGGACGGGTTTTCCTTCACGTCCAGCGTGATCTTGGTGACGTCGCGCCCGTCGCCGCCCTCCGGCGCGAAGGTGCCGAGCGTCTCGGTGAAGGCGACCTGCTCCTCCGTCGTGAAATTGATCTTCGGGAAGACGAGAATGCCGCGCTGCTCCAGCAGCTCGCGGATTTCAGAGGCGAACTCGCCGCTCAGCAGCTCTTCCTTGCTGTTGAGGATGCGGCTGCCGATCTTCGGCTTGATCTGTTCGTGGGACAGCTGGACTTTCGCTGTGACCGACATCGGACTCCCTCTCCGGGTTAAGAGAACACGCGTTCATTTTCGCGCTATCCGGACAATCGGTCAAGACGAAACAAGTATCTCGCATTTTTCCCGCCGGGGCGTTCTATTTTGCTCGCCAGACACGATTGTCCGCGCCGCTGATCGCGACCTTGGGCCTGGCCGTGCCCGGCGCGGTCCAGGCGATGCGGTTTCCGGCGCCCTGCACGCGGATGGTCGATTGGGGGGCGAGGGCGATCGTGATCTCGTTGCCCGCGCCCTCCACGACCAGGCTCTTGCAGGCGCCGCTGATGGCGAGGCGGTTGTCCGCGCCCTGGAGGTGGACGCTCTCGCCGTCGCATTCCACCGCGTTGCGCTGGCCCGCGCCCTGAAAGGCGATCTGGGCCTGCGCGGCGGTGGCGGGGAGGAGGGCGAGGACGGCAAGCGCGGCGAAGGCGGTGCGGGGCATGATCTCTCCTGTCTCGGCAAGCGCTACGGGAAAGCGCGGCGGGGAAATTTGTTTCCGGTCGTCAACGAAATTCGCCGCGTGTCAGGCTCCGTCCGTCTCCAGCACCGCCCAGACCGGCAGATGGTCCGACGCGCGGCGCGCCAGCATGCTGTTATGCACGCCCGATTCCCGCAATTTCAGCCCCTCGCTGAACATGATGCGGTCGAGGCTGGCGACGGGGCGGCGCGTGGGGAAGCTGCGTCCGCAGGAGAGGATGGTGAACTGCCGCCCGAAATCGCGCAGGCAGCCGCCCTGCCGCGTCCATTCATTGGTGTCGCCGACCAGCACGCTGGGCAGCCGCTCGCCATGTTCGTTGGCGATATCGACATGGTGGAGCACCGCCGCCGCCTGCCGCCGCCGCCACAGGCCCGACAGGTCGAGATGCATGCCGAACAGGCGCAGCGCCACGCCATTGGCGCGCACGCCCACGCTGACCGCGCCGCGCGGCTCCAGGCAGGGGAGGTGGATGACGTCATGGCCGATCACCTCCACCCCCTCCCGCACCAGCACGGCATTGCCGTGCCAGCCCATGCTGCCCGCCTGTATGGCGAGCGGCACGACGCGATAGGGGCTGTGCGCCTCCAGCAGGCGGTCGGGCAGAACCGCGTCGCGCGGGCCGAAGCGCCGGTCCGCCTCCTGAAGCGCGATGACGTCGGCATCCACCTCGTTCAGCACGTCGATCACGCGCTCGGGGCTGCGGCGCCGGTCCGTGCCGATGGCCTTGCGGATATTGTAGCTTGCGATCTTCATCATGCCGTTCGAGCGTAGTGAACGCGGAGGCGGGAGGAAAGATGCGGCGGGCAGGGCACGGATTTGTCGATGCCCGTCACCCCGGCCTTGAGCCGGGGTCCCGCTGATTTCCTTCCATTGAGCGGGCAAGGGGGAAACAAAAAGCGGGACCCCGGGTCAAGCCCGGGGTGACGAGGGGCTTTTCTTGTGGAGCAGCTCACTCCGCCACGAAACCCTCCGGCGGGGCGCGGGTGATGAAATGGCCTTTCACGCCCTGCGGCCATTGCCGGAAGGGGACGCGGCCATGCTCGCTCTGCGCATAATGGGCGGCATAGTCGAGGATCGCGCGGGCGGCCTCCTCGTCCGGGGCGAAGCGGCCGAGCACATAGCTGACCTTGCCCGGCGCGCGGATATGGACGGTGCAATGCTCCGTGCAGGCGAAGAGGCAGGGCATTTCCTGCACCGCCACGCCGTCATAGCGCGCGTCCGATGCCTTGACCGCGCGCAGCGCTTCGACCAGCCGCGCGCCGCCGCGCACGCCCTCCGCATCCTCGCGCCTGTCCTTGTCGAGGCGGCAGGTGTTGCAGGCGACGACCGAGGGGCCGGGCTGAACCTTGGTGAGCATGGTGCGATCAGTCTCCTATCCTGCCGAGCGGTACGACGATGCGCGGCTCCCCCGCAAGCGCGACATGGGCGCGGATGCCGTAGACGGCGGCGAGGCGGGCGGGCGTCAGCACCGCCGCCGGGGGACCGTCCGCGACCAGCCGCCCGCCGTCGAGGAGGAGGAGGCGGTCGCAATGGCGCGCCGCCATGCCGAGATCGTGCAGCACCGCGACGACGAGGCCGCCCGCATCCGCCTCCCGCCGGAGCAGCCGCATCACGTCGATCTGGTGGCCGGGGTCGAGCGCGGCCAGCGGCTCGTCCGCGACGAGGCCCGCCGCGCCCGCCGCCAGCGCGCGGGCGAGGAAGACGCGGGCGCGCTCGCCGCCCGAC
>JASGGS010000158.1:0-9790 GCA_047602685.1 Sphingobium sp.
CACTCACGCAATGGTTCCATCTCCTCTATGAGGGCAAGCTGCGCAGTGTTTCTCTCGAGGCCTTTCAGGACATGACGGGTCTTGAGCTATGCGGCGAGGGCGGGGAGCTGCTCGAGCGCCTGCCTCCCATCCATCGCTGGCTCAACCGCATCCTGGCGCTGCGGATCGCCACCCAGAATAGTATATTCGAGGAGTTTCTGGGGCTGGTCGAGGATCGCGTCGAAGCGGCGCGTATGGCGGGCACGCTGGATCTGGGTATCGAGACCATCCGCGCTGACCGGATGGACCTGCTGTCCGATCAACTCTTGCGCACCGATCCCGTGACCGGCGCCGAGACGAGACTATTGCGCCTCGAGCTGCACCGGCGGCCGCCGATCACCAGCTGGGCCATGCTTCAAATCGAATGCAAGGATGCGGACGATATCGCCTGGCTTCGCAATGCCCGCTCCGGTCGTGTGGCACTTCGCGTGCCGACATGGCCGGGCCAGGACGAAGAGGGCAACTGGATCGAGCGATGCTATCTTCTTCGCCCCACCGGCCAGTCCCGCATGGAGGTTGCAGCCCTGTCGGCCAGCCACTGGAGCGAGATCGAGCGCGACACATTCCAGCTCCTCTGGGAGCAGGAAGCGGCCGAAGCCGGCAAGAATCTTCTGGTCGAGACAATTACGCTCGCGACCGGGCTGCTATTGCCCGTCTGGAACAAGCTGCCCGAAGATGATGTGCGCGTCTGGCGGATCGACGATGGTGCCGGCACGTCGATCCTGGGACGTATCATCCATCCGGCCGCCATCGAACGGCTCGAAAGGGAATTCGGGCTCGATGGCGGCATCGCCCTTGGTCCTGAAGAAATCATCGTCGGTGCGCGTGCGGGCAGCGGCGTTCCGATCCCCGGTCTGGGGTCGGCCAAGCTTGCGCGCGTTCATATCAACGACAGCCCCCGGCTCGAGATTCGCGATTATCGCCCCGAAGACCGGACCTGCCTGAAGGCATGCGGCGCATTCAGCGAGGTCGTTGCCTTCAAGACTAGATTGTTCCTGCCGCCAGAAAGGGCGCGGGACATCCTTGAAAGGATCATCGCCGAACGCCGCTGATCCCGGCTTTTCCAGTCCGCGAAGCGCCGGACAGCCGAAGAACGGCCTGTTTCCTTCCGCACTTCGCGGAAAGATTATCACTCCGCCGGCGCCGGCACTTCCGACTTGGGCGCATCCTGTTTGGCCGGCGCGGCGCGGCGCCGGGGCGCCTTCGGCTTCGTGGATAGAGCAGCTTCCACGTCTGCGGCTTTCGCGGTGACCTTCTTCCTGGCCGCCGGTTTTGCAGGTTCCGCTGCTGCCGACGCGGCCGAAACTTCCTCCGCAGGTGCAAGCGCAACCGGAGGCGTGGTGGACTTCGCCTTCGCCGGCGCCTTCTTCACCGCCGTCTTCTTCACAGGGGATTTCTTCGTGGCTGCTTTCCTGGCCGCCGGCTTGGTCGTCGCAGTGGCTTCTTCGACCTGCGCCGGTGCAGCTGCCGGCTCCGGCGCCGGTTCGCGTGCAGCGGTCCCGGCCTCGTCGCCCAGATCGGCAAGAGCAGCCCTAACACGGACGTGACGGGACTTTTTCTCAGGGACAGGGGCAGCTTCAGCGACAGGTGCGATCTCGGGCGCAGCCGCCGTCGCCGCTGACGATCCAGCCTCAGCCACGGGCGCCGCTTCAACTGAGGGCGCCTCGGCCGCCGACTTTACGCCAACACGCTTCCCAAGCCCGATCTGCGCGGCGACGGCGCGTCGATGCTCCGAATAGGCCGGCGCGATCATCGGATAATCGGCGGGAAGATTATAGCGTTCGCGATATTCCGCCGGGGTCAGTCCGTTTGTCGCCAGATGCCGCTTCAGCGTCTTGTACGGCTTGCCGTCGAGCATGCTGATGATGTGTTCACGCGAACCCAGGCTTTTGCGGATCGACACAGCCGGAACATATTCGGGCGCTGCTGGCGTTTCTACCGTGGCTTTCCGTTCCAGGGCGTCACGGGTCGCTTCGATGATCCCGGCAATGTCGCCCGCCGGCACCTGGTTGTTCGAGAAATAGGCGCTCAATAGCTGCACCGTCATGGCGGTGAAATCGGGCTGCTCGGTGTCGGCCACGGTAAACTCCCTGAACTGGAGGGCCATGAAGATGGCGGTGATTGTGGGAAGAACTTGGGGGCCGACAGCTAAGCGGGAATGCGCTGCTCATGCAAGCACCCTGTGCATCGCGCTCGCATGGGTCCGAAAACGAGAAGGGGAGGGAGAGGGGAAGATCAGGACCGATTGAAGGTTCTGTTTCCAAGAAAGGCATAGCATGGCCGACCGTGTATCCGCGCACATCATGATCGGGGGCGTGCTTGTTCGCTCCCGATATCCCGAGCTCGTCCAGGCTATCGGGAACGATAATCCGGCTATCGATTGGGATGGCACGTCGTTCAACCCTATAGATATCCCCATCGATACGCCCCTCGCGCTGATGGATCATGACGTCGCCAATGGTCGTTTCGAAGAGATCGAACATGTCTGTCGCCGCCATGGTCTTCACTATGTTCGCTGGTCCGGCGGCTATCCCGGCAGCTTCCCGTCTGTTCGAATGCTTTACCTGGGCCATGGCGAACCAAAGCAAGTTCTGACAACCGAGGAGGACGAACAAGTCTTCCCGATCGAACGCATCAGGGAACTGGGAAGTGTCGAGGCGATCGAAGCGGAATACCGGCTTGCTCGCATGAATCCGCCCCCGCTGGTCCTGGTCGAAGACGATCCGAGTGATGCTGCTATTTCGGAGACCGTCCATGGCTGATCACCATGTCCAGGGTTCCTTTGCTTTCACTTGCACGGCGGCCGAAAGCGCCCTGATCGAAGAGGCGTGGCAGCACGCCGCCGACCTGCTGGGGGACTTCACGCCAGGCGAACCGAGCGCGGAATTCCTGGCCGCCTTCATGCCGACGGACCTCGGCAATCCGTTCAACGGCCTGCTCGCAATCTTCGATGATCCCGCCTTTCCCGATTTCGGCGCGGAGATTCAAATTGAGGGCGATGCAGACTGTGTCGTCTCGATCTACGGCACCACGGACTTCCAGCCAGGCCCGATCGCTGAACTCATCCGCCATTGTTGCCAGGAGAGTTTGACGGCCAGACCCATCGGCTTCGACTGGAGCTATGGCTGCTCCCGTCCCCGTCGCGACAGCTTCGGAGGAGGATGGTGCGCGATATTCGCCGATCATGTCGAGTTCGAAACCACGCAGGAGCAACTTGCGCGACGACTGGCCATATCCGCACCCAGGCCAATGCGGGACCCGCCCGATCCATGGATCGACGACCCCGACCACCCATCCGTAGACTGGGTAGCCGAGGTTCTGAATGGAGACACGCGTCTCGGCTATCTCGACTGGGCGATCGCTCGCGCTGACGAAGGCGACAACGCCCACGCCCTGACTGCACCGCCGCCGGCCTGACCGGCCCACTCCCCGAATTTTCTCGAAGCAAAAGGACATTATCATGACCGACGCCATCGCGCCGGGCGCTTCTGCGCGCCTGTATAGCCAGACCGAACATGATGAACGCGGGAACTTCCATTATGAAGGCGACCTCTATCTTGCCGGTGAAGCGCTGCCGCCGCTTGCCTCGCGGATCGAACGCCATCTGGCCGAGCATTTCTCCACAACCACCTTCGCGATCCGCACCGAGAAATTTGCCGGGGGGCGCAAGGTCATCGCGGAAATCCTCGATACGCCGACCGACCTGACCGGCCGCGGCGCGCAGAACGCCTTCATCGTCGAGATACGCGATCAGATGGAACGGTTCGGCTTCACGAGGACGAATCCGCTGCAGGATTTCTGGTCGTGCAGTTTCTATTGCGACGTGCGCATAGGCCAGGCCTATTGGGCGGCGTTGGCAAAACGTCAGGGTAGCCGCAATCCGGTCGATACGGTGATATCGTTGGCGGCGTTCAAGAAGCGGATCAAGGCCGGTGACCAGTTGAAACTGATCGACGCACCGGCCGGTCATCGCCTGCTTGGGACGACCCGCGAGATCACGAAGGTGCGCTCCGGCGACCTGATCCTCGAAGGACGCTCCTATCTGACCTTTCCGCGGGCATCCGCTTTTGCCTGTGACGGCCGTCTGATCCGGATCGCCATCGGCTCGGAATATGGTCCGGATGATCACTTGCTGTACGAGTGGATTCGCCGGCAGGCCGCCTGACCAGGGCCATATTATCCCCGCCTGCGCCTCGTACTTCGCGCGAAATCCAGGCGCTCGCAAAGGCGTCTCGCAGAAGATCCCGCTGAAGCGGGACCATCCGTCCATGCGCGACCGAACCTGTCTCATCACTGATCCGGAGGCTCCGATGCATGAGCCCTATCTCAAGGCGATGGCAGCGCTGCTTCGCCGCAGCCAGCCGCGCCACGATCTCTACACCGCTTTCGGTCACTGCATGGAGGCGATGGCGCTCGCCATAGCCAATAGCGTCGATCTGCGCCAACGCGAGCCGCGCGAGGCTCGCTATCTCGACATTGTCGGCCGCTACCGGCCAGATGTGCTCGATCTGTTTCCGCGAGTCCTCGCCGAACTGGTGCAGGCTCTCGAAGTCGGTCCAGGCGACGTGCTGGGCGCCCTGTTTCACGACCTCGAGCTTCACAACAAGGCGAGGGGACAATTCTTCACGCCTTATACGCTCAGTAGATTCATGGCTCAGGTAACCATTGGCGATTTCGAAAGCGTGAAAGCTATCATCGGCGATCATGGCTTCGTGACCGCCATGGAGCCGGCGTGCGGCGCGGGGTCGATGGTCATCGCACTCGCTGAGGCCATGCGCGATCTCGGCATAAACTATCAGCACCATCTTCACGTCACCGCGATCGATATCGACCCGCGCGCGATTCATATGGCCTATATCCAGCTCTCACTGCTGCATGTGCCGGCGCATCTCATGGTCAGAAATTCACTCTCCGGCGAGACAGCCGAGCATTGGTACACGCCGGCCCATATTCTGGGTGGGTGGAACGCCCGGCTCGCCTGTCGACGACGCCATGAGCCCACTGGCGAAACGCGTGTGCATGTTGTCGAAGCGCCACCCGCCCCAGTCCCGATGAGCCATCCGGTTCCACCGTTGTGCGAGCCCTGCGCCCCGACGTCGGCCATGCCGCAACAGCTGACCCTTTTCTGACCCAGGATTTCACATTGCTGGAGACTGGCATGTTCCATCATGTCCATATCACCGCGCTCAGCCGGACGCCGGCCGGGATGACAGTCATAACGCTGGCCATCTGCGGACCACGCGGCGGTATGGGCGCCGTCGAGGATATTTCGCTCGAAGAAGCCGAGAAGATGGCGGCGCGGCTTCAGACGGCCATCACCGCCGCGCGCGCCGGGCTCGACACGGATCCCGCCGACGCCTTCATCCAGGATGTCACCGCACGGCTCGGCGACGCCGCTCTCGCTCTCGATCCCTCTTTTCGCCGATGGTGCGGCGCAAATCATGGCCTGCTCACCACTCGCCAGGCCGCAGAGCGCTGGTGCCGCTGGCGCGTTGCCTGAGCCCCATGGCGATCGAGATCATGATAGGCTTGCCGCACCTGCGCGAGGGCCCGATATTGAACCGCGCTCGCGCCATGCAGGTGCCGACCCTCATCTCTGCGAATGCGCTGTCGCGCTGGAACCGCAGCAAGGGCTGGCCCGAGTGGCAGGGATGGCGACTCGACCTGCTGAAAAATGCCGACGGATTGTCCAGCCTGTCACTGGACAGCGCCGGATTCGTGGCTTTATCCCATTATCGCGGATATCCTTGGGCGACCGAACAATATCTCGATCTCGCAGCAAGCTATCCGTTCCGCTGGTTCGCCAGCATGGACTATTGCGTCGAACCCGAAATCGCGCCCGATCGCGAAGAGGTACGGGACCGAATTTCGAGAACCATCCGGGTCAATCGCGATTGCTGGCGCGGCGCGCATGACCGCGGCATTGCCCATCGATTCATGCCGGTAGTGCAGGGCAGGGTTGCGGGCGACTATGAAAATTGCATCGAGGCGCTTGGTGACATCATCGATGCCGTCCCTCTGATCGGGATCGGCTCCATGTGCCGCAGGCCCGTCGGGGGCAGTGACGGCGTGATCGCCATTTTCGAGCACATCGACCGTATTCTGGGCGAAGGGACAATGGTGCATGGCTTCGGCATCAAGGGCACGGCCTTAAGTAAGCTGCGCGGGTTCGAGCATCGCATCCAGACAGTCGATTCCCAGGCCTTCGGAATTGCCAGCAGGATCGAAGCGCGCCAGCGCGGCATCTCCAAGACCGATGTCTTCGTTGCCGATCATATGGAAAGATGGGCCCGCCGCCAATATGCGCGGTCCGCCGACGCGCCGACGCCCATACAGGGCGAACTGCCACTTGGCCCCGATGACCGCCAGCCACGCGATCCCTGGGAGAAGGCGATTGCACAGGCACGCGCCGAAATCCGGGCGCTGATCGAAGAAGGGCAGCTTTCGCACGACGAAATTTCTGACGCCTGGATCGCGCAGTGGGCGGCCGATCTCTTTCAGGCCGAACCGCTTATGTCCTCGGCAAGCCCTCAATGATCCGCCACGGCGAAAGCATGAAACGCATCCTGCCCGGTCTATTTGCGGGGGACGACGTCAGGGCCGAGCGCCACCATCGCGGCTGGGCATTCCAGATGAAATGCGGCCAGCTCGGTCGCCAGCTCTGGTTTGAATATTCTCCGCACGGATTGTGGACCGCCATCGGCACTTGGCGCACCCTGGACACCGGACTCTGGGTTGCTTCGCGCCTCCGCGCTGGAACGCATTTTTGGGATGAAAGCTGCCAAACCGCTCGGCTCTATGGCGAAGACGTCTATTCCATTCTGCGCGATGAGGTGTGACGCGAACAGGTGAACCACCGGTCAATAAAGAATGAGGCCCGTCCCCGGCATAAGTTGATCCAGAAAATCGAAATCGCGCCGGTTTCCCGTCAGCAGATCGCAGCCGGTCGCTGCAGCCTGAAGAAACAGCAGGGCATCGTTGAGCAGCGCGATGGAATGCGGTTGACCGGAAAGGCGTGTTACCATTCCCGCGAGCATACCGGCTTCCCCGAACACGCGCGCGGACGGTACGCTCAGGCGATGCTCGGGAATATCGTCGATTGTCCGCCCCAGCATCTTGAGAACCGACGCCGTGCGCTTGTCAGCCGGATCGAGCGCACCCATGAGATGGGTCATTTCGCCAAGCGCCACGCTTGAATGATTGACGATCCGGTTTTCGAGCAAGCGATCTGCTTCGACCGGCGTCTTGCCCTGAAGCACGTCGATATAGACACAAGTGTCGAGCAGGAGCTCCCGGCCGATGACTGCTGTCTTGCTGGCAAGCGGCAATTCTACTTCAGGGCGCCGCGCCAATGTTGCTGCCGTCCGCTGCGGCCTGATCCTGCGCAGCGACGCCTTGCGGTCAAACCCCAAGCGCAATATCCGCAGGAATCGAGCCCTTCCGGCCTACAAGCCTTGCCCCGAAATCATCCTCGAGCGCTACTTTGGCAAGAGCATATTCGACGAGATCGGTTGTCGAGGCGATACCGCTGCGCATCTTGGCGCGATCGATGAGTTCACGCGGCACGCGTGCGCCAAGCGCGCTGTTCATGCCGGTCAGCAAGCCTGCCGCTTTTGCGGCGGCCACGACCGCTTCATGTCGCTGGGACAGATGATCTTCGTGCTTTGTCGCCATCAGGAACTCCTTTGCGTTAAACATATACGCCAATATGTAAAACATGCAAGGCTTGGTCGCAATGCTGTCGGCCAACCTCACTCTTGCAGACCGAGCCACAGAGCCGGGTAGGGCGCGCATCGCCGCATCAATTCTGAGTGCGATCCGCTGCCAACCAGTTTCCCGCCTTGCATGAAAAGAACCTGGTCGGCGCCCTTTGCTGTCGCCAGGCGATGGGTGATCATGATGAGCGTCGTCGCGCTATGGGTCCTGCGCCGCAGCCTTTCGATCACATCTGCCTCACTGCGCGGATCGAGTGCAGACGTGCTTTCATCCAGTATCAGGACCGGCACATCGACCCCCGCCAACCGGGCAAGCTCCAGCTTCTGGATCTGGCCTCCCGACAGGCGCTCGCCCTGTTCTCCCAATTCCATATCGAAGTCGATCGGTCTTCCAGGCTCGTGGAAGCGCCAGACATGAAGCAGTTCCTCGACGTCAGTGATCTGCTGGTTCGCCGGGGGATACAGGATGTTCTCCCGCAGCGACCGGTTGAACAGACCGATGAACTGCGGCGCATAAAGAATATAGCGATGACGTTCTCCCCAGGGGATCGTCGCAATATCGACCCCTGCAATCTCGACTTTTCCCGAATCAGGTGCGAGCACGCCGGCCAGAATTTGTGCAAGCGTGGATTTGCCTGAACCATTCGGGCCAACAATCGCGACGAAGCGCCCTGATGCGATGTGCAGCGAAATCCCGGCGAGAGCGGGCAGGCCATCACCATAGCTGAAGCTGAGGTTTTCGGCGGTGAGATCGGCGTCGGCAAAGCGGTCGGGCTGCCAGCGACCCCGCTCGCAATCTACATTCGTCAATGCCAGCACGTCGCGGATGTTGGCGATCGCGACGCCGGCCTGCGCCAGGATGTAGCCCAGCGCGCTCAGCGGAACCGTCAGTCGAAAGGCGTAGGTTTGCAGCAGCACGAATTCGCCTGCCGTCATTCGGCCTTTGCCTACGTCGAGACCGGCCAGCATCAGCAGCGCCACAAGCCCGGCCCCGACAATGCAGAATTGCAGCGACGCCATGACGGTCAGCGAACGATACATGCCGGCAGTGGCGTGCCGCCTGGCGCTCAAAGTCCTGCCCACATAGAGGAGTTCGCGATCGAGTGCGCCGTTGAGGATGACGCGGCGGGCATTGCGGACGATGTCGCCGATCGTGCGGGACACATGCGATGCAGCCGCATTGGTCGCATCGGCATGCACACGGTGGCGTGCCGCCCCCATCCAGGTCGCCCCGAGAAATCCCAGAAGCGTAAGCCCAAGGATCATGACATAGCGCGGTTCGATCAGGCTGGCGATCACAGCGAGACTGGCGACAGCCTGCAGAAACACGGGCCCCAGCCGCCAGATCAATCCCTCCACGACCAGCGTCAGGCTATAGGGCAATCGCTCCAGCATGCCGGGGACGCGTCCACTTCGGCTGTCGCGTCCCGCGGTGATTTGAGGCAGGGCGGCGGCAAGCGCATGGGTGGCGAGGTGTCGGCCCAGTGCATCGACCATAATCGCGGTGCAGGAAAGCCTGGCCGTTTCCAGGATGGAGGCGCCCGCCCAGCATCCCACGAACAGCAGGATGTACAACAATGTTTGCACGGGCGGTCCCAATGGTCCGGCCAGCGTGTCGATCAGCAGCTTGAGCGCATAGGGCCCGGCAACGCCCATCGCGATCACAAGGGCTTCCAAGGCAAAAGCCTCTATCAGGCTCCGCCTGGCGCCGAGGTCCGCCGACACCATCAGCCGGATCAGCCGGACCAATATACCGAACGTCGTCACTGCAATGGCCTCCTGGCGATCGATGGATGAGCCAGAAGGAGGGTTTGGAACGCGGCCTCTATCCTAGCGTCAAATCCGGGCATTGCGAAGCCGGGATCGCGAGACGCCGGAAAGGGAAGGGAGGGGCGGGAATGTGACGGGAGACGTGGATCGTCCCGTCGTTCCTCACTCTCAAGGAGATGGTTCCCATGGCGACCCTTGCCCGCATGAACGAAGCGCCCCCCGTATCCGCCCCCTATCGCATCGATGTCTCGCGCGGCCGAATGAAC
>JASGGS010000159.1:0-9752 GCA_047602685.1 Sphingobium sp.
CCATGCCCTGCACGCCATTGGCGAACTCGACCATCTCGCCCGCCTGGACGTTGTCGAGGCCATGGATGCGCGCGATGCCGTCGCCGACGTTCAGCACGGTGCCGACTTCGCTGACCTGCGCCTCGGTGCCGAAGCTGGCGATCTGGTCCTTGATGACCTTCGAGATTTCTGCGGCGTTGATTTCCATGTTCTTGCCTTTCATCGGGCCTTGGCGGCCATCAGCCCTTCATGGCCTGGGCGAGGGAGTTGAGACGGGTGCGGATCGAGCTGTCGATCATCTGGCTGCCGATCTTGACGACGAGGCCGCCCATGATCGCCGGATCGACGCGGGTTTCGAGCGTGACGTCGCGGCCGACGCGGGTGCGCAGCTGCTGTGCGAGGGCGTCGGTCTGCCCGGCCGTCAGCGGGAAGGCGCTGGTCACTTCCGCGCGGGTCTCGCCCTTGTGGGCGGAGACGAGCGTTTCATAGGCGCGGATCATGTCCGGCAGCTTGGCCAGGCGGCGATTGCCCGCCAGCACGCCCAGGAACTTGGTGGTGAGGGGATCGAGCTTCAGCAAGGCCGCGATGCCCGCCACCGCCTTCTCCGCCGCGTCGCGCGCGACCAGCGGGCTGGAGACCAGGGCGCGGAAGTCCGCCACCTCGGCCAGCGCCGCCTTTACCGAGGACAGGCTCTGCCCGACCGAATCGATCTGGCCATTGTCGCGTGCCAGCTCGAACAGCGCGAGCGCATAGCGCCCCGCCAAACTCGCCTGAATACCGCTGGAATTCTCCACGCGTCTGATGCCCTCCGCGCTATCGTTTTGATGCCGTGATGAGACGAGGGCACGCCAATGGCGCCCCCTGAATGTGCGGGCCGGTTAGCAGGGGCGCCGCGGATAAGCAAGATGGCCTTGGGACGCTCTGGCCCTGCACGGACAATCAGGCCG
Source organism: Sphingobium sp. (assembly GCA_047602685.1). Classification (GTDB taxonomy): domain Bacteria; phylum Pseudomonadota; class Alphaproteobacteria; order Sphingomonadales; family Sphingomonadaceae; genus Sphingobium. The sequence continues at coordinate 927 of JASGGS010000159.1, forward strand.
GGCGGGGATTTCCGACGCCTTGGGGGAATATGACGGTTTTGTTACACAAGAGGCTGATTAAATTGGATAAAATTGGCATCCGGCAGGCGAAGTTAACCCTCTTTTAGGCAGGCGGGCGCAATCGGTGGCCCAAAGCATATCCGGGGGAATATGATGTTTCGGCTCTGTCGATTGATTCGGCATGCTCTTTTCGCGCGTCTGCCTTTCCTGTCCTTGCGGCTCGCTGCCTCGCTGGGTGCGCGGATGCGGATGGTGCTGGTCATGGGTTTCCTGTTCGTGGGCATTCAGGGCCTGCTGACGCTCGGCGCGCTGTGGACGGTCCAACGGGTGAGCGCGGCGCTGATCGACAGCCAACTCATGCCCATTTCCCGCATGCAGTCGATCGCCGATCATTATCAGGCGGGCGTCGCCGCGGCGAACAAGGTGCGGGCGGGCACCATGACCGCCGCCAGCGGGCGCAGCGAGCTTTCCCTGATCAAGGACGGGCTTCGCGCGGAATGGGAGCGGCTGCTGGTCGATCCCCCGGCGCATTTCGACGCGGTGGGCGAAAGGCGCGCCCCGGCGGACGAGGCATTGGTCGCGCTGGAAAATGCGATCCGCACGGAGAATCGCGACCGGCTCGACTTCCTGCTTTCCGGTGGCCTCTACGGCAGCATCGATCCGCTTCTGGTGGAGCTGCGGTCGCGCGCTGCGGCGCTCCGGCATCAGGCGGAGGCCGACCGGCGGACGCTGGGCGTCATCGTCGCGGGTGCGCAGGCGGGGCTGGCGCTCATGCTCCTCATGGCCATGGGCGTGGGCGCCTGGCTGATGCGCAGCGCCCACCGCTCCATCATCCAGCCGCTTCTCACCATCGCGGACCATGCCGCCGGGCGGGAAGAGGGGGATGTTCCCTATCAGCAGTTCGAGGATGAGGTGGGCGGTATCGCCAGGGCGATTGCGACCGCGCGGCAGCGGGCGCGCGACCATCGCCGCTTGCTGGAGGAGCGCCAGGCGGCCGAACTGGACCGGCGCAGGCATGAGCAGATCGTGGCGGATGCCGCGCGCCGCCGCGCGGCGCTGCTGGATGCTGTCTTCTCAGAATTCGGCGATGCGCTGTCCGCCATGGTCGAGGACCTGTCGGCCGCCGCCCAGCAGATGGGCGGCATGGCGGACGGCATGAGCAGCGCGGCGGAACGGGCGGAGGAGCGCGCGGACCAGTTGGCCCATAGCGTCGAATCGACCGAAGCCAATATCTCCCGCATCGAGCAGGCCAGCGGCGTGATGCTCGATATCGGCCTTGACGTGGGGCAGCGCACGGCGGCCTCGCTCGACCATGGGGGCAAGGTGCATGACGAGAGCCGCCAGAATCGCGCCCATGCCTTGCAGTTGCGGGAGATGGTGACGGAAATCAGCGGCGCATTGGACCTCATCAGTTCCGTGGCGCGCCAGACCAGCCTCCTGGCTCTCAATGCCAGCATAGAGGCCAGCCGCGCGGGCGAGGCGGGACGCGGATTCGCGGTGGTGGCGGCGGAGGTGAAGTCGCTTTCCCACGATGCCCAGCGCGCGGCGCACGAGATCGGGCGCAAGCTCGACCTGGTGCGCGGCACGGCGGACGAGGTGCTGAACAGCGCGACCGCCGTGGAGGCGCTGGCCAAGGAGATCGCGCGGCAATCGCGTGCGGCGGCCGATGCCGTCGAGACCCACAAGGATGCGAGCCGCAGCATCGTCACCTCGCTCGGCGGGGCGCGCCGCGACATGCGCGGCACCGTCGCGGCGATGAATGCCCTGCACGGCGACGCGTCGGACGTGCGCCGCTCCTCGCAGGAGGTGCAGTCCACCTCCCGCGCCGTGGCGCGGCGGGCGGCGGACCTGCGGGACCGGTTCGAGGCACTGGCAAAGGGGGTGCGGGCGGCCGCCTGAGGGTTCATTGCCCGGCCGTCACCGATAGTGTCGCGGATCACTGCATCGTCCGCCCGGCCTGCCATGCATCACGGCGTTGCGGAAACCCCGCACTCATCCTAGACTGTTCGCGAGGTTCGCGGACGTTTGGCACGTTGACTGGTCCATAGACCAGCTGCGGCCGGGGCAAATTGGGGGCTTTGGAACGTGTCAGAGCGTTACCGTATCGCCGTGGTCGGCTCCGGGCCGGCCGGCATGTCTGCGGCTGCGCGCGCCGCGCAGCTCGGCATCAGCCACATTCTCCTCGAAAAGACGGACCATCTGTCCGATACGATCTTCAAATATCAGAAGGGCAAGAATGTCATGGCGACGCCGAGCCAGCTCGTGCTGCGCTCGGATTGCGACTTCGATGCGGGCAAGCGCGAGGCGATCCTCGACATCTGGAACCGGCAGGTCGGCGAATACAAGGTCAATATCGCCTATAATAGCGAGGTGAAGGCGATCGAGGGCGCGAAGGGCGCCTTCACCATCACCACCATGCGCGGCGAGACGATCGAGGCGGAGAATGTGATCCTCGCCATCGGTACGCAGGGCAATCCCAACCGGATGCGCGCCAAGGGGGCGGACGGCGGGCAGGCCCGGCCCGTCATCCAGTATCAGCTGGACGATCCCGGCGAATATGTGGATGAGCATATCACCGTCATCGGCTCGGGCGATGCGGGTATCGAGAATGCGCTGGGCCTCGCCGCCGACGCGGCGCAGGGAAATATCGTCACCATCCTCAACCGCAGCGCCGATTTCGCTCGTGCCAAGGGCGCGAACGTCAAGCTGCTGATGGAGGCGCGCGACGCGGGCCGCATCCGCGTGATGACGGAAACCAGCCCGGCGGAAGTGCGCGAGGGCGAGCTGGTGCTCGACACGCGCGACGGGCAGGAGACGATATCCTGCGACCGCGTGATCGCGCGCATGGGGTCCGCCGCCCCCCGCGCCTTCGTCGAAAGCTGCGGCATCGCATTCACCAGCGAGGATCGGGAGGCGTTCCCGAAGCTTTCGTCCGTCTTCGAATCGTCAACGCCCGGCATCTTCGTCATCGGCGCGCTGGCGGGCTATCCGCTCATCAAGCACTGCATGAACCAGGGCTATGACATTGTTGAGTTCATCAACGGCAACACGTCTCTGAAGCCCGCCGACGAACCGATATTGGAAGCCAGGTTCAAGGATCTGCCCGGCGACCGCTCGGTCGACGATTGGCTGGAGCTGCTGCGCGCCAACATCTCCATCCTGCACGAGCTTTCCCCGCTCCAGATGCGCGAGTTCATGCTGGACAGCACTGTCCGCGCCTATCGGAAAGGGGAGACGATCTTCGAGCGTGCCGATCCCGGCTCCTCCCTCTTCGCCATTGCGGAGGGGGCGGCGCTGGTGGAGGTCAATCCCGCCGATCCGTCGCTGACCGTGCCCATCGCGCAGGGCAGCATCTTCGGCGAGGTCGGCCTCATCTCCGGCCGCCGCCGCGGCGCGACCATCCGCGCGGGCGCCGATTCTATCATGGTCGAGGTCTCGCGCATCGCGGCCCTGCGCCTCCAGGCGCAGGTGCCCGCCGCCAAGCGGGAGATCACGCGCATCTCCATCGAGCGGCAATTGCTGCAACTCTTCGGCTCGGGCCTCACCCCCGCTGACCTGACGGAGGTGCTGGACACGGCCGAGGTGCTGAACGTCCGCGCCAACCAGACCATCATCAACGAGGGCGAGGAGGGGGAGGACATCTTCGTCATCCGCGTCGGCTCGATGATCGTGGAGAAGTCCATCGGCGGCAAGCCTGTCTTCCTCTCCTATCTGCCCGCCGGTTCCTATGTCGGCGAAATGGGCCTGATCGCGGGCGGCAAGCGCACCGCCACGGTGCGCGCCGCGATCAAGAGCGAGGTCATCAAGCTGCATGGCGAAGCCTTCGCCCGCGTCATGGAGAAGAAGCCCGCACTCCTCGCCCGCGCCAAGGCCGACATGGCGGAACGGCAGAAGGTCAACAGCTTCATCGAAAGCCGCAAGTCGGACTTTTCCGGCGCGGTCGACATGTATTCGGAAACCGCCAAATTCCTGGTCGACAACGGTATCGGCGAAGCGACCGACGTCCTCCTGATCGACGAGAAGCTCTGCGTCGGCTGCGACAATTGCGAAAAGGCGTGCGCGGACAGCCATGACGGCCTCTCGCGCCTCGACCGGGAGGCGGGCAAGACCTATGCCCATCTCCACGTGCCGACCAGTTGCCGCCATTGCGAGCATCCGCACTGCATGGCCGACTGCCCGCCCAACGCTATCCAGCGCGGCCCGGATGGCGAGGTGACGATCAACGATACCTGCATCGGCTGCGGTAATTGCCAGCGCAACTGCCCCTATGGCGTGATCCGCATGGACAGCGTGCCGCCGAAAAAGCCCAGCCTCCTCGAATGGGTACTGTTCGGCAAGGGGCCGGGGCCGGGCGAGCCGTCGAAGAAATGGCGGTACAAGAATGCCGTGCCGGGCGTCGAGAAGGTCAAGAAGGCGATCAAGTGCGACATGTGCTCCGGCTTGGAGGGCGGCCCCGCCTGCGTGCGCGCCTGTCCCACGGGCGCCGCGATCCGCGTCGCGCCGGAGAATTTCCTCTCCGTCACCCGCCTGGCGCGGGAGGAAGGGTGATGCGCTTTTTCAACGGGTGGAATGCGGGTTCAACCCCATTCGTCACCCCGTGCTTGATCCGGGCTGACGAGGCGGGTTTTTAGCATGGCCACCCACCCCAATCGCCGCGTCCAGGCCGGACGGCAGGAGCGGCAGGCGCAACTGCATGACGGCTTCCTGCGCTATGGCGGCTATCGCTGGCTGAAGATCGCGGGCGGCTTCTCGGCCTTCGTGATCCTTTCCTACCTGCTGATCGACATCACGCCGCGCCATAATGGCGGTAGCTGGTACGGCTATACGCTCGGCACTATCGGCGCCTGCCTCATCGTCTGGCTGACCGCGCTCGGCATCCGCAAGCGCACCATGACGCCCGGCGCATGGTCGCTCAAGGCGTGGACCAGCGCCCATGTCTATCTGGGTCTCAGCCTGATCGTCGTCGGCACGCTGCACAGCGGTTTCCAGTTCGGCTGGAACGTCCACACGCTCGCTTGGGCGCTGATGATGCTCGTCATCCTGTCCGGCATATTCGGCATCGCCGTCTATGCCGCGCTCCCCAACACTCTCAGCACCAATCGCGACGAGATGACCGAATCGCAGATGCTGGACGCCCTGCGCGCCATGGACCGGCAAATCCATGACGCTGCCCAGCCGCTGGCGCACGGCATGGCGGAGGTCGTGCGCCAGTCGCTGGAGCAGGACGCCTTCGGCGGTTCCGCCTGGAATCGCCTCACTGGCAGCTATCCCCAATGCGCGACGGCCAGGGCGCTGGCGAAGGTGCGGGAGACCACGGGCGCGCAGGCCGATCTCGGCCGGGACCCGCTGGAGAAGGTCGACACCCTCCTTGAGCGCAAGCAGGCGATGCTCGCGCGCCTCAGGCGGCATTTGCGGCTGCGCGCGATGCTGGAGGTGTGGCTCTACCTCCATGTGCCCGCGACCATCGCCCTGCTGGCGGCGCTGATCGCGCATATCGTCAGCGTCTTCTTCTACTGGTGAGCGGCGGAGCCATGACATTCCTCATCCGCACCATCACGCTCACCGCCGACGGACGGGAGATCGTCCGCGACCGCCGTGTCGAACGGCCGCAGATTAGCGTGGGCCGCGCCGCTGAGCGCGACATCCACCTTCAGGACCTCGCCGTCGAGCCGGACCATGCGCGTATCGAGCAGATCGACGATCGCCGCGTCCTCGTGCGTTCCGTCGGCACATTGGGCTTCACCGTCGATGGCCGCGTCACGGACCGGACGGAGATCGACGCGGCCGTGGGAGCGGAAATCGGCCTTGGCGGCCACCGCATCACCGTGGGGCGCGAGGGCGAGGCCATCGCCCTCACCGTCAATCGCGAGGGAACCGTCTCCGACGCCGCGGGCGAGAAGGACGAGGCGGAGATCTTCTCGCTCAAGGGCAAGCTGCCCGGCAAGCGGCCCGTCGCCTGGGCGCTTGGCGTCCTCATCCTCGTCCTGTTCCTCGCCGTGCCCATGGTGACCTTCGCCCTGCGTCCGGCCCCCGATAATCCCAAGCAGGCCAGCCATGTCATCGGCGACAAGGCGTGGTCGCCCGGCAAGCTCAGCACCGCGCACCACGCGCTGGAGCGGAATTGCGAGGCCTGCCACGTCAAGGCGTTCCAGTCCGTCCGCGACGAAAGCTGCAAGGTCTGCCATGCCGACGCGCATGACCATGCCCCCGCCGCGCGCATCGCCGGCGCGCGCGAGGCGCCGGGGCTGGGGGGCATCTTCCTTCAGGGCGTCGCCCATGCCTTCGGCAAGCCGGGGCCGGGCGCTTGCGTCGATTGCCACCGCGAGCATGAGGGCGAGGGCGCGATGAAGCCGACGCCGCAGAAATTCTGCGCCGACTGCCACGGCACGCTCAAGGCCCGCCTCATCGACACGCAGCTTGGCGACGCCAGCGACTTTGGCGAGGCGCATCCCGAATTCCGCCCGCTCGTCGCGGTGAAGCCCGGTGTGCCCGGCGGCCATCCGACCTTCGAGCGCATCTCCCTCGCGCGGAGGCCCGCCGACCTCAACGGCCTCAAATTCCCGCACGACATCCATCTGTCGGGGACCAATGGCGTGGCGAAGATGGCGCGGACGATGCAGGCGGAGGAGGGCTTTGGCGATGCGCTGGTCTGCAAGGACTGCCACAAGCCCACGGCCGATGGCGTCCGCTTCCAGCCGGTGGACATGGAAAAGGATTGCCAGATGTGCCACAGCTTGGCCTTCGACCAGATCGGCGGCACTTTCCGCACGCTGCGCCATGGCAAGCCGGACCAGGTGGAGGCGGAACTGCGCGCCTTCTACCGCACCACCGATCCCGTGATCCCCATGGAGTTGGGCGGTGCCGCGCGGCGGCGGCCCGGCCTCTATGCGCAGGGGCAGGTCTACAACGCCTGGTTGGGCGCTGGCATGGCCCGCCCGGCCCGCGCGGAGGACGCCATAGCCAAGGCTTTCTCGCCCAAGGGCGTGTGCGGCGAATGCCATGTCGTCGCCCCGCCGGGTACCAATGGCGCGCGCGGCTGGCAGGTGGCGCCGGTTCACCAGACGGCCCGTTTCCTCGAAAAGGGCTGGTTCAGCCATGAGGCGCACAAGACGGAAAAGTGCGAGAGCTGCCACAATGCCCCGCGCTCGGCCAGGGCGGACGACCTCCTGCTCCCCGACCTCAAATCCTGCCGCACTTGCCATGGTGGGGAAGGCTCCAATGCCAAGGTCGCGAGCGGCTGTGCTTTATGTCACAACTATCATATCGACGATGGCGCACCATGGCTCACGACCCGCAAGGTCGCGCAGGCAGGCTCCGGCCGTGGGCGGCAACGGCCTTGACCGTCTGTTGTCCTTAACGGGGTTAAGGGGCTTGCTGCACGGCCCGCGCGTTGACTGCGCGGTGCGACCGTCGCATGCGTAGGACGGGTGGAGGGAAGCAAGGGGGCTGCCGGCGTGCTGATCGGCCAAGTGACGGACATCCATCTGGGCTTCGAACCCAATAATCCCGCCGAGTATAATCGCGCGCGGCTGGATCGGATCGTCGGCCGCTTTTCCCACGGCGTGAACCGGCCCGACTTGATCCTGGCCACGGGCGATCTGGCGGACAAGGGCGATTCCGGCAGCTATCGCCGCCTCAGGGAGGCTTTTGCCGGCCTGCCCTGTCCGGTACTCTACGCCCTTGGCAATCATGATGTGCGCGCCAATTTCCTGGAGGTTTTTCCGGAAACGCCCACCGCCGACGGCTTCGTCCAATATGTGGAGGAGCGGGAAGGGCGGCGGCTGGTCGTCTTGGATACGCTGGAGGAGGGGCGCCATGGCGGCGCCTTCTGCGAAACGCGCGCCGCATGGCTCTCCGCCCGGCTGACCGAAGCGCCGGATACGCCGACCGTTATCGTCATGCACCACCCGCCTGTGGAGGTGGGCATAGACTGGATGAACACTCATCCGGACGAACCCTGGGTCCGGCGTTTCGCGGCGACCATCGCGGGGCACGGCCAGGTCCAGGCGTTGCTCTGCGGCCATCTCCACCGCTCGATCAGCGCGCCATGGAACGGGGTCACGGTCTCCATCTGCTCGTCGAGCGCGCCGCAGGTGGCGCTGGACCTGCGGCCCATCGACCCGGACGATCCGGACCTGCGCGACATGATCGTCGCCGAACCGCCCGCCTTTGCCCTGCATCGCTGGACGGACAGCGGTTTCGTCAGCCTTTTCGGTTCGGTCGGGGAGCAGACGACACTGGCGCGCTACGACCGCAATCTCCAGCCGCTGGTCCGCAGCCTCGTCGCCGAACGGCCGAAGCGGGGCTGACCCTCCACTCGTCACCCCGGATCGAGGCAGGAATGAAGGGTCGGGTCTTGGATCTATTCCTCGTACTCCGTCGAACCCAGGCTGTCCTCCTCGTCATCCATCTGCGGCTCGCCCGCATAGGCGTCATTGTCGATGATGCCGCTGCGGCGCATGGCGTTCATGCGTTCGACCAGATCCGGTTCGTCGGCGGGCGCGACCTCGGTCGGGTCGGGATGGCCGCCCCGCTCGCTCTCCTCCGAAAGGTCGGTGTCCACGAAGCGCGCATCGTCGGCCACATCCTGCGCCTGATCCGCGTCCTCCTGCTCGTAATTCTCGTCCGGCTGGCGTGCCATGCTATCCTCCTGGTCGGCTTCAGGAGGGAACGGGCCGGGCCTCAGGCTGGTTCCGTCCCGCCCGTCAGCGCGCCGGCGAGCCGCTCCCGGTCCACTGCGCCTTCCCAGCGGGCGACGACGATGGCCGCCACGGCATTGCCGATGAAGTTGGTGAGGCTGCGGCATTCGCTCATGAAGCGGTCGAC
>JASGGS010000160.1:0-9703 GCA_047602685.1 Sphingobium sp.
GTCGGGGGTCGGTCAGGTCCGGTCGGGACGATCCGGCATGCAAATCGGCGCGGGAGCGATTGTGGCGAGCGGGACGGTGCCTATCTTCAGGGGCATGTCCGCCGCCGCTTCGCCCTTTCCGCCCGGCCTCTGGCGCCGCATCCGGCTGCATCCCGGCAATGGGCGGATCGCGGGAGGGCTGGAGGATGATGTCCATCGCTTTCTCCTGCGCCTTGACCATCGGGACGGAGCGATCGTCGCGGCGGAGGCGTCGGCGGAGCGTTTCCCCTGGTCGACCTGTCCCGGCGCGGCACCTTTTCTGGCGGAGGAACTGGTGGGCCGCACCCTGGCGGAGGTCGCGGCGCTCGATCCCTATGTCCATTGCACCCATCTCTACGAACTGGCGGTGCTGTGCGCCGCATGGGCGGGGGAGGAGGCGCCGGTGACCTTCGACCTGTGGGTCGGTGACCGGCCGACATCGGAGGATCGGGCGAGCGCGCGGCTGCTGGAAAATGGCGAGGAGGGGCTGCGCTGGGACCTCCATGGCACGATGATCGAGGGGCCGGAGCCATGGACGGGCCGCGACCTGCGCAGGCTTTCGTCCTGGAAGGGCGAGCTGCCGCCCGGCCTTGCCCGGCGCGTTATGATGCTGCGGCGCGCGGTGCAGGTGTCCGGATCGCGCCGCCAGCCGGAGGTGATCGCCGACAGGGCCGGGGAGAGGACGGGCCGTCTGGGCGCCTGCTTCACCTACCAGATGCCGCGCGCCATGGACGCGGTGCAGCGGCGCGACTGGCGCATCGATTTTTCGGCGGGCGCGGCGGGGCCGTTGCAGGATTTCGACCCGGAAGCGCCGATCGCCGCCTGACCGGCCGCCTCCACGCGCATATCTTCGGGAAACGGCGGATTTTGCGTGGCCGATGGATTGCGCGGCGAGCATGCCTCGCTATGCTGCCCCCTCCCAGAATATCCGTTTCCGAGAGGATTGCCCGCATGCTCAGCCCGCGCCCCTATGCCGTCATCGGCCTGTCGGCGCTTGCCTGGACATTGGCGCTTCCCGCCGCGGGGCTGGCCGCCGATCCCGCGAAGGCGCCCGCCACGGCGCCAGCCGCCGCGGCACAGCAGCCCGCCAGCCTTGCCGATCTCGTGGCGCAGGTAGACATCCCCTATGAGATGTTCACGCTGAAGAACGGGCTGCGCGTCATCGTCCATACCGACCGCAAGGCGCCGGTGGTCGGCGTAACCGTCTATTATCGCGTGGGGTCCAAGAACGAGCCGAAGGGCAAGACGGGCTTTGCCCATCTGTTCGAGCATCTGATGTTCGGCGGGTCGGAGAATGTGCCCGATTTCGATTATCCGCTGGTGGAGGCGGGATCGACGCCGACAAATGGCTCCACCTGGTTCGACCGCACCAATTATGTGGAGACGGTGCCGACCGGCGCGCTCGACCGGGCGCTGTTCATGGAGGCGGACCGCATGGGCCATCTGCTGGGCGCGGTGACGCAGGCGAAGCTGGATGCACAGCGCGGCGTGGTGCAGAACGAGAAGCGGCAGGGCGATAACCAGCCCTTCGGCCTGGTCGACTATGCGCAGACGGCGGCGCTGTTCCCGCCGGACCATCCCTATGGCCATACCACCATCGGTTCCATGGCCGATCTCGACGCGGCGAGCCTCGACGATGTGAAGGCGTGGTTCCGGAGCAATTACGGGCCGAACAACGCCATATTGGTGCTGGCGGGCGACGTGGACGCCGCCACGGCCAAGGCGAAGGTGGAGAAATATTTCGGCGGCATCCCGGCCGGTTCCGTCGTCGCGCCCGTCAATGCCCCCGTGCCGACCCTGCCCAAGCGGGTGGACGCGGTGATGAAGGACAGGGTGGCGACCACGCGCCTTTACCGCACCTGGGTGACGCCGGGTCGCAACGACCCCGCCGCGACGCAGCTCGCCATCGGCGCGGCGGTGCTGGGCGGGCTGTCCAGCTCGCGGCTCGACAATGCGCTGGTCCGCAAGGAGCAGCTTGCCGTCTCCGTCACCGCCGGGATCGAGCAGCATGAGCAGATCGGCAAGTTCGAGGTGACGGCCGATGTGAAGCCCGGCGTCGATCCGGCGAGGGTCGCCGCGCGGCTCGACGCGCTGATCGCGGAACTGGTCGAGAAGGGGCCGACCGCCGACGAGGTGCGGCGTGTCGCCACCCGCTCGCTGAGCGGGGAGATTGCGGGGCTGGAGGTCGTGGGCGGTTTCGGCGGCAAGGCGACGACGCTGGCCGAGGGCCTGCTCTATTCGGGCGATCCGGCCCGATATAAGAAGGATCTGGCCGAACTGGCGGCCGCGACGCCGCAGGGCGTGACGAAGGCGCTCCAGACATGGCTCCGCCGTCCGGTCTATGCCCTGACCGTGGAGCCGGGCGAGCGCAGCGCCTATGAGGAGACGAAGCTGGCCGGACCGGCGGCCAAGCCCGATGGGAGGCAGGCGCCCACGGGCGATATCGCGGTCAGGGAAGCGGCGCCGGGTGCTGCGCCTGCTCCGGCCGCGCCCGTTGCGGAGGCAGCCAGGCCGCGCCTCGCCATTCCGGGCGTGGAGGCCACGAGGCCGCTCGACTTCCCGGCGGTGGTGACGCGCAAGCTGTCCAACGGCATCGCCGTCCATGTCGCGCGCCGCAGCGTCATCCCGACCGTGCAGATGACGGTCAGCTTCGATGCGGGCATCGCGGCCGAGCCGCGCGAGAAATCGGGCATCGGCGCGCTGCTGCTCTCGCTGCTGGAGGCGGGGACGCGGACGCGCGATTCCATCGCGCTGGCGGAGGAGGAAGAGAGGCTGGGCGCGGACGTCTCCACCGGCCAGTCCATGGACCGCACGATCGTCTCGCTTTACGCGCTGACCGCCAATCTCGGGCCGTCGCTGGACCTGCTGGCGGACATCATCCGCAATCCCGCGCTTGACCCGGCGGAAGTCGAGCGGCTGCGCGCCATCCAGCTTTCGGCCATCGATTCCGAACGGACGCAGCCGTCGGGGCTGGCGCTGAAGGCGATCTTCCCGCTGCTGTACGGCGAGGCCCATCCCTATGGCATGTCCTCGCGCGGGCTGGGCGACGCGGCGACGGTGAAGGGCATCACGCGCGAAGATCTGGGCGCCTATCATCGCCGCTGGCTGCGCCCCGAAAAGGCGGAGATATTCGTCGCGGGCAATGTCGATGTGGATTCGCTGATCCCGATGCTGGAGCAGCGTTTCGGCCTGTGGCCTTCGACCCGCGACATGCCGCCGCAAAAGGACCTGACGGCCGCCATCCCGGCCGCGCGGCCCGGCATCTACCTGATCGACCGGCCGCAATCGCCGCAGTCGGTCATCGTCGGCGGTTTCGTGACGGACAAGACGACGCGCGACGACCTGCTGGAGTTCAACACGGCCAACACGATCCTGGCCAATGATTTCACGTCCCGCCTCAACACGGATATTCGCGAGGTGAAGGCATGGTCCTATGGCGTGTCGGGCAATCTGGCGCAGCGCGTGGCGCGCAGCCCCTATCTCGTCTCCGCGCCGGTGCAGGCGGACAAGACCGGACCCGCCATCGCCGCGATGAAGCAGGACATGGTGGAATTTCTGGGGCCGAAGGGCGTCACGCAGGACGAATATGGCCGTATCGTGGGCGGCGCCATCGCGCGTCTGCCCGGCCGGTTCGAGACGACCGGATCGGTGCTCGGCCAGATGCGCGACGACGCGATCTCCGGCCGTCCGTTCGACTTCGTGGAGACGCTGACCGCCCGCTACAAGGCGTTGACCCCGCAAAAGCTGGACGCGGCGGCGCGGGCCGTGCTGGACCCGGCGAAGTTCAGCTGGGTCGTGGTCGGGGACAAGGGCGTGGTGCTGCCGCAGCTCCAGTCGCTCGGCCTGCCCGTCACCGAGATTGACAGCAGCGGCAAGCCCGCCGGATAAGCGGCGGTCGCAGCATGAGAGGGATGGATATGGTGAAGGTCGACGGCGCCTATGATTGCGTGACCAAGACGCCCATGGGGGACCAGCAGAGCGTGTTCACCATCGTCAGCACCGGCGACGGTTTCCACGGCACCAATGCCAGCCCGCTCGGCTCGCTGGAAGTCAAGAACGGCAAGGTGGACGGCAACCGCCTGAGCTGGGACATGGAGACCAGCTTTCCCATGCCGATGAAGTTCACGTGCGAAGGGCTGGTCGACGGCGACCAGTTGAGTGCCAGCATCGATTCCGGGCCGTTCGGCATCATCACCATGACCGGCAGGCGCCGAGTCTGAGGATCAGGTGGGCCGGGCCACGGCTCCGTTCCTCGCGGGCAGCACCGGCCGCCAGTCCTTCGCGCTTTCCAGCCGCCTCACATAGGTGGACAGGCCGATCTGCAAGGCCAGCATCATGAAGATGAAGGGCTGGAAGGCGATGCCGACGAAGAATGAGCCGATCATGTAGATGACATGGCCCTGGCCCATGGCCAACGCATAGGGGCCGATCCATTTCCTGTCGGGATCGTCGTCGTCCCTGTAGCGCCGGTGGATGCGATAGCTCTGGACGATCGTGCCGATATGCAGGACGAGCCACATCAAGAGGCCGAGATAGCCCTGCTCGCCCAGCATCTCGAAATAGCTGCTGTGATAGGCGCGGCTGTGATCCTCGACGGTGACGAACTCGACCTTGACATTGCCGTTCGGCTCGACGGTCCGCTGCACCGTCTGGTAGCGGAAGCTGTTGGAGATATAGGCGTTGAAGCCGCCGCCGAGCGGATGGCCGCGGACATAATCGACGGTCCATTTCCACACCTGCACCCGTGTCGAGGCGCTCTGGTCTCCCTGGTAATTGGCGATGGTGTCCATGCGCGAGGTGAAGCTGGAGGGCAGGAGGGGGATGGCGCAGATCAGCCCGAACAGGCCGAGCGTGGCGTAGAGCGCCTTGCGCTTCGCCTTGAGGAACATCATGCCCGCCAATATGGCCGCGCAGACGAGGCCCGTGCGCGCTTCCGTCCCGATGGGGATGAGGAGACAGGCGAAGCAGAAGCCCCAGGCGAACAGCTTCACCCGCCAGTCAGGCGGGAAGATGGTGCCGTGGTTCGACAGGTAGAGGATCAGCGGCATGATGCAGATGGCGACGGTCGAGATGATCGAGCCTTCGTAAAGGCCCGCATTATTCTGGACGCCGAGCAGGTTCAGCATGCCGTAGCCGCCGCCCGCCAGCGCCGTCTTCAGGCCGCCGTTGATGATGATCGCGCCCGCCGACAGCACCATGACGAGGCTCAACGCCTCTATGCGCAGGCGCGTGCGCAGGGTGAGCGGCAGGAACATGGCGAAGACCAGCGCCTTCCACACCCAACTCCATTTCTCCGCCGCGTCCACGGGGAAGTCGGCATGGGCCGTGGTGTAGAAGCAATAGAGCAGCAGCAGGAGCAGCAGGGGATGGCGGCGCGAGAAGCGCATGTCCGACTTGTCGTCGAAGATCAGCCAGGCCCCCACGGACGAGGCGAAGGCGATGAGCGAGATCGGCACGCTGTTGAGCAGCAAATAGGTCAGCCGCTGCGGCGAGACGATATCGATATAGGCGTAGGTCAGGATCAGCAGGAAGGGGCGCCGGCTGCCCAGCCAGAACATGGCGCACAGGAAGAGGATGAAGACGAGATCACGCATCGCCGCCCTCTTCGTTCCGGCGGCGGAGACCGGACGGCAATCCCTTCGGCTCGACCGGGTTGTCCGTATCGAGATCGGGGCGCGACAGGAGGCGCCAGCAGGCGATCAGGATCAGGCCATGGGTCAGCAGCAGGGAGAAATTGTCGATCATCGTGCCGCTGCTTCATGCGCCTGACAGGGTTGTGCCGAGGCTTGCTTCTACAGGCCCGTGGTTGACGCGACGTTAAATCTTTTGGGGCAGAGGGAGTCGGGTCATGACCCGGATTCTCCACGTCCTCGACCATAGCCTGCCGCTGCACAGCGGCTACACCTTCCGCACGCGGGCGATATTGAAGGCGCAACAGGCGCGCGGCTGGTCGGTGCTCGGCATCACCGGCGGCCGCCATATCCGCTCCGGTCCGCCGGAGGAGACGGTGGACGGCCTCACCTTTCGCCGCGTGCCCGGCGTCGCGACCAGCCGCTTCGGCCCCATGCGCGAATGGCAGGACATACGCGCCCTGTCGCGCGGGATAGAGGCGGCGGTGCGCGAGTGGAAGCCGGACCTGATCCACGCCCATTCGCCCGTGCTGAGCGCGCTGGCCGCGCTGCCCGTGGCCCGGCGGTACAGGCTGCCCTTCCTTTATGAGATTCGTGCCTTCTGGGAGGATGCGGCGGTCGGCAACGGCACGGACCATGAGGGATCGCTGCGTTACCGCGTCACCCGTGCGCTCGAGAGCTATGCCGTGCGCCGGGCCAATGCGCTGGCCGTGA
This sequence comes from Sphingobium sp., assembly GCA_047602685.1. Classification (GTDB taxonomy): domain Bacteria; phylum Pseudomonadota; class Alphaproteobacteria; order Sphingomonadales; family Sphingomonadaceae; genus Sphingobium. The sequence continues at coordinate 6,363 of JASGGS010000160.1, forward strand.
TCTGCGAGGGGTTGCGCGGCGACCTGATCGAGCGGGGCGTCGCGGCGGACAAGATCGTCGTCTCGCCCAATGGCGTGGACATGGAGATGTTCGGAAAGCCCGTGCCGCCCGATGCGGACCTGCGCCGGACCCTCGGCCTCGACGGGTGCGAGGTGGTGGGCTTCATCGGCAGCTTCTACGATTATGAGGGGCTGGACGACCTGATCGCCGCCATGCCGCATCTGACGGAGCGGCGCCCGTCGGCGCGGCTGCTCCTGGTGGGCGGCGGACCGCGCGAGGCGGCGCTGAAGGCGCAGGCGGCGGCATCCCCCGTCGCGGCCGCCATCCATTTCGTCGGCCGCGTGCCCCATGACGAGGTGGAGCGCTATTACAGCCTGATCGACGTGCTGGCCTATCCGCGCAAGGGCATGCGCCTGACCGAACTGGTCACGCCCCTGAAGCCGCTGGAGGCGATGGCGCAGGGGCGGCTGGTCGCCGCCTCTTCCGTGGGGGGGCATCGCGAGCTGATTCGCGACGGCGAGACCGGCACGCTGTTCCCGCCCGACGATCCGGTCGCGGCGGCGCGCGCCATCGCGGATCTGCTGGCCGCCAGCGACCGCTGGGAGGAACGCCGCACCACCGCCCGCCGCTTCGTGGAAGCGGAACGGGACTGGGCGTCCAATATTCTGCGTTACGAACCTGTTTACCATCGTCTGCTAGGCCGGACGGCGGAAAGCTGAAGGAGCGCGCCGATGGACATGCCTGTTGGACGGCTTGCCGAGGCGAGCGGAGGACGCAGGGCCAGGGTCCAGGGCGCCGTGATTGCCGGTTCCGTTGCGGGAACATGCATGATCGCGGTTCCGCCGGGCTTGCTGGACCTGATCTTCTCCTCCGTCGGACTTTCCGAACTTGTGCCCGCGCTGGCGCCGCCTGTCGGCTGGCCCGTGCGAATCGTCCTGGCCCTGCTGGCCGCCGCCATGGCGGCGGGCTTGGCAGGGGGAACGGGACGGGAGAGCGGTCCTGTCGGTGACGGGCGCGCGGGCCGGAAAAGGACTGCTGATATGGGTTGGACGCAAAGCCTGGGACTGCATCATCTGGTTCGCCTCGCACGCGGCGAGACGGGCATTCCCGACCGCCGCGTGACGATCACCCCCGCCATGCGCGCGCCCCGCTTCCGGCGCGGCCCGCAGGAAAAGGTGCAGGAGACGCTGGCCCGTCACCGTGCCGACCTGCATCCGGACGCGCCGCCGCGCGCGCCCCTGATGGCGAGCCGCGACCTGCCGCCCGTCACGGAATTGACCATCGTGGAAACGCCCGCCGGGGATGTTCGGGCGGCCCAGCCGCTGCCGCGCATCGCCACCCCGATCCGCGACACGACCGACACGGTTCGCCCCCGCCCGTTGCCGCGTGCGCCCGAACCGCTGAGCGATTCGGACCTCGGCTGGGTGCGCGGCCTGCTCAATGGGCGGGAGGGGGCGTCCGAAGATTTCCTGGCGGGGCCGGTATCGACCGAGCCGCTCTCCGAGATCCTGCCCGAAGCGCCGGCGGCGGATATTGCGGCGGACGATTCGCTTCTGTCCCTGCTCGGCCGCTTCGAACAGGGCGTCGCCCATCGCATCGCCCTGCGAGACGCGGCGGACGCGCAGTCCCGCATCGAGGAGAGCATGGCGGACCCCGCCGTGCCGCCCGTGGAGGAGCCGGTGCGGGAGATGGAGATGGACGAAGCGCTGACCGCCGCCCTTGAAACGCTTCGCAAGCTGTCCTCAAAGGCGAACGGTCGCTGATCGCGGCCGCAAACTACCAGGCTTCGATCGTCAGGATGGAGAGGCGCAGCCGCCCCTCGCCGGGATGATCGCTCTCGCAGCAATCGACCGCCAGGTCGGCGACCAGATGGCCGGCTATGGCGAATTCCGCTTCCGGCAACAGCGATGCCAGCGCACCCGCGCGTGAGGCGGCATCGTCCCCCCTCAATACCAGCACCAGCCGGTGGCGCGCGCCGATGAAGGTCGCGCTGGCCCAGGGGGTCAGGCCGTCCTCCGCCATCTCGGCATCAGGACCTGCACGTTCGAGCAGCGCGGCGATCAGGCGGCCATGGCAATCGCGCCGCACCGGGCGAGGCGAGGCGGGCATGATCGGTTCCGTGGGGCGCCGGATCAGGCGATAGCGCCGGCTGTTCGGAAAGAGCGACCGGGCGTTCATGCGCGCTCTCCCAGATAATCCTGCGCGGCCTGGAGGTCGCGATGGCAGGAGATGAAGTGATTGAGGCGGCGGCACATGCGCTGCGTCGGTTCCCGTCCATTGCGCATGTCGAACACGATGCGCGGATCGCGCACCGAATCGCGTCCGAACCGGGTCGGCGCCATGCCCGTTTCGTGCAGGAATTTCTCGACGGTTCTGAGCATCGTCATCGCAGCCTCCATGGATCGAATCGGAATCACATGTTCCTCTTATGTTCTGACGTTTGATCCTAGGAAGAATCCTACATGTCCATCCCTTGCATAGGAAATTTCCTATCCTATATTGGGGCGATGGAGGAAGGCTCCCCGCGCGAGATATTGGATCGCCTGATCCGGGAACGCCGCACCAGCTATGGTGCGCTTTCGGACCTGCTCGGGCGCAACCCCGCCTATATCCAGCAATATGTGAAGCGGGGAACCCCCCGGAAGCTGGACGAGGGGGACCGGCGCAAGCTGGCCCGTTTCCTGGGAGTGGACGAACGGCTGCTTGGCGGCCCGGAGGGGGAGGCGCCCGCGCTTCGGAAGGGGAGACGGGCAGGGGTGAGGGCCTTTGTCGTCGTGCCCCGCTTGTCGCTTGGCGCATCGGCGGGGGCGGGCACGCTGGACGAGGATGAACGCGCTGCGGACGCCATAGGCTTTGACGAGCGTTGGCTGCGCGAGCTGGGCGCCCGGCCGGACAGCCTATCGATCCTGCGCGTGGACGGGGAATCGATGGCGCCCACCTTGTCCGACGGCGACGACATCATGGTGGATCGCAGCGACGGGGCCGACCGGCTGCGCGACGGCATCTACGTCCTGCGTCTGGAGGATGCCCTGATGGTCAAGCGAGTCGCCCTGACATTGCGCAGGGACCGATTCTCCGTGCGCAGCGACAATCCCGATTATCCGGATTGGGAGGATATCGATCCGGACAGCGTGGCGATCCTGGGGCGCGTCATCTGGACGGGGCGGCGCATCGGCTAGGGGGAATGGGGCTTTCGGCGCTGCCCGTTCGAAGAATTTTCGCGGACCGCATTTTTTTGGATGGAAAGTGCTTGACGGTCCCAACTCCCACCACTAGATGACCACTCCACCGCAAGGTTGCGGCTCACTTATGTGGGTTGTTAGCTGTGGTCGCCGACATGG
>JASGGS010000017.1:0-35052 GCA_047602685.1 Sphingobium sp.
AATGGCCCGCGCCAAGTACAGCGCCAGCCGGGAGCGTTCGGTCGGCCTGGGCGTCATGGGCTTCCACAGCTTCCTTCAGGCGCGCCTCATCCCGTTCGAAAGCGCGATGGCCAAGAGCTGGAACCTCAAGATCTTCAAGCATATCAACGCCAGGGTGAACGAGGCCTCGATGCTGCTCGCGCAGGAACGCGGCCCCTGCCCCGACGCCGCCGACATGGGCGTGATGGAGCGTTTCAGCTGCAAGATGGCGATCGCGCCCACCGCATCGATCAGCATCATCTGCGGCGGCACCTCCGCCTGCATCGAGCCGATCCCGGCCAATATCTACACGCACAAGACTCTGTCAGGCAGCTTCATCGTCAAGAACCCCTATCTGGAGAAGCTCCTCCAGTCGAAGTCGAAGGACAGCACGAACGTCTGGAACTCGATCCTGGAGAAGGGCGGTTCGGTCCAGCATCTCGATTTCCTGACGCAGGACGAGAAGGACACGTACAAGACCAGCTTCGAGATCGACCAGCGCTGGCTGCTGGAACTGGCCGCCGACCGCACGCCCTATATCGACCAGGCGCAGTCGCTGAACCTCTATATCCCGGCGGATGTGGAGAAGTGGGACCTGCTCATGCTGCACTTCCGCGCCTGGGAGCTGGGCGTGAAGTCGCTTTACTATCTCCGCTCCAAGTCCGTGCAGCGCGCCGGCTTCGCGGGCGGCGTGGAAGCGGACAATACGCCCCAGGCGCCGAGGATCGAACTGTCGGCCAGTTCGACGGACTATGATGAGTGCCTGGCCTGCCAGTGACGGCTCCGATAGCGGCGCGGCCCCGATGCAGGACATCCCCCATCCGACAGGCCTGTTGCGCGCTGTCCCACTGACGGAAACCCCGGCGGCACGCAGAACCGCCGGGGCCGAGCGCGTCGGGCATGGGAGGCCCCGCGCTGCTAGCTCATGCCGTCAGGCCACAGGCCTGCCGCGCGGAAGGCGCGCGTCAGTTGCCCGCGCCGGAACCGCCAAAGCCGGTTCCCTCGCCGCTTGTGCCGAACAGCGGGCTTTCCGCACTGGGGTTGGCGCTCGACGGCCGCTGCGAGGAATATTCGTTCGGGTTGATCGTCTGCCCGCTCCGCGCGGCTCCGCCGCTGAACGACTGTTGCGATCCCGACTGGTGCATCTGTTCCGCGACTCGGGCCTGGGGCGCCTCGCCGGCCTTGAGATAGACGCGATTATCCTCGATGCGGTCCACGGCGTCGAAGGACAGATAATGATGCTGCCCGTCGCTGGAGTCGCTGCGCGTCAGCTTGATGGTGTCGCCGTCCACCGAATCCACGGTGCCGAGATGGCGGCCGCTGGCGTCCGTGACTTCCATATGCTCCTTGATCCTGAGCTTCTCGAACATGGGTCCAATCCTCCGTTCTTCCACCCGACTGACGGGGGATCAACAACAGGGACGGCGCGCCCGTTCCGCCGTTCGTCGCAGGAAAGCGGCCGCGCGTGACGGATCGCCCTTCTCCTGCGCCGCGCCGCGTCGTGACGGGTCTCGACCCGCAGGGACGGTCTACCGTCATCCTCGACGGCCCCGTGCCGCAAGACGGGAACGGCGCGAGCCAGCTCGTCTGGCGCACCGCCGCCCTGCCCGCCGACAATAGCGGCGATGCGGACGCCTCCCTGCCCTTCAGCATCGACCATCTGAAGGATGGCGGCACCACCTTCTCCATCGTGGATCTTCCCGAGGGGATGCCGCGCTTCATGCATGCCACCGACACGCTGGACTATATCGTCATCCTGTCGGGCCGCCTCGTGATGGAGACGGAAACGGAGGACGCCATACTCGGCCCCGGCGACACGGTGGTGCAGCGTGGCACGGCCCATGCCTGGCGCAATGACGGCCCCGGCCCCGTGCGCATGGCCTGCATCACCCTGCCCGCCGTCCCCGTCGGCAAGGGCGCGACCCTATGACCGCGCCTGTCACCCTTTACGGCATGAACAGCCCCAATGTCCGCAAGGTGGCCTTGCTGCTGGAGGAACTCGCCCTTCCCTATGATCTGGTCCATGTGGCCGTGTTCCGGGGCGAGCAGTTCACGCCCGATTTTCTCGCGCTCAATCCGCTGGGCAAGGTGCCGGTGCTGGTCGATCCCGCGCTGGGCCGTCCGCTGGCGGAATCGGGTGCCATTCTCTTCTATCTGGCGGAAGCCCATGAACGTTTCCTCCCGCCGGCGGGCGCGGATCGCCATGAGGTCATGCAATGGGTGATGGTGCAGATGGCCAATATCGGCCCCATGCTCGGCCAGCTCAACCATTTCCAGATGCCCGGCCAGCGCGACAGCCAGCCCTATGCCCTCGGCCGCTATACGGAGATCGCCCGGCGCCTGTACCGCCTGCTCGACGACCGCCTTTCGGACCGGGAGTGGATCGCGGGCGATGCGTACAGCATTGCCGACATTGCCACCTGGCCCTGGGCGACATATCTTGAGCAGCATGGCTTCGACCCGGCCGCCCATCCGGCGCTGGTCCGCTGGCGCGATGCCCTTGCCGCCCGCCCCGCCGTCCAGGCGATGACCGCGCGGACGCAAGGCGCCTTCACCGCTCCTTCGACCACCGCCCGCCAGGGCGCCACGGCCGCCGAACTCGACCGTTTTTTCAGCCGGACCTCCGACATGCCGGCTGCCGACTATTCCGCAATCTCTCGCTGAAAGGCCAAGAACATGCCCCTCCTCCAAGCCAGCAAGGTCTACAAGCCCTTCGAATATCCCTGGGCCTATGAGTTCTGGAAGCGCCAGCAGCAGCTCCACTGGCTGCCCGAGGAAGTGCCGCTGGGCGAGGATTGCCGCGACTGGGCGCAGAAGCTCTCCGACCATGAGCGCAACCTCCTGACCCAGATCTTCCGCTTCTTCACCCAGGCGGACGTGGAGGTGCAGGACTGCTATCACGACAAATATGCCCGCGTGTTCAAGCCGACCGAAGTCAAGATGATGCTGACGGCCTTCTCCAACATGGAGACGATCCATATCGCGGCCTACAGCCATCTGCTCGACACGATCGGCATGCCGGAGAGCGAGTATAGCGCATTCCTCGACTATCAGGAGATGCGCGACAAGCATGACTATATGAACCAGTTCGGCGTCGATTCGGACGAGGATATCGCCCGCACCCTCGCCATGTTCGGCGGCTTCACGGAGGGGATGCAGCTATTCGCCTCCTTCACCATGCTGATGAACTTTCCGCGCTTCAACAAGATGAAGGGCATGGGCCAGATCGTCACCTGGTCGATCCGCGACGAGACGCTGCACTGCGAGGGCATCACCCGCATGTTCCACGAGTTCGTGAAGGAACGCCAGTGCCTGACCAAGGCGGTTCGGGAAGATATCATCGACTGCTGCCAGAAGATGGTCCGGCTGGAGGACGCCTTCATCGACCTGGCCTTCGAAATGGGTCCGGTGCCGGGCATGACGCCCAAGGAGATCAAGCGCTATATCCGTTATATCGCGGACTGGCGCCTGGGCCAGCTCGGCTTCCAGCCGATCTACATGATCGACGAGCATCCCCTGCCCTGGCTGACCCCGCTGCTCAACGGCGTGGAGCATGCGAACTTCTTCGAGACGCGCGCGACCGAATATTCGAAGGGTGCGACGCGCGGCAACTGGAACGACGTCTGGGAGAATTTCGACCGCCGCAAGAAGGCGCGGGCGAATGACGGCGCCGATGCGGCGGTCGAGGCCGGCGAGGATATGTTCAAGCGGGCCGGGATCGCGGCGGAGTAAAAGCGGAGCAAGTCGGGAAAGCCCGGCGCTCCTGCCGGGTTTTTCCCTGGAGTCCGCATCCGGCCCGGGCCTGCGCAGGGGCATCCGCGTCCCGTCCGTGCGGTGACCGGGACAGGCGCCGTTCCGTCCGCATGCAACCTCATCCTGCTCCGCACGTTGTTTCTCTTCCACCCGATATGCGGAGGAAGATATGGAACCCGTCACCATCGACGACCGCAAGAAGGAACTGAAGGTCCTGCTCCAGCAGATGCAGGAACAGCCATCCCGCGACTGGACCGTGCAGAAGCAGCGCGCTTCCGTCCTTACGGAGATGATCGCGGCTGGCGAGCGCGGCGAGGGTCAGGCGCAGCAACGCGGCTGACATGCCTCCCGGCCCTGACCGGCCGGAACCTTTCCGGTTTTGACGCGAGGGCGGGATGGCCGCCCGCGCCAAGGGGTCTTGCGGCCCGAAGGGACGGGCGGCCCTATGCCGTCAGCACGGCCTTGAGCAGTTCCAGCGTTCCCGCCCAGCTCATGCGGTCCGCCATCGGGTCATAGGCGATGCCGGGCCGCCCCGTATCGGTGGCATTGGGGTCGGTGAAGCTGTGGAACGCTTCCCCGAACACCGTGATCTGATAATCCGCGCCCGCCGCGATCAGTTCGTCCTCCAGCGCGGTCACGTCGGCGCGCGGGGCATAGGGGTCCTTTCCGCCCGTATAGACGGCGATCTTTGCTTTCACCGCCCCCGCCTCGGCGGGAAACTGCGTCTTGAGTATGCCGTGATAGCTGATGACGGCCCGCGCATCCGCGCCCGACCGCGCCAGTTCGAGGACACACAAGCCACCGAAGCAATAGCCGATGGCGGCGACGCGGGCGGCATCGATGTCCGGCCGGGCCTTCAGCGTGTCGAGCCAGGCATTGACGCGGCCCCGCAGCCGCTCCGGCGAACCGGCCACCGCCATGAAAGGCTCGCCCGCCTCCTCCGGCGAGGCATAATGCTTGCCACCGCCATACATGTCGACGGCAAGCGCGGCATAGCCTTCCGCGGCCAGCGTCCGGGCGCGCTCCAGCATATGGGGGCCGAGGCCATGGGCATTATGGATCACCAGCACGCCGGGATGCGGCCCTTCCGCCTGGGGCAGGGCGAGCTGGCCGGCCAGATCGGCCCCGTCATGATGCAGTTCGACCGTCACCAAATCCGTCATGCCTCTCTCCTTCCGCGCCGCCGGTGGGCGACGGGGGGAGGAGGTAGAGCATGGCGCAATATTTCACAATGGCGAAAGAAATGTCGGTAAATATGGGAAACGAACGCTGGCGCCGTCCCGATCAGGCCGGTTCCAGTTCCGTCAGATAGCGGGTGATGCGATCGACCGGCGTACCGGTCATGTCCTTGGCCACCTCCGCCACCAGCCGCGCCTCACCTCGCCATGATAGCGCTGGCGGGCGCGGCGATGACCACCAGCTTGTCGGAGCCGTTGCGGAGCGCGCGCTGGTTGAGCTGCGACGGCCCGGGCCGTCCCGCTGGCGGCTCCCTGCAAAAGACGGCCCCGCCGGGGCGGGACCGCCTCTCCCCCTATTCCTTCGCCTGGGCCATGGCCGTCCAGGCGGGACCGGCCGAAGACGATCCGCTTCCAGCGCATTTTCAAGTTGACCTTTCACGGTCAATGGCCCGGAAAATCCGGCATCGAAAGACAAGAGCGTTCCGCTACATGGGGAAACGCCCTAGCGGCCGAAATTATAGCGCAGGCGGAAACCCCACATGCGCGGCTGGCCCATCAGCCAGTCGCCGATGCCGGACGAGTTGTAGCCGCCGCCCGTGTTCACCGGATAGATCTGGTTGGTGACGTTGGTCATGAAGAAGGCCGCGTCCAGACCCGTGCCCATGACCTTGTTCCAGCCGACATTCAGGTTGAGCAGGTCCGTGGCGGGCACGATGCCCAGGAACGCCACGCTGGCCGGGACCGAGCCGTTGGAGATGTTCGAATCGGTATGGACGAAGGTGGCGCTCAGCGAGATACGGCCGATATCCTCGGACAGGGGCAGGGTGTAGGTGCCGGTGACGTTCACGCGGTTCTTGGGCGATAGGGTCAGCGGATCGCCCACCTTGGCCGTGGGCAGGATCGAGGAGAAGGGGCTGTCGGCGGGCAGGACAGGCACCACCAGCGACTTCACCTTGGTATCGAGATAGGTATAACCCACGTCGAACCGCAGCCCTTCCAGCGGGGAGATGGACGCATCCACTTCCACGCCCTTCAGCTCCGACTTGCCCGCATTGACGATCGCCGCCGCGCCCGCCTGCCCCGCCGCTTCCGGCTTGGCGATGGTCGCGCCGAAAATCTGCTGGTTGGAGAAATCGTTGTAGAAACCGGCGATGTTGAAGAAGCCGTTCACGCGGCCGCGGAACGAAATCTTCGCGCCGATCTCGTAGCTGTCCACCTTCTCCGGCTGCCAGGTTTCGAGGCCGACATTGGTGAAGCTGATGCCGCCTTGGCGATAGCCGCGCGCATATTTGCCATAGAGCAGCATGTCGTCCGTCGGCTTGTAGTCGAGGCCGACAAGCCAGGTCGGCTTGTTCGACTTGGTGACGATCTCATAATGGCATTGCGACGGATCGGTCACGAACAGGCGGCCGCCGCTGGCGGACTTGAAGCGCAGCGTGTCGTTGCAGAACTGGCCCGTGCCGGGGATGATCCGGGTGCTTTCTCCCTGCCCCCTGATCTTGTCGAAGGTATAGCGGCCGCCCAGGGTGAAGGACAGCTTGTCCGTGAACTTGTACGTGGCCTGCGCGAATATGCCGTGATTGTCGAAATCATATTTGGTGCGCGAGGCGGAGATGGTGCCGACATAGACCGGGTTGGTGCAATTGCCCGCCGCGACCGACGTGCAGTCGAGGAAGATGCCCGTGCGGCCCGAGCTCCAGCCGAGCGGACGGCTGAATTCCAGATAGCCGCCGACCACCCAGTTGAACTTGCCGTCCGTCGTATGCCCCTGGAACTGGAGTTCCTCGGTGAAGGTCGACTGGCCCGCATTATCCTCGCCCGGCGTCACGTCCAGGCGGATATACTGGAACGGCGTGCCCGGCGTGACCGGCAGATAGCTATAGGGGACGGCCGTGCTGCCGGTCGGCACCTGTATGGTGCTGGCGCCCTGCGGCACACGGAAATTATCGCTGTAGAGGTTGAAATTGGCCCGTTCCCTGAACTCGCCATAGCTGGCGATGTTCTTGACGGTCAGCCAATCCGCCGCCTGCCATGTCGTGGTGTTGATGAACTGCCAGGTCTCTATGCTCTGATAGGGGCTGGGGTTGTTCACCTCGACGTCCAGCGGGCCGTCGCCGCGCGCCGCCTGTCGGGCGCGCTGTTCCTGGCAGGCCAGCGCGGTCAGGCCGAATATGGTGATGTTGCCGGCCGGGGCAGGCGCGGGGGCCGTGGTGCCGCTATCGGCGCAGGCCGCATAATGCGCCGCATAGCCATTGGTGTCCGAATCGCTGTAGCTGACGATCGTATAGTTTTCGAGATTGGGCGCCAGGTCCGCCACGACGCTGAACCGCGCGGCGATATAGTCGACATCATTATAGTCGCTGGGGCCGATGCCCGACCGGTTGCGCATGAAGCCGTCGCGGGTGTTGCGCTCCACGCCCGCGCGGATGCGGAACGTGTCGTTGACCGGGACGTTGACCACGGCCTGCACGCGGCGGAGATTGTAATTGCCAACCTGCCCCTCGACATAGCCCTCGAACCGGGCGGTGGGCTTCTGCGGGACGAGCAGCACGGCGCCGCCCGTCGTGTTGCGGCCGAACAACGTGCCCTGCGGCCCTTTCAGCACCTGCACATTCTGGAGGTCCATGAACGCGCCCGCGCCAACGGTGTTGCCCGACGTCGTGCCCCCCTGCGAGCGCACGCCCACCACATCCGCGAAATAGACGCCCACGGTCGGGGCCGTGCTCTGGTCCTGGTTGAAGCCGCGAATGGCGAAGCTGCTCTTCTCCGGGCCGTAGCGCTGGTTGACGGACAGGGAGGGCGTGTAGGTCGCCAGGTCGGCGGCGACCACGATATTGCGGTCGGCGATCTGCTGCGGGCTGAGGACGGTCATCGAGATGGGGACGTCCTGCAAGCGCTCCTCGGTGCGCCGCGCCGTGACGATGATCTCGCCCGTGTCGATGGACTGGGCCAGGGCCGAAGTCGCCGTAAAGAAACCGATAAGCGCAGAAGTCGCAAGCAATGCGTGACGGAATCCGCCTGTCATCATCCCTCTCCCTTTTCGATGCCGTAAACTTGTTCATTATTTCGACATTTTTATCTTCATTTAGACGCAATGCTATGCAGAGGGACCGGGCGTTACAAGCCGTGAAAATGAGACAGGTGAATTGCTTCCCCTCCGTAATAATGGGAAGGAGCCGGTCTTGGCCGGAGTCGATGCCCAGCCCGCCGGAGACGCCCTTAGCGCAGGGCCTGGGGGATCGTCCCGCGCAGCCAGTCGATCACCGCCGCCACACGCGCGACGCGGCGCAGGTCGGCATGGACGACCAGCCAATAGGTGCGCGTGATCACGATGTCGGGCATGATCGGCACCAGTTCCGGATCGTCCTTCGCCATGAACTTGTGCAGCACGCACAGGCCCACACCGGCCCGGGTCATGGCGAGTTGCATGGCGATGCTGGAACTGGTGATGGCGGGACTGAGCGCCGGATCGATCTCCTCCAGATAGCGCAGCGCGTCCCAATAAATGAGGTCGGGTATGTAGCCGATCAGCGTCCGCGTGCGCAGGTCCGCGCGGTCGGCGACCATGCCCGCCCTCTCTATATAGCTGCGGCTTGCATAGAGGCTGAGTTGATAGTCCCCCAGCTTCGAGACGATCAGGCTGCCGCTCAGAGGCCGCGCCAGCATGATGGCAAGGTCGGCCTCGCGCTTGGACGGGTTCAGGAAGCCGTGGGCGCTCGCCAGTTCGAGGGAAATGCCCGGATGCGCATCATGGAAGGCGGGCAGCGCGGGGGCGACCAGGGCGCTGGCGAATCCTTCCGGCATGCTGACCCGCACCGTTCCCGCCAGGCGGCTGCTCTCGCCGGCAAGGTCGCCCGTCGCCGCCAATATCGACCGTTCGACCGCTTCCGCATGGCGCAGCAGCTTCTCCCCGGCCGATGTCAGGCGATGGCCCTGCGGCCCCACCTCGAACAGGGCGGCGTTGAGGGACGAGGCCAGCCGCTCGATCCGGCGCCCGACCGTGGTCGCGTCCACGCCCAGCCGCGCGGCCGCGGCGCTGAGCGTCCCGCTCCGCTCGACCGAAAGGAAAAAACGCAGATCGTCCCACTGCATTTCCGCATGCATCCTGCAAATTTGCAGCATGTCCATGCAACATCCCCTGTTTCTCTGCAAGGCGAAGCTGGTTAGGGAAGGCGCCAGAAACATCCCGTTGTGAGAGGCTTTCCATGAAGCAGATCGACCATTTTCTGAGCGGCGGCGCCACATTCACGCCGACTCGCACCAGCGACGTGTTCAATCCCAGCACCGGGCAGGTGCAGGCCAGGGTCGTGCTGGGCAACCAGCAAGTCCTCGACGCCGCCGTCGCCACCGCGACCGCCGTGCAGCCCAAATGGGCGGCCATGAACCCGCAGCGCCGCGCCCGCGTCATGTTCCGGTTCAAGGAACTGCTTGAGAAGAACATGCAGTCGCTGGCCGAGCTGCTGGCGTCGGAGCATGGCAAGGTGGTGGACGATGCCAAGGGCGACATCCAGCGCGGCCTTGAGGTCGTCGAGTTCTGCGCGGGCATCCCCCACGCGCTGAAGGGCGAATATACGCAGGGCGCGGGTCCGGGCATCGACGTCTATTCCATGCGCCAGGCGCTGGGCGTCGGCGCGGGCATCACCCCCTTCAACTTCCCGGCCATGATCCCGATGTGGATGTTCGCCCCCGCCGTCGCGGTCGGCAACACCTTCATCCTGAAGCCGTCCGAGCGTGATCCCTCGGTCCCCAACCGCCTCGCCGAGCTGTTCCTGGAGGCCGGCGCGCCCGAGGGCGTGTTGCAGGTCGTCCATGGCGACAAGGAAATGGTGGACGCGATCCTCGACCATCCCGGCATCGCCGCGGTCAGCTTCGTCGGCTCCTCCGACATCGCCCATTATGTCTATTCGCGCGGCGTCGCGGCGGGCAAGCGGGTGCAGGCCATGGGCGGCGCGAAGAACCACGCCATCGTCATGCCCGACGCCGATCTCGACCAGACCGTCAACGACATCATGGGCGCGGCCTATGGTTCGGCGGGCGAGCGCTGCATGGCCCTGCCCGTCGCAGTGCCCGTGGGCGAGGAGACGGCCGAGCGCCTGCGCGAGAAGCTGGTCGCCGCCATCGACACGTTGAAGGTCGGCATCTCCACCGATCCCGAAGCGCAATATGGCCCGGTAGTCACCGCGATCCACAAGCAGAAGATCGAGAACTGGATCGAGACCGGCGTCAAGGAAGGCGCGGAACTGGTCGTGGACGGACGCGGCTTCAAGCTTCAGGGCTATGAGGAAGGCTTCTTCGTCGGCCCGAGCCTGTTCGATCATGTCACCACCGACATGAGCGCGTATAAGGAGGAGATTTTCGGCCCGGTCCTCCAGATCGTCCGCGCCAGGACCTTCGAGGAGGCGCTGGAGCTGCCGACCAGGCACCAGTATGGAAACGGCGTCGCCATCTTCACGCGCAACGGCCATGCGGCCCGCGAATTCGCGCAGCGCGTGCAGGTCGGCATGGTCGGCATCAACGTGCCGATCCCGGTGCCCGTCTCCTATCACAGCTTCGGCGGCTGGAAGCGTTCGGCCTTTGGCGACCACAACCAGTACGGTATGGAGGGCATCCGCTTCTGGACGAAGGTCAAGCTGGTGACCCAGCGCTGGCCGGACGGCGGAGCGGGCGACAGCGCCTTCATCATCCCGACCATGGGATGATGGGGCCGCGCCGCATGGACTAGGGAGGATGGGATGGCCCGGATATTCCTGATCGCGAGCGTTGCGCTTTTGGCGGGATGCACCGCCACGACGGAAACGCCGCCCGGCCCTCCCCCCTCCGCGGGAGCCTGCGACGCCGCGCCCGCCCAAACGAAATTGGGGGCGACCGCATCGCAGGAGCTTGGCGCGGAACTGCTGAGCCTCACGGGCGCGCGCACCCTGCGCTGGCTCGCGCCCGGCATGGCCGGCACGATGGATTTCAGGCCCGATCGCCTGACGGTATCCTATGACGAAAATCAGGCAGTCGTCAGGATCGGGTGCGGATGATATCGCGCGTCTGATCGACCCTTGAGAGGATTTGGGGATCACATGACCGGACAGTTCGAACTCACCGAAGACCAGCTTGCCATTCAGGATGTGGCCCGCAAGTTCACCGCCGACAGGATCACCCCCTTCGCGGCGGAATGGGACGAGACGCATCATTATCCCGTGGACGTGTGGAAGGCGGCGGGCGAACTCGGCTTCGGCGCCATCTATGTGTCGGAGGAGAGCGGCGGAATCGGCCTCGGCCGTCTGGAGGCCGCGCTCATCATGGAGGCCATGTCCTATGGCTGCCCCGCGACCAGCGCCTATGTCTCCATCCACAATATGTGCGCCTGGATGATCGACAGCTTTGCCGATGCCGATCTCAAGCAGCGCTATTTGCCCGGCCTCGTCACCATGGACAGGATCGCCAGCTACTGCCTGACCGAGCCGGGTTCCGGCTCCGACGCGGCCGCGCTCAAGACGACCGCGCGGCTGGAAGGCGACCATTATGTGCTGAACGGCACCAAGCAGTTCATTTCCGGCGGCGGCTATAACGACATCTATGTCGTCATGGTCCGCACCGGCGACGCCAGCGCCAAGGGCATCAGCGCCGTCGTGGTGGAGAAGGACACGCCGGGCCTCAGCTTCGGCGCGCCGGAAAAGAAACTGGGCTGGAACGCATCCCCCACCGCGCAGGTCATCTTCGACAATGTGAAGGTGCCGGTGGCCAACCGCATCGGCAAGGAAGGCGACGGGTTCAAGTTCGCCATGGCGGGCCTCGACGGCGGCCGCATCAATATCGGCGCCTGCTCGCTGGGCGGCGCGCAGCGCTGCCTCGACGAAGCGATCGGCTATGTCAAGGATCGCAGCCAGTTCGGCAAGTCCGTCGCGGAATTCCAGAACACCCAGTTCACCCTGGCCGACATGGCGACCGATCTGGAGGCCGCCCGCGCGCTCCTCTACCTCGCCGCCGCCAAGGTGACGGCGGGCGCCCCCGACAAGACCCGCTTCTCCGCCATGGCCAAGAAGCTGGCGTCGGACAACGGCTCGTCCATCGTGGACCGCGCGCTCCAGATGTTCGGCGGCTACGGCTATCTGCGCGATTATCCGATCGAGCGCTTCTGGCGCGACCTGCGCGTCCACCGCATCCTGGAGGGCACGAACGAGGTCATGCGCCTGGTGGTCGGGCGCGACCTGCTCAAATGACATCAGGGCGGGGGCGGGTTCGACCTGCCTCCGTCTCCTTTGCCGGGGGTTACGGGCGGACGCCTGTCCTTCTTCCGGTCGACGACGACCGTGCCGCCTTGTCCACAACGATCCCCGAGCGGCGGGGGAAGGCGATAGAGAGGTATGGCGAGTGAGCGAGGACGTGCTTTTCCGGATCGAGGGCAAGGCGGGCATCATCAGCCTCAACAAGCCCCGGACGATCCATGCCCTGACGCATGGCATGGTGCTGGCCATGACGCGCCAGCTCCTCGACTGGAGGGATGACGGCACGGTCGAGATCGTGCTGCTCGACCATCAGGCCGCAGCGGACGGCGATCCCAAATTGTCGCGCGGCTTCTGCTCCGGCGGGGACATCAATCTGGTCCGCACCTCGGTCCTGACCGATGGCGGCGCGTCGGGGCGGCAATTCTTCCATGACGAATATCAGCTCAACCATCTGATGTTCGACTATGCCAAACCCATTGTCGCCTTCATGGACGGCATCACCATGGGCGGCGGCGTCGGCATCTCGCAGCCCGCCCGCTACCGCGTCGCGACGGAGAACAGCCGCTTCGCCATGCCGGAAACGGGCATCGGCCTGTTCCCGGACGTGGGCGGCGGCTGGTATCTTTCCCGCCTCGCAGGGCGCATCGGCCGTTATCTGGCGCTCACCGGCGCGCGGCTGGACGGGGCGGAATGCCTCGCCACGGGCCTCGCCACCCATTATCTCCCCTCCGCCTCGCTGCCGGAGGCCAAGCGCCGCATCGCCGCCGCGCCCGATGATGTGGAGGCGATCCTGTCCGGCCTCGCCGTGACGCCTCCCGAGGCCGGCATATTGGCCCATGCCGGGGACATCGACCGGCTGTTCGCCTCCGACCGGCTGGAGGATATTCATGCCGCTCTCGCGGCCGACGGCGGCGAATGGGCGAGCGCGACCCTGGAAACGCTGCGTTCCAAGAGCCCGCAGACATGCAAGGTCGCGCTGCGCCAGCTCGCCCTCGGCGCGCAGGCGCCCAGCTTCGCCGACAATATGGTCATCGAATATCGGATCGCCTCCCGCGCCCTCGTCCTGCCCGATTTCGCGGAGGGCGTGCGCGCCGTTCTGGTGGACAAGGATCATGCGCCCAAATGGGACCCGGCGACACCGGAGGGCGTGACCGACGCGCTGCTCGACAGCATCTTCGCGCCCCTGCCGCCGGAGCAGGAGTGGCGTCCCCTCTGACCCTTTCGCCCAGCCCAACGGGGCGGGCCTCATGGAGAGTTGCACATGAAGATCGCGATTATCGGCCTCGGCAATATGGGCGGCGGCATGGCGGCCAATCTGGTCAGGGCGGGGCATGAGGTGCATGCCTTCGACCTGGCCGAGCCGGCCCTACTCAAGGCGAAGGAG
Source organism: Sphingobium sp. (assembly GCA_047602685.1). Classification (GTDB taxonomy): domain Bacteria; phylum Pseudomonadota; class Alphaproteobacteria; order Sphingomonadales; family Sphingomonadaceae; genus Sphingobium. Next base: position 13,551 of record JASGGS010000017.1, read on the forward strand.
AATGGCGCGACCCCCCATCGCAGCGTGCGCGATGCGGTGGCGGATGTCGAAGCGGTCGTCACCATGCTGCCCAATGGCAGGATCGTGGAGGGTGTCGTCACGGCGGACGTGATCGGCCATGCCCCAACGGACGCGCTCCTCATCGACTGCTCGACCATCGACGTGGCGACGACCCGCCGCCTGGGCGAGGCGGCCGGGGCCGCCGGCCATGCCTTTGTCGATGCGCCCGTCTCCGGCGGCATCGCGGCGGCCAATGGCGGCACGCTGACCTTCATGGTCGGCGGCACGGACGAGGCATTCGCCCGCGCCGAGCCGATCCTGGCCGTCATGGGCAAGGCAGTGATCCATGCCGGTGCGACGGGCGCGGGGCAGGTGGCGAAGATGTGCAACAACATGCTCCTCGCCTCCACCATGATCGCGACCTGCGAGACCTTCGCCCTGGCGGAGAAGCTGGGCCTCGACCTCCAGACCTTCTACGACATCTCATCCAAGGCGACGGGGCAGAGCTGGTCGATGACGAGCTATTGCCCGGTCCCCGGCGTCGGGCCGGCCAGTCCCGCCGACAATGGCTATCAGGGCGGCTTCGCGGCGGCGCTGATGCTCAAGGATCTCGGCATCGCCATGGAAGCCGCGGAGGGCGTCGGCGCCTCCGTCCCCATGGGCATACGCGCCGCCGCGCTCTACAAGACGTTCAACGATGCGGGCCATGGCGGCCTCGACTTCTCCGCCATCATCGCGGCGATCAAGGATGGGGCGTTCGGAAAGGTGGGGGCATGATCCCCGCCCGTTCGCAGGCGGCCTGACGCCCCGGCTTCAAACCCGCTCCAGCGGATGATGCGGCGGCGCGGGCCATTCGACCGCCACCCGGTCGCCGGGGCGCACCACCCCGCCGGTCAGGACGATGCTCATCACCCCCGCCTTGCGGATCGGCTCACCCGACGGCCCGCGATCCAGGACGGCGGCCAGCAGCCCGGCCCGGAAGCGCTCGATCTGGCCGCAGGGATTGCGCAGACCCGTCAGTTCCAGCACCACCGCCCGCCCGACATACAATCGCGCGCCCCGCGGCAGGGCCAGCAGGTCCACCCCGTGCGTGGTGATGTTCTCGCCCAGTTGGGCGGGCGCGATGTCGAAGCCCTTGCGCCGCAGCTCCTCGAACAATTCGGACTGGATCAGATGGACCTGCCGCAAGTTGGGCTGGGTCGGATCGGCCGCGACGCGGGACCGATGGCGCACGGTCGCCCCCTGATGCGCGTCCCCTTCGACGCCCAGCCCGGCGACGATATGAATGGCCTCGACACGGGTCTTGGAAAAGCGATGCGCGCCATCCCGCGCCACGGCAACGACATGACCATCCGGCATAGGCTATCCCCCGCAATGGAAACACGCCCCATCCCATAGGCCGGGGCTGCCCATCGGCAATCGAGCAATGCGCCGCCGGACTTTAAATCCGCTTCAGCGCGCCAGGCGCGCCAATGCCCGCTCCCGCCCGATCAGCGGCAGCAGCGCCGCCATGTCCGGCCCATGGTCCAGGCCGGTGAGCGCCCGGCGCAGCGGCAGGAAGAGGGCCTTGCCCTTGCGCCCCGTCCTCTCCTTGAGCGCGCCGGTCAGCCGCTGCCACACGGCATCCGCCGACCAGTCGAGCGTCGCGGCGACCGCCGCCGCCTCGGCCAGATAGACGCGATCCTCCGCATCCGGCTCCGGCGCGGACGGATCGCCCGTCACCATCGCCCACCAGTCGCCCGCCTCGCCCACGATCTTCAGATTGGGCCTTATGGCTTTCCATCCCGCCTCGTCCATGCCCTCGGGCAGGCGGCCCGTCACCGCGTCATAAGGCAGTTGATGCACGATCTTCTCATTGAGGGATGCCAGTTCTCCCTCGTCGAAACGCGCGGGCGCGCGGCCAAAGCGGGCAAAGTCGAATCCCTCCAGCAGGGGCGCGATCTCCGTCACCGGCTCCACCGGGTCGCTGGTGCCCAGCCGCGCCAGCAGGGCCGAAATCGCGATCGGCTCGATCCCCTGCCCGCGAAAGGCGTCGCAGCCGAGCGAGCCGAGCCGCTTGGACAGCTTCCCCTCGCTCCCCACCATCAATGCGGCATGGGCAAAGCGCGGCGGCGGCGCGCCCAGCGCCGTGAACATCTGGATCTGCGCGGCGGTGTTGGACACATGATCCTCCCCCCGCACCACATGGCTGATCCCCATCTCCGCATCGTCGATCGCGGAGGGCAGCATGTAGAGCCAGCTCCCATCCTCCCGCCGGATCACGGGATCGGACAGCTTGGCCGGATCGAAATGCTGCTCCCCCCGGATCATGTCGTCCCATGCGATGGGGGTGTCATGGTCGAGCCGGAACCGCCAATGCGGCCGCCGCCCCTCCGCCGCATAGGCCGCGACCTGATCCGCCGTCAGCGTCAGCGCGGCGCGGTCATAGACGGGCGGCAGGCCCCGCCCCAGCAGCACCTTGCGCTTGAGGTCCAGCTCCTGCGCCGTCTCATAGGCGGGATAAATGCGCCCCGCCTCCACCAGCGCCCGGAACTTCGCCTCATAGAGGTCGAAGCGCAGCGACTGCCGCTCCTCCCCATCGCGTCCGAAGCCCAGCCAGTCGAGATCGGCCCGCGTCGCGTCGACATACTCCTCCCGGCTGCGCTCCGCATCGGTGTCGTCGATGCGCAGCAGGAAGCGCCCGCCATGCTTGCGCGCCCACAGCCAGTTGTGGAGCGCCGCGCGGATATTGCCGACATGGACGCGGCCGGTGGGCGACGGGGCGAAGCGTGTAATCACGGTCATGTCAGGCGGTCCGGAAGGCGTTGCTGATCGGATAGCGGCGGTCGCGCCCGAAATTGCGCCCGCCCAGCTTCACGCCGGGCGGTGACTGGCGGCGCTTATATTCGGCGACATAGAGGAGGCGCTCAATCCGCGCCACCACCTCCCGCTCGAAGCCCATGCCCACCAGGTCGTCCACCGACTTCTCCTGCTCGACAAGGCCGTAGAGTATGGGGTCCAGCACCGCATAGGGCGGCAGGCTGTCCTCGTCCTTCTGGTTCTCGCGCAGTTCGGCCGTGGGCGGCTTCTCGATCACGCGCACCGGCATGACCGGCCCCTCCGGCCCCTTGCCGAAGGAAGGCCGCTCGCCATTGCGCCAGTTGGACAGGTCGAAGACGGTCGTCTTGTATGCGTCCTTCAGCACGGAATAGCCGCCCGCCATGTCGCCATAGATGGTTGCATAGCCGACGCTCATCTCGCTCTTGTTCCCGGTCGTCAGCAGCATATGGCCATATTTGTTGGACAGGGCCATCAGCGTGACGCCCCGGATGCGCGACTGGATATTCTCCTCCGTCAGATCCGGCGAGCGCCCCGCGAACAGCGGCGCCAGCATCCCATCGAACGCCTCCGCCGCCGGGCCGATGGGCACGCTGTCGAGGCGGACGCCCAGCAGGCGCGCGCACTCCGCCGCATCCTCCAGGCTTTCCGCGCTGGTGAAGCGCGACGGCATCATCACGCACCAGACCCGATCCGGCCCCAGCGCGTCGACCGCCACGGCGGCGGACAGGGCGCTGTCTATGCCGCCCGACAGGCCCAGCACGACGCCCGGAAAGCGGTTGCGCTCCACATAGTCGCGCAGGCCCACGACCATCGCGCAATAGATGTCGGCCGGATGATCCTGCACCTCCGCGACCGGCGCGGGCAGGCAGCACCAGCGGCCATCCTCATCCTGCATCCAGTCGGTGATCTGCAGCACCTCCCCCCATTCGGGCAGGCGGCAGGCGATTTCCCCATCCGCGTCCATGATGAAGCTGGCCCCGTCGAAGACCAGCTCGTCCTGCCCGCCCACGCGGTTGAGATAGACGATGGGCAGGCCCGTCTCATGCACGCGCGCGGCGCAAACGCCGTTGCGGCGGCGCCCGTCCTTGGCGACCTCATAGGGGCTGCCGTTCACGTTGATGAGGATTTCCGCGCCCCGGTCGCGCAGATGCGCGGTAACGAAGGGGAACCAGATATCCTCGCAGATCGGCAGGCCCAGCCGCACGCCCCGGAACTCGACCGGATCGGGCAGCGGGCCGGGCGCGAACAGCCGCTTCTCGTCGAACGTGCCGTAATTGGGCAGTTCCCGCTTCTGCCGCACCGCGGCGATGGTGCCCTCCTCCAGCAGCGCGACGCAGTTGAAGAGGAGGCCGCCCGCCTCGATCACCGTGCCGACCAGCATGGCCGGGCCGCCGTCCCTCGTCGCCTCCGCCAGTCGGACCAGTTCCGCCTCCGCCCGCTCGACAAGGGCGGGCTTGAGGACCAGATCTTCCGGCGGATAGCCGATCAGCTGCAATTCGGGGAAGACCACCAGCTCCGCCCCCTCGGCCGCCGCCCGGTCGCGCCAGGCCAGCATCGCCTCCGCATTGGCGCCGAGGTCTCCCATGATCTGGTTCGTCTGGGCCAGCGCGATGCGCAGGCGCCGGTCGGTCGGGGCTGTCGTCATCCGGTCCCCCTATGCGACAGACCGTTGGGGGACAACCACATCCGGACGGGGTGGCGTGGTCGCGGGCCTTTTCGGATGACGATTCTGTCGCTAAAGGCGCGGGCGCAAGGGTAGCGCAGATTCCAGACAGAGCGGGGAAAGACCATGAAGATCATTTCGGGCAACGGCAATCTGCCGCTGGCAAAGGCCATTGCGCAATATGTCGAGCTGCCGTTGACCGAGGCGAGCGTGCGCCGTTTCGCCGATGAGGAAGTGTTCGTCGAAATCCACGAGAATGTGCGCGGCGAGGATGTGTTCGTGATCCAGTCGACCAGCTATCCGGCGAACGACAATCTCATGGAACTGCTCATCATGATCGACGCGCTGAAGCGGGCCTCGGCCAAGCGCATCACGGCGGTCCTCCCCTATTTCGGCTATGCGCGGCAGGACCGCAAACCCGGCCCGCGCACGCCCATCTCGGCCAAGCTGGTCGCCAATCTCATCACCACGGCGGGCGCCAACCGCGTCCTCTCGGTCGACCTGCATGCGGGCCAGATCCAGGGCTTCTTCGACATCCCGACCGACAATCTGTTCGGCGCGCCGGTCATGTCGGCGGACATCCAGGCCCGCTTCTCCGACCGCAACATCATGGTCGTCTCGCCCGACGTGGGCGGCGTGGTGCGCGCCCGCGCCCTTGCCAAGCGCCTCGACAACGCGCCCCTCGCCATCGTCGACAAGCGGCGCGAGCGCGCGGGCGAATCGGAAGTGATGAACATCATCGGCGACGTGAAGGGGCGCTTCTGCATCCTGATCGACGATATCGTCGACTCGGCGGGGACGCTGTGCAACGCGGCGGCCGCGCTCAAGGCGGCGGGCGCGGAAGAGGTGGTGGCCTATGTCACCCATGGCGTGCTGTCCGGCGGCGCGGTGGCCCGCGTCGATGCGTCGCAGCTCATGGAACTGGTCATCACCGACTCGATCATCGCGACCGACGCGGTGGGCGCCTCCTCCAAGATCCGCCAGCTTCCCATCGCCCCCCTGCTGGGCGAGGCGGTGAAGCGCATCGCGGACGAAAGCTCGGTCAGCTCCCTCTTCGACTGAGGGAGCCTTTTCGTTCCGGCTGCGTTACCCCTCACTCGACAGGGAAATGCCACAAGGATCGACATCATGAAGAAAAGCACGAAGACCGCCGCCCGGATCGCGATGATGGCGGGCACGGCGGCATTGGCCGCGCTGACGCTGGGCGGCTGCGCGACGGTGAAGGGCGCGGGCCGCGACATCACCTCCGTGGGCCAGGCCGGCTCCGACGCGATCAACGGCCGCTGATTCGGCTCGCTGCCGTAGACGGCGCCTGCCCGCACCGCTACCCGGCCCCCAGCCAGTATCCTAGATGCGGGCAGGCGCCGCTTCCGCGTCAGCCGTCCATCCCCAGAGCCTGCCGGGCGAGCGCCAGCGCGCCGAGCAGCCCCGACCGTTCACCCAGCCCCGGCGGCACGATCCGCGCGGGGTCGAAGCCGGGGAAATAGCCCGCCGCCAGACGCTCCGCCTCCGCCCGCACCCGGTCGAGCAGCCCCGGCGCCTGCGCGACCCCGCCGCCGATGATCGTCCGCCCCGGCGAGACGGTTGCTTCGAGGGCGATGCAGAGCTGCGCGACATAGAAGGCGATCAGCCCATGACCCGGATGGTCCGGCGGCAATTCCGACAGCGGCCGTCCCCAGCGGGCGAGGATCGCGGGACCATTGGCCAGCCCCTCCAGGCAATCGCCATGAAAGGGGCAGATGCCCGCAAAGCCCGCATCCGCCGGGGCGCGCCGCACCGCGATATGCCCGACCTCCGGATGGTTGCGCCCATGCAGGGGCCGCCCCTCCACCACCACGCCGCCGCCAATGCCGGTGCCGATGGTGACATAGGCCGCGACCGCCTCCCCGCGCGCCGCGCCCCAGCGATGCTCCGCCATGGCGGCGCCGTTCACGTCCGTGTCGAAGCCCACGGGCACGCCGAAGGCGCGCGCGAAAGGCCCCGCCACGTCCGTATCGCGCCAGCCCGGCTTGGGCGTGGAGGTGATGAAGCCCCAATCGCCGCGCCGCCTGTCGACCCCGGCGGGACCGAAGCTGGCGATGCCGATGGCCGAGAGCGGCCCATGCGCCCGCCCATGCATCCGCACCGCCTCTTCCAGCCAGCCCGTCGCCGCGCCCAGCGTCTCCTCCGGACCGGTCGTCGCGATCCGCTCCGTCGCCAGGAATTCGCCCTCGTCCGTCGCCAGTCCGATCAGGACCTTGGTCCCGCCCGCCTCGATACAGCCATGGAGCGCCACGCCGCCACCCCCTTCCCTTCACCCCTGCGCGGCGGTCAGCGCCTCCGCCAGAATGTCCGCCCACCGGGCCTGCCCCGCCGCCCCGGCGAGATGGTCCTGCCGTATCTCCAGCTCCGCATAGGGGCGGCGCGCGGCATAGGCATGGCGGGGCAGCGTATAGTCGGTCTCGTCCATGCGATAGGGCTGGTTGTCGCCCACGCGCAGATCGCCCCTGCCGCGCAGCCGGGCGAGCAGGGCCACGGCAAAGCCCGCCTCCCCGCCGTCATGCAATATGCCGATGTCCCACGGGCGCGCCGTCCCCGCCATGACCGGCGTGAAGCTGTGCAGCGCGACCAGCACCGTCGCCCGCCCCGCCGCGTCGCGCGCCGCCAGCCGCTCCGCTATCGCCGCATGATAGGGCGCATGGATCGCCTCCACCCGCACCCGCCGCGCCGCCGCGTCCCGCGCGGCATTGCCCGGCACCGCCGTTCCGTCGCTCGCCGCCGCCATGGCGTCCTCCCGGTCCGGGGCGCGATTGCAGTCGATGACCAGCCGCGAATAATGCTGCTCCACGAAGGGCGCATCCAGCCGCTCGGCCAGCATGCGGCCCAGCGGCCCCACGCCGATGTCCCAGCCGATATGCCGCTCCAGCTCCGCCGCGCTTAGCCCCAGCGCGCCGAGCGCCGCCGGCACCGCATTACCCGCATGATCGCCCAGCAGGAGGAACGATGACCGCCCGCCGGGGTTGGTGACCCGGACGGGTGGCGGATCGACCGCGCGGAGCAGGGCCTGGTCCTGTTCAGCGCTCATGGATCTTGGACGCCCGATGCCTTTTGTGAACCTGACGCATGTCACCACCTATCGTTACAGCCAGCCCGCCTCCTTCGGCGAGCATCGGCTGATGGTGCGCCCGCGCGAGAGCTTCGACCAGTATCTGATCGACGCCTCCCTGGTCATCGATCCGGAACCGGCCAGCATACGCTGGCTGCATGATGTGTTCGGCAACTCCGTCGCCATCGCGACGTTCCAGGGACGCGCGACGGAATTGCGCATCGAGAGCAAGGCGCGCCTGCTGCACAATCCGACGGAGCTTCAGGACGTGCATATAGAGGATTATGCCCGCACCTATCCCTTCACCTATTCGTCGGAGGAGATGCCGGACCTGCTGCGCTCGATAGAGCGCCAGCATCTCGATCCCCGGCGGCAGATCGACAGCTGGGCGCACCGCTTCGTGCCGAAGAACGGCAGCAAGGGCACGCTCGACATGCTCACCGACATGACGGCCGCCATCAAGCGGGAATTCACCTATGTCCCGCGCCAGCAAAAGGGCACGCAGACGCCCATAGAGACTCTGGAACGGGGCAAGGGCACCTGCCGCGACTATGCCATGCTGATGATAGAGGCGGTGCGGGCGCTCGGCCTCGCCGCGCGCTTCGTCTCCGGCTATGTCTATAATCCCAGCGGCAGGCGGCGCATGACCGGCGGCGGCAACACCCATGCCTGGGTCCGCGTCTACCTGCCCGGTTCCGGCTGGGTGGAATTCGACCCCACCAACGATATTGTCGGCACGGAAGGGCTGATCCGCGTCGCCATCGCGCGCGACATCTATCAGGCCGTCCCCATTTCCGGCACCTGGAGCGGCTTTCCGGGCAGCTATCTCGGCATGGACGTATCCGTCGACATTTACGTGGATCAAGGCCCTTTGCCCGAAAATCCGTCACAATCCCGCAAGGAGCTGATTCATGCTGATTCGCGCCGGATATGAGATCAGGTTCGAGTGCGACGCGCCGACGCCGATGCTGGCGATGCTCAGCATCCATCCGTCGCGCAACAAGGATCTGGTGACGGCGCATCGCATCCTCACCGACCCGGACGTGCCGATCTACGACTATCTCGATGCCTATGGGAATGTCTGCTCGCGCGTGACCATCCCGTCCGGCGGGCTGACCCTGCTGTGCGACTTCACCATCTCGGACACGGGCGATCCGGACCCCGCCGCGCCCGATGCCGTTCAGCATGCGATAGAGGAACTGCCCGACGATGTGCTGATCTACCTCCTCGGCAGCCGCTATTGCGAAACGGACCGCCTGTCGGACGTGGCTTGGTCGCGCTTCGGCCACTTGCCCCCCGGCTGGCCGCGCGTCGCGGAGATCGTGGCCTTCACCCACGACCATATCGAATTCGGCTATCATCACGCCCGCTCCAGCAGGACCGCCTGGGAAGCCTATCAGGAGCAGGCGGGCGTCTGCCGCGACTTCGCGCATCTGGCCGTCGCGCTCTGCCGCTGCATGAACATCCCCGCGCGCTACTGCACCGGCTATCTCGGCGATATCGGCGTGCCGCCGGGGGATACGCCCATGGATTTCTCCGCATGGCTGGAGGTGTATCTGGGCGGGCGCTGGCATGTGCTCGATGCCCGCCATGCCCGGCCGCGCATCGGCCGCATCCTGATGGCGCGCGGCCGCGACGCCACCGACACCGCGCTCACCACCAGTTTCGGCCCGAACATCCTCTCGCGCTTCGCCGTCCATACGGACGAGGTGACGGAGGCGGCATAACATCCCCTGTCCCCCTTCCCGAATGGGGGGACGGGGGAAGCTGAAGGACTATTCCCTCGGCACCCGCCGCTCCAGTTCCTCCAGCCACAGCCTCGCCGTTCCGTCGGACGGCGCCCGCCAGTCGCCGCGCGGCGACAGCGATCCGCCCGCCGACACTTTCGGCCCATTGGGTATGGCGGAGCGCTTGAACTGGCTGATCTGGAAGAAGCGGAACAGGAAATTCTCCAGCCAGTGCCGAATGGCCGGCAGGTCATATCCCTGCTTCTTCGCATCCGGGAAAGCGGCCGGCCATGCCCCTGCTCCCGCGTCGCGCCAGGCATGCCATGCCAGGAAGGCGATCTTGGACGGCGGCAGGCCGAACCGCACGACATGGTGCAGGAAGAAATCGTTCAGCGCATAGGGGCCGATCTTGCTCTCCGTGCTCTGGAGCGCGCCATCCTCGCCCGCGGGGACCAGTTCGGGCGAGATTTCCGTCGCCAGTATCGCGGTCAGGATGCGGTCCGTCTCCGGGTCGAACTGGCCGCTCGTCACGCACCAGCGGATGAGATACTGGATCAGCGTCTTGGGCACGCCGCAATTGGCGGCATAATGGCTCATCTGGTCGCCCACGCCATAGGTGCACCAGCCGAGGCCCAGTTCGCTGAGATCGCCCGTCCCCACCACCATGCCGCCATGATGGTTTGCCAGGCGGAAGAGATAGTCGGTGCGAAGGCCCGCCTGCACATTCTCGAACGTCACGTCATAGACCGGCTCGCCGCCCGCGAAGGGGTGGCGCATGTCCGCCAGCATCTGCCGCGCGGCGGGGCGTATGTCGATCTCCTCGCCCGTCACGCCCAGCGCCTTCATCAGCGCCCAGGCATTGCCTTTCGTCTCCTCGCCCGTGGCGAAGCCGGGCATGGTATAGCCGAGTATGGCGGAGCGCGGCAGGCCCATGCGGTCGCATGCCTTGGCCGCGACGATCAGCGCATGGGTGGAATCGAGGCCGCCCGACACGCCGATGACGAAATGCCTGCCCGCGGCGGCGCGGAAACGCTTGGCCAGCCCCTCCACCTGGATGTTGAACGCCTCGTAGCAATCCTCGTCGAGGCGGGCCGGATCGTCGGGGACGAAGGGAAAGCGGCTGACGGGACGGCGCAGGCCGATATCCGTGAGGGCCGGGCGATGGTCGAAGACGATGCGGCGGAAACGCGTCTCCGGATGGTCCGCCGCCGCCGCGCTGTCGTTGAAGGTTCCGTTACGCATGCGTTCCAGTCGGAGGCGCTGCACGTCGACATCGGCATAGACGATCTCGGGATCGTCGCCGAAACGGCTTGACTGGACCAACAGCTCGCCCAGCTCATGCACCATGGCCTGCCCGTCCCAGGCAAGGTCGGTCGTGCTCTCCCCCGGCCCGGCCGCGCTATAGGCATAGGCGGCGATACAGCGGGCGGACTGCGCCGCCGACAGGAGCGCCCGGTCCCGCGCCTTGCCGATGGTGATGTTGGACGCGGACAGGTTGCACAGGATCAGCGCCCCCGCCAGCGCCCCATGGGTGGAGGGCGGCAGCGGCGCCCAATAATCCTCGCATATCTCCACATGGAAGGTGAAGTCCGGCAGGTCGCTGGCCGCGAAGAGGAGGTCGGTGCCGAACGGCGCCTCCATCCCGGCTATTTGGGTCGCGAAGCCTGTGAGCTTTGCACCGGGCGCGAACCAGCGTTTCTCGTAATATTCGCGGTAATTGGGCAGATGGCTCTTGGGCACCACACCCAGCAGCCGCCCGCGCGAGATGGCCAGCGCGCAATTATAGAGCCGCCCCGCCCGGCGGATCGGCGCGCCCACCAGCAGCACGGGCGAAAGGTCGCGGCTCGCCTCGACCAGCCGCGCCACCGCCGCTTCCACGGCATCCAGCAATGCCTCCTGCAAGTGCAGATCGTCTATCGCGTATGAGGATAGGCTGAGTTCCGGATAGAGGACCAGATCGGCCCCCTCCGCCGCCGCCTGACGCGCCTGGAGCATTATGGCGTCGAGATTGGCGGCCACGTCCCCGACGCTCGCCGCCGGGGTGGCGCAGGCGATGCGGACGAAGCCATGGGCATGGATCGACGCGAAATGCTCAGCGGTCATCAAAGGCTTCCCCCATCATCTCCAGCGCGACGCGCAGGCATGCGATGCGCACAGGTCCACGCCCCTTATCACCGAAATGCTCCTCCCGGTGCGTGATTGTTGCGCCTCTGCGCGCGCAGGCGAAATGGACCAGGCCCGGCTCGTCTCCCGGCCCGGCGGGACCGGCAAAGCCCGTGACCGCGAGCGCTATGTCCGCCTTGCTATGATCCAGCGCGCCCTGCGCCATGGTGCGGGCGACGTCCCGGCTGACCGCGCCGCTACGGTCTATCGTCTCCCGCGCGATGCCCAGAAGCTCGCACTTCGCCTCCTCGCTATAAACGACGAAGCCGCGTTCGAAGGCCCGGCTCGCGCCCTCGACATCGGTGAGGAGGGAGGCAAGGAGGCCGCCGGTGCAACTCTCCGCCGTGGCCAATGTGAACCCCGCCTCGCAGGCGCGTTCGAGAAGGTCGCCCGCTCCCTTTTCGATATCCTCCGGCAGGATCGGCGCCAATGTCTCCGCCTCGCCCTCCTCCGCCTGCGGCCCGTCCCGTCCGGTGCCCATCTTCCTCTCCATTTCCGGAAGCCAACCGTGAAAAGACGGGATGGGTTCCGGAGGCGCAACCCCTCATCGCCCGCTTTCGTTTCCGTCCGGCATCGAAGCGGCGCCATGCGGAGGAATGGCGATGAACGGATATCGCCCAAGGCTGGCCAGCCCTGCAAAGACCGCCCCGGCGAAGGCGGCGGCGACTATCGGACATTGTGCTTGCCTCCCGGGGACGATACGGCTTGCCCGTTAGTGAACAGCTATGATGACCAAGGGACAGGACAGCATGACGAGCAGTGGCGATCCATCGACCGTAGCAGGCCGCCGCATCGTTCAGGGCCGTTCGATCCGCTGGGATCAGGCGCGCGCGGATGCGGCCTATCGCGACGGCTGGTGGGTCCGGGAGACGCTGGCCGATGCCCTGCGGCAGGCGGCGGAGCAGGACCCGGAGCGCATCATCGTGACGGAAGGCGCCGTCGAGATCGACGCGCGCACCCTGCTTTCGCGCGCCACCACCCTCGCCCATGCCCTGCTGGCCCGCATGCCGGTCGGCAGTGTCATCTCCTTCATGCTGCCCAACTGGCATGAGGCGGCGGAAATCTATCTCGGCGCGACGCTGGCGGGGATGGTCGCCAATCCGGTCCTGCCGTCGCTGCGCGACCATGATCTCGGCTTCCTGCTCAAGGATGTGGACAGCCGGATGATCTTCATCCCCGACAGCTTCCGCAGGCATGACTATGCGGGCATGCTCGCCCGCGTGCGGGACGCGCTCGACAACCCGCCGGAGGTGGTGGTGCTGCGCGGCCCCGCCGGTCCCCATACCGCCTATCCATCGCTGTTCGAAGGGGTCGAGCCGCGCGACCTGCCGGTTCTTGATGCCGATGCGGTGCGGATGATCATGTACACCTCCGGCACGACCGGCAGTCCGAAGGGCGTGCTGCATACCCATAATTCGCTCCATGCGCTGATCCGCCAGATCGGGCAGCATTGGCATGCGGCGCCGGGCGACCGCTTCCTCGTCCCCTCCCCCATCAGCCATATCGGCGGTTCGATCTACGCCTTCGAGATGCCGCTGCTGCTGGGCACGTCCGTGATCCTCATGGACCAATGGTATCCGGACGAGGGCGTGAAGATCATGGTCGAGCGCAAGATCACCCATCTGGCGGGCGCGACGCCCTTTCTGGAGCAATTGCTGGCGGCGGCCAAGGCGGCGGACACGGTCCTGCCCGACCTCAAGGTCTTCATCTGCGGCGGCGCGTCCGTGCCGCCATCCATCATCCGCGAGGCCTCGGCCTATTTGACCAACACCGCCGTGACGCGCGTCTACGGATCGACGGAAGTGCCCGTGACGACGGTCGGCGCGCCCGATCGCGACGACCTGGACCATGCGGCGGAGACGGACGGGCGGGTGGGCATCGCCACGGTGAAGATCGCGGAGGATGGCGAGATACTGGCGCGCGGGCCGCAGATGCTCGTCGGCTACATGCATGCCGGGCATGAGGCGTCGGTGTTCGACGAGGAAGGCTTCTACCGTACCGGCGACACGGGGCGGCTGGTCGACGGCGGCTATGTGGTGGTCGAGGGACGCAAGAAGGACATCATCATCCGCTTCGGCGAGAATATCGCGCCCAAGGAGATAGAGGATATCCTCATCGAGCATCCCGGCATCGCGGAGATCGCGATCGTCGGCCTGCCCCATGAACGCACGGGCGAGCAGGCTTGCGCCGTGATCGTGGAAGGCACGGAGCCGGCGCCGGATGTGAAGGCGGTCCTCGCCTGGCTCGACGCCAAGGGCGTGGCCCGCTTCAAGATACCCGAGCGCGTGGAAGTCTGGCCCGCCCTTCCCAAGAATGACGCGGGCAAGGTGCTGAAGCACAAGATCCGCGCGACGCTGATCGCGGAGGCGGAAGCGGCGGGCTGACGCCTGCTCCTATTTCCCTAGTTTCCCTACCACCATGGGGGCGATCCTGTCCGTCACCCGTTCCACACCCGCGGGATTGGGATGGATGCCGTCGGGCAGGAGCAGATCGCGATGGCCGATCACCCCGTCGAGGAAGAAGGGGTAGAGGGGGACGCCATATTTCCGGGCAAGGTCCGGATAGATGGGGTTGAAGGCGGCCGCATAGTCCGGACCCATATTGGGCGAGGCCAGCATGCCTGTCAGCATGGCGGGAATGCCGCGCGCCTTGAGGTCCGCGAGGATCGCATCGATATTGCCCCGCGTTATCTCCGGGCCGAGGCCGCGCAGCATGTCGTTGCCGCCAAGGCCCACCAGCACGAGGTCGGGCTTGCGCGGCAGGCCGTCCAGCACGAAGCCGAGACGGCCCCGGCCGTCCGTGCTCGTGTCGCCGGATACGCCCGCGTTGAAGACATGCGCCTTCACCCCCTTCGCCGCCAGCGCCTTTTCCAGCGCGGGGGCGAAACCCTCACCGGGGCCGAGGCTGTAGCCCGCATAGAGGCTGTCGCCAAAGGCCACGACCAGCTTCGCATCCGCGGGGATGGCATCGTCGGACGAAGAGGAGGGCGGAGCAACCGGAGCGGCGGCATTCGCGCCGTTGGACGCGGCCTCTTCGCGCGGCGTGTCGGGCGAACAGCCGAGGACCAGTTGGACAAGCAGCAGCGATGCCCCATATTGCCGAAACCTGCTTCCCAAGGAGCTGCCTTTCCCGATGCACGCGACCGTTGACGACACCCATATCGCGATCCGCGCGCGCAATGTCACCCTCTCCCTCGGCACGACCGGGATATTGAAGGGCATCGATCTCGACATCGGGAAGGGCGAGAGCCTGGCCATCCTCGGCGCGTCGGGGTCCGGCAAGTCGTCGCTGATGGCGGTCCTGTCCGGCCTGGAACGGGCGAGCGGCGGTTCCGTATCCGTCGCGGGCGTGGACTATGGCGCGCTGGACGAGGATGCGCTGGCGCGGGCGCGGCGGGGCCGGATCGGCATCATCCTGCAAAGTTTCCACCTGCTCCCCACCATGACGGCGGTGGAGAATGTCGCGGTGCCGCTGGAACTGGCCGGACGGCCCCATGCCTTTGCCCGCGCGGAAGAGGAACTGAAGGCGGTCGGGCTGGCCCACCGACTCGACCATTATCCCGCGCAGCTTTCCGGCGGCGAGCAGCAGCGCGTCGCCATAGCCCGCGCCATGGCGCCGGAACCCGGCATCCTGTTCGCGGACGAGCCGACCGGCAATCTGGACGCGGCGACGGGCGTGTCGGTCATCGACCTCCTCTTCACCCGCCAGCAGGCGACGGGCGCCACCCTCCTCATCATCACCCATGATCCGGGGCTGGCGGAGCGGTGCGACCGGATCGTGGAGATGCGCGACGGCCGCATCGTCGCCGAGCGCCGTCCGTGAGGCTCGGCAGGACGGCCGCACTGGGCTGGGGCGCCGCCTGGCGCATCGCGCGGCGCGACCTGCATGCCGGTTTCCGGGGCCTGCGCCTCCTCTTCCTCTGCCTGTTCCTGGGCGTGGCGACGCTGGCGGCGATAGGCAGCCTGACCGCATCCATCACCGGCGAGATCGCCGCGCGCGGCCAGACCATATTGGGCGGCGACATCCAGGTGGAGATGACCCAGCGCGAACTGGCCCCGGCGCGCCGCCGCGAGCTGGAAGGGCTGGGCCGGTTCAGCGAGACGATCCGCATGCGCGCCATGGCGCAACGGGCGGAGGGGGCGCAGCGGGCGGACGGCGGAACGAGCGCGGTGCTGACGGAATTGAAGGGCGTCGACGGCGCCTATCCCCTCTATGGCACGCTGGCCTTGCAGCAGGGCCGCTATCGCCCCCTGCCCGCCGACGGCATCCTCATCACCCCCGCGCTGGGCGAGCGGCTCCATGTCCGGACCGGCGACCGGCTGCGCTACGGCGAGGCCATATTCACCATCCATGGCATCATCGCCGACGAGCCGGACCGGGTGGGGGAAGGCTTCACCCTCGGCCCCGTCGCCATCGTCTCCCTGGAGGGCCTGCGCGCCACGCGTCTCATCCAGCCGGGCAGCCTGTTCAGCAGCAAATATCGCATCCGCATTCCCGCCGGGCAGGACGCCCATGCCCTGCGCGAAGGGCTTGAAAAGCGTTACGCCACCGAAGGCTGGGAATTTAAGGATCGCGAGCGGGCCGCGCCCGGCACCAACCGCTTCATCGAACGCATGGGCCAGTTCCTGTCCCTCATCGGTCTCACCGCCCTGATCGTCGCCGGGATCGGGGTGAGCAACGGCGTCGGCTCCTATCTGGCGCTCAAGCGCGGCAGCCTCGCCACGATGAAGGTGCTGGGCGCGACCTCCGCCGACATAGAGCGCATCTACCTGCTGCAACTGGGCGCGGTGGCGGCGCTGGCGATTGCGCTGGGCCTGGTGATAGGCGCGCTGGCGCCGCCCGCCATCGTCGCGCTGGCAGGCGACATATTGCCGGTGCAGCCAGGATTGCGCATCCATGCCGTGCCGCTGGCGACGAGCGCCGTCTACGGCCTGCTCATCGCGCTGATCTTCACCTTGCCGCCGCTGGCGCGCGCGCGGACGGAGCCTGCCGCCGCGATCTTCCGCGCGCTGGTCGACCCGCCGCGCCGCCGCGACCGGAGGAGCCGGGTGCTGGTGGGACTGGCCGGAGCCGCGCTGGTCGCGACCGTCCTGTTGACCGCGCGGGAGCCGCTTTTCTCCGCCGCCGTGCTGGGCGCGACGGCGGCGGTGCTGGTCCTGCTCCTGCTGCTCGGCCGGGGGGTGGGCATGATGGCCCGGCGCGTGCCGCGTCCGCGCCGTCCGCTGCTGCGTCTCGCCATCGCCAATCTCTACCGCCCCGGCGCGCAGACATCCGCGCTGGTGGTCGCGCTGGGTCTCGCCCTGACGCTGTTCGTCACGCTGGCGGGCATACAGACCAGCCTGGATGCGGAGATTGCCCGCACCGTGCCGAAAAAGGCGCCCAACCTCTTCGTCCTCGACCTGCCCTCCACCGGCGAGGACCGGTTCCGGACATTGGTGGAGAGCCGGTCGGCGGGCGCCAGGCTCAACATCGTGCCCACGCTGCGCGGCACCGTCGTCGCCTATAAGGGGCTGCGCGTGGCCGAGCTGAAGGAACGGCCGGAGGGCGCGTGGATTTTGCGCGGCGAGCGCGGCGTCACCTATAGCGAGGCGCTTCCGGAAGGAAGCGAACTGGTGGAAGGGCAATGGTGGCCGAAGGGCTATCAGGGGCCGCCGCTGCTCTCCATCGATGCCGAGCAGGCCAGGGCGCTGGGCGTGGGCGTGGGCGACCATCTGGTGGTGAGCGTGTTGGGACGGGAGATAGACGCGCGCATCGCGTCCCTGCGCAAGATCAACTGGGACACGATGGGCTTCAACTATGTGATGGTCTTCCCACCCAATATATTGGCGAGCGCGCCGCATAGCCTGACCGCGACGATCACGATGAAGCCGGGCGGCGAGACGGCGATGACAACGGCGTTGCTGGGCGCCTTTCCGGGCGCGTCGGTGATCGCGGTGGGCGATCTGGTCAGCCAGATCACCGCGCTGCTGGACCAGATGTCGGGCGCGATCGTGGCGGCCGCCTCGATCACCATCCTCGCGGGCATAGCGGTGCTGATCGGCGCGATCGCGGCGTCGCGCCAGACGCGCAGCTATGACAGCGTGATCTTGAAGACGCTGGGCGCGACGCGGGCGCAGGTGCTGGGGACGCAGGCGCTGGAATATGGCCTGCTTGCCCTGATGCTGGCGGCGGTGTCGCTGATCCTCGGCACGGCGGCGGCGTGGTTCGTGATCGTGCGCCTGTTCGAATTCGGCTGGGCGCCCGACTGGGGGATCGTGCTGGCGACGCTGGCGGGCGGCGGGCTGCTGACGCTGGGCATCGGGCTGGCGGGGTCGATACCGCTCATGTCGGTACGACCCGCGCGGGCGCTGCGGCAACTATAGGCATGGACGGCGCCCTTGGCTGCCGGGGCCATTAATTGCCGGGGGCTGTCGCCTGGTCTCCGCCAAGGGTGCGGTAGAGTTCCACCCGGTTGCCGATGACCGCGAGGCGGATCGCGATCTCCTGCTGACGGGCGCTGTAATAGCTGCGCTGCGCATCGAGATTGTCGAGCGAGCTGGCCACTCCGCCGCGATAGCGCGCCTCGGTCAGACGGGCCGTGTCCTGCGTCGCGGTGACGCGCGCGGTAGCAGCGCCGAGTTCGTCGGCGATGGTGCCCTGCCGGGCGAGCGCGTCCGACACCTCGCGAAAGGCCGTCTGGATCGCCCTCTCATAGGTGGCAAGGGCCGCGTCCCGCTGTGCCTTGCTGACCTCCACGCCCGCGCGGACGCCGCCCGCGGAGAAGATCGCCTGGCTACCCGAGCCGCTGACCGACTTGGTGAAGCTGTCCGTGGCGAAGAGGGTACGCAGCGCGTTGCTGGCAAAGCCGAAAAGGCCGGTGAGCGTGATGCGCGGGAACATCTCCGCGCGGGCCACGCCTATCCGCGCATTGGCGGCGCGCAGCCTGTATTCGGCCTCCACCACATCCGGGCGGCGCAGCAATATCTCGGAACTGAGGCCCGCGGGCAGGGCCGATACCGACTGCATCGCATCGGAGAGGCCGGAGGGGAGGAGCGCGGCATCGACCGGCGCCCCGACGAGCAACTGGATCAGGTTCGCATCCTGCGCCAGCGCGGTCTTCTGCGCGGCGACATCGGCTTCGGCGGTGGCGAGCACCTGTTCCGCCTGGCGCAGGTCGGTGCGCGGCGCGACGCCGCCCTTGAGGCGCGCGGCGGTCAGCTCGACCGAACGGCGGGCGCTAGCCGCCGTGTCCTCGGCGATGCGGAGCAGCTCGGCATCGGCGGCATGGGTGGACCAGGCATTGGCGATGTCGGCGACGAGGCCGAGGCGGACGGTGCGGGCCGCCGCTTCGGTGGCGAGCGCGGTCTGGCGGTCGGCGGCGGTCGCATTGGCGAGGCGGCCGAACAGGTCGAGTTCGAAGGCGCTGACGCCGCCGCTGAGAGCCCAGCTCGTGCGGGATACGGTCTGCGTCGTGGCGCCCGTGGCGGTGTTGGTGCCGGTGCCCCCTTCCGACCGGCTGCCCGTGGCCGTCACGCCGATTTCCGGGAATTGCGCCGCGCGGGTCACCCGTACCTGCGCGCGGGCGGCGGCGAGATTGGCGGCGGCCACGCGCAGGTCGCGATTATGGACAAGCGCCTGCTCGACCAGCGATTGGAGGCGCGGGTCGCGGAAGATGTCGCGATAGGAGAGCGCCGGAACGCTCGCTTCCGACTGGAGGAGATAGGCGTCGCCCACCGGCCAGGAAGCCGGGACCGGTGCCGCCGGGCGCTCGTAACGGGGCGCCAGCGAACAGGCGGAAAGCGCCGAGGCGAGGAACAGGGGCGCGATTCCTTTCCTCATGCCGCCCTTCATGCCCCCCTTCACGCTGTCGCCTCCGGCCGTCCGAAGCGGCGCTTCATCGCGGCGATCCCGTCGCGCACACCCCTGCGGACCAGCACGAAGAACAGCGGGATGTAGAAGATGGCCAGCACCGTGCCGGTCAGCATGCCGCCGATGACGGAGGTGCCGATGGCGACGCGGCTATTGGCGCCCGCGCCCGTCGCGATGGCCAACGGCAGCACGCCGAAGATGAAGGCGAAGCTGGTCATCAGGATCGGACGCAGGCGGATGCGCGCCGCCTCCAGCGCGGCGTCGATGACGCTCATGCCCTGCTTTTCGGCCTGCTCCGCGAACTCGATCATGAGGATGCCGTTCTTGGCGGCGAGACCCATGGTGGTGAGCAGGCCGATCTGGAGATAGACGTCGTTCTGGAGGCCGCGCAGCACGACCGCCAGGATCGCGCCGATCAGGCCCAGCGGCACGATCAGCAGCACCGCGACCGGGATCGACCAGCTTTCATAGAGCGCGGCGAGGCAGAGGAAGACGACCAGCAGCGAGAGGCCGTAGAGCAGGGGCGCCTGCCCGCCCGCCTGCCGCTCCTCATAGGAGACGCCGGACCAGGCGACGCTGGTCCCGGGAATCCTGGCCGCCAGCTGCGCGATGACGTCCATCGCCTCGCCTGAGCTGACGCCCGGCGATGCCTGCCCCTGAAACTCGAAGGACGGCACGCCCTGGAAGCGCGAAAGGCTGGCCGGCGCGGTCGCCCAGCCGATCCGGGAAAAGGCGGAGAAGGGCGCCATCTGCCCGTCCGATCCGCGCACGAACCATTGGCCGAGGCCGGTGGGATCGGCGCGATAGGGCGCATCGCCCTGCACATAGACGCGCTTCACGCGGCCATTTTCGATATAGTCGTTGATATAGCGGCCGCCCCAGGCGGTCGAAAGAGTGGTGTTCACGTCCGACGGGCTGAGACCAAGCGCGGTCACGCGCTGCTGGTCCACATCGACCTTGAGCGTGGCGAGGTCGTTGAGGTCGCTGAGGCGCACGCCGGTCAGGCGCTGATCGGCATTGGCCATCTGCAACAGCCGGTCGCGCGCGTCGAGAAATTCGGCGCGGCTCATCCCGCTGCTGTTCTGGAACTCCATGGTGAAGCCCGCCGACTGGCCCAGGCCACGCACCGCAGGCGGGACCAGCGCGAAGATCTGCGCATCGCGGATGTTGCGCAGCGCTCCGGAGGCGCGCTGGGCGATGGCGTCGGCGCTGCGCTGCTTGCCGGGCCGGTCGCCCCAGTCCACGAGGTTGAGGAAACCCTGGCCGGTATTCTGCCCGGCCGGGCCGCCGCCACCACCGCCGCCCGTGACGAGGAAGAGCGTGCGGACATTATGCCCCTCCTTCTCCATATAATAGCGCTGCACCGCCTGCTGCACCTTGTCCGTGCGCTCCAGCGTGGCGCCGGGGGGCAGACGCACCTGCATGGACACCACGCCCTGATCCTCGGTGGGCAGGAAGCCGCTCGGCAGGCGCAGGAACATGACGACGACGAGCGCGATGATGAGGAGATAAAGCGTCAGCCAGCGCCATTTCAGCGCGACCACGCGCGCGCAGGCATTGCGATAGCGGTCGCTCAGCCGGTTGAAATTATCGTTGAACCAGTGCTTCGCGCGTTCAAACCCCTCGGCGACGCGCGGGAAACGGCGCCCCAGCCAGCCCTGCCGGTGATCCTCCTCGTCCGGCCGCTTGAGCAATGTGGAGGTGAGCGCGGGGCTGAGCACCAGCGCGACCAGCACGGACAGGATCATGGCCGCGATGATGGTCAGCGAGAATTGCCGATAGATGACGCCGGTCGATCCGCCGAAAAAGGCCATGGGCAGGAACACGGCGGACAGGACGAGGGCGATGGCGACGAGGGCGACCTGAATCTCCTTCATCGACTCGATGGTCGCTTCCCGGGGAGTCATCCCCGGATTTTCCTCCATCAGGCGCTCGACATTCTCCACCACCACGATGGCGTCGTCGACGAGCAGGCCGATGGCGAGGACGAGACCGAACAGGGTCAGCGTGTTGATCGAGAAACCGGCGAGATAGAAGATGCCGAACGTACCGAGCAGGACGACCGGAACCGCGATGGCGGGGATCAGCGTGGCGCGCCAGCTTTGCAGGAAGACGAACATGACGATGACGACCAGCGCGATTGCCTCCACCAGCGCCTTGATGACCTCATCCACCGACAGCTTGATGAAGGCCGTG
>JASGGS010000161.1:0-9673 GCA_047602685.1 Sphingobium sp.
GGGCGTGTCGCAAATTTTGCTGGTTAACTACCTGTTGACCACGACCGTGAAAATTCCGCTCCCGATGTAGCGGAGCGTAGCCATGATTCTGAACACCATTGCCGAGAAGTTGAAGCGCCAGTCGAAGGATGATTTCAAAGGGCGCCATTTCGAAGCCTGGCTGATTTTACAGGCGGTGACCTGGTATCTGCGCGATCCGCTGAGCTACCGCGATCTGGAAGAGATGTTCCGCGAGCGCGGCTTCGAGGTCGACCACAGCACGGTCAATCGCTGGGTTCTCGCCTACGCACCAAAGATTGAGAAACGGCTGCGCCAGTTTCGCCCACCGCATTGTGGCTCAGTCCAGATTGATGAGACCTATGTCAAAATCTGCGGCAAGTGGCAATAAAAGCTGGTTCGCAGCGTTGTTCGCGGTCAACGGACCGACATCTTCCGAATCCGGCAAACTTCACTCGAACCACACCTGCCTTGGCTCGAAGCGCAATGGGACGCGGGCTTGCGAAACGGCGCTGAACTGTGGCGGCAGCTTCGGCTGACTGGGTTTGGCGGAGGTCTCCGCGTTGTCACGGAATGGGCAACACGACGAAGGCGGGCCGAAAAGGCCGAGAACGGGCTCGGCCACGCGCCGGCGGCACACACCATCGTCCGCTTAATGACCCTCGAACGTAACAATCTGACCAAGGCTCAGACGATGACAGTCGCTGCGATCGAGGAGCGACTACCAGATATTGTCGAGGCAAGAGATGTCGTGGAGAGCTTTCACGAGATGCTGCGACGCAAGTCTGAAGATGATCTGGATACGTGGATCGACAATCGTGGCGCAGAGCGTCATGACCTCGATGCCGAATCCTGGATCGATGGTTTCGATCTTCTCGCAGAACAATCGCATCAGGCGCCGCACATCGCGGACAGGTCTGGCCATGCCGACGCGCACGGCCTGGGATCGGCTATCGACACAGATGAGGTCCAGCCCGCGCGCGCCCTGCCCCTTCTCTTCGAGCGCAACGCACAGCCGCTCGACCAGCTTGCCGATATAACGCGCGATCGTTTCGGCGGGGTGCCTGCGACCATGACGATTTCCTCGTTGGGCGGGAGCTGCATGATCTCGCCGGGCGTCAGCAGCGGGCGCGCTGTCTCCTGCCGGGAAACCATCAGATGCCCCAACCAGGGCGAGAGGCGATGGCCCGCATAGTTGGTGGAATCGCACAGCCCGGTCGCCGTGCCGAGCGCATCGGACACGCGCTTGGCGGTGCGTTCGTCGTTCGTGGCGAAGCTCACGCACACATAGCAGTTATCGAGAATGGCGTTGGCACGTCGTTCTGGACCGGCGTGAAGCGGCAGAGCCGGTTGGCGCCGACGCGATTGGCCAGGACGTCGATCAGATCGGAGATGTCTGGCTCGGCCTCCTCAATGAGCAAGGAAACCGATTGCCGGTCGCGCAGCGGCATCGGCGACGATGCAGGCCAGTTCCATGATCTCAATGCCGAAGCCGGGATCGACCGTCTCGATCTTTTCCGTGAGCAGCCGGGTCAACCGCTTCGGGTCGCGCACAGGCTGCGCAGTCCCGACACGGATGGCCTGGCGCGTATTGTCGACGCGATGGAAAAGCAGGTCCAGCCGAAGTATTGTGCGTGTATTCGCCGATGCTTGTTGATTCTCAAGCGGATAGGCGCGCTCGGATGGGAGTGGACCATGCCGGGAAAATTTCAACGACTGGGCCTGCTGGTCGCCACCAATGCCAGGGTTTTCATGGCCACAGGCGTCCCGTTGACGGTCGCGGGCTAGATCGACTGAATCCGGACGTGGTCCGGCATCGGGCACTAGGAGGCCGGAACCTGTACAATCTCTTCAATATCACGACAAATCAGCAGGGCATCCGGGAGCTCGTTTCTGTCACACATGAAACACTCGGCAATCTGGAGCCGCTGATCGACGTCTTTCCGCACGCCGTACCTCGGTCTTGCGCAACATCGTCGGCGGTCGGGAGATGGCTCGGCTGACCGGCATTACCATCTCATCCCATCGTTTGATGACGCGACCGCTACCGATTCCACCGCTTCGTCGTCATAGATCGCTTCAGGGCGTCACTGACCTCAAGGTGCGACGGTTTCTCGACGACATTTGTCTCTGCGGAGGCCATCGGAACGCTTGTCCTTGCCCGCAGCCGCGCCATTACCATTGGCCAGGGCGAGAATTTGCCATCCTTGGCCCGATCAGTGAGGTTTCGGAGATAGCCGCCAGGGCTGGCAATCTCCTTGGCGCGCTCATAGATTGCCGCCACGGTGATTGCCGCATTCTCCGGCCCAAGCACCGCCTGCGCCTCCTCCCATGCGCTCGGGCTAACACCAAGGCTGATCCGGGCCGTTCCGGCGGCCACGACCAAATCGCGCCATGTCCGGATTTCACCGCCCGATATCAGCCAGCGGATTTCCCGGCAGGCTTCCAGCACAATACCCAGGGGTAATTCTCGTCTCGGCAAGCTCCGTACGTTGTCGGCTTCCGCGACGTTGCACCTCGCTTCATTCTTTTTTCGGAAGCCTTGTTCAATTTCATAATTAGAGTCTGGATTTGAATTCTGTATGTGAGTCTCAGAATGCAATGCATTGGGTTTCAAATTCTGTGATTTGATGAATGATTCCAACACATTGCTGATCTCGGAACGCATTTTCTCAAGCTCTGCCACGACGCTTTCGAGCGTTTGGCGGGTCGCCGCGCGTGGCAGATCGTCCAAGAGACGATCGTAGCGCGCCCGGAAGCCCGTCCAGTCGCCGGGTACGCCCTCCTCGCTACCTGTGACAATCAGCTTGACTACGTCCCGCCGGCAGATCGTGAGGCGCTCTCTCACAAGCTTGTAGGCGTGCTTCTCGGCCCTCACCGCATCTGCGAGGTCCTTGAACTCCCCGGCGCGCGCGACGATAGGCGACAGATCGAATCCGTAGGCCTGGGCGATCGAGCCCCCCTGCCCTTTCCGGGCGAAGCGCTTGCCGTTGGGACTGTCTCGGCGGATGACCAGGCCGCATGTCACCAAATTCGCGATGTGCCGCTGGAGGGTTGCCAGCGACATTCCGTTAGCCCTCACCCTCAGCGCCTCGTTCGAGGGCCACACAATCAGATTCTCCTGGGCCGAGAGCGTCTTCTTGTCGGGATGGAACGACAACAGGGCGCTGAGGATCGCCAGAGCGCGGTCGGTCGCTCCAATCAGTTCCTTGGCGTCGCGGATATCTTGGCAGGTCTGCCATTTATCCACCTCGGCATCCTGCGCCATCTCCTTCGCCACGACCTGGCTTGCGACCAGGCCAAGCGTCATTGGCCGCCGCCCAAAGGGCGTCGTTGCGACATGCGTCTGCATTTCCTTTTACCTTTTGTTAGGCAAAAGAAATCCGCTCGCCGAAACGGCGCCGAGTCACGAAGACTCTTGACGGTGATTCACGGAAATGCGATTCTCTAGCTGCGAACCTATGAGAAGGGCTTCCGGAACTTGTTTCGGGGGCCTTTTTCTTTTGCTGCTACCGTTTCTCCTGTTCCACTCCACGCTCCTGGAACTCCTCGTAGAGGCGCTCCAGATTCTCAGAAAGGTACGCTCCGAAGCCGGACGCATCCTTGGCCTTCACGGCAAGCGTGAAGGAACGCCCCGCATCCTTCGTCGTGACCTTCACCGAGTTTTTCGCCAACGACCAATTCCGCTGAGCTGGACGGTCCGGCGTCTGCTTTTTGGTTTTTCGCTTGGACAAGGCATCCATGAGCGCGGGGAAGCGTTCATCCTCCGCGAGCTGCTCCAGCCCGCCTCCCTCAGCAAGTTCGATCGCGCGAGCCGTCTTATCCGGATGCAGAAGGATCTTCTTCAGCTCCTCCCACCGATCGCGGCCAACGCCTTTGGCCGCTCCAAGTATGTCGAGGACACTCGTGGGAATGTGCTCGGTCACAGCTAGCATTCTTGATAACAGCGTGTCGTCGATCGTGAGCGCCTTCTTCACGTCCTCCTTAGTGAAGGCCCCGGAATCAAGCAGGTCCTTTGCGAACCGAGCCTTCTCGATGAAGGTGAGGTCGTCACGGGCGGTATTTTCCTGGCCTTGGGATATGACGCGAAGCTTGATGTCGCTAAGCGTCTTGATGACTGCGCGTACTGTCGTTCCGAGCTCCCTCGCCACCTTCGCCCTGCGATGGCCGTAGACGATAACGTACCGTCCTTCGGTCTCTGGATGCGGGTGAACAAGGATTGGCGACGATTGACCGACCTCACGTATCGCGCTCAGCAGGGCCTGGAACGCCTCCTCATTTTCACCGATGCGGTCCCTGAACGGCGACGGATCGAGTAGCGTTGGATCGAGCTGAACGATTGCTTCGCCTTCGAGAAGGCGCATTGAGTTCTCGGCCATCTCATCAAGGGTCTGCATCATTGATCGGGAAGCGCCGCGCCGAGCATAATCCGCGCGAGCTTCAGATGACTTGACCTGCGGAGCAGCGTCGTCCGGCCGGGGCGCGGTGACGCTCGACAAAAGGTTTTTCCTAGCCATCGGCGGACCTCTTATTTCCCGCCACATCGCTGATTTTCCGTGCTTTTTTTGAAGTCTGCACGGCTGTCAAACTCACGGTCATTTCCGCCCCCATGCTTTGTGTATGAGGGCGGTAATCTCACCGTTCACCGCGTTGAGTGACTCGATCGCACGGTCATACGTAGAACGGGTAAACTGGCTACGCTCGACCTCATATAGGGTTTGCTTGGTGATGCCCGCGTCCGAGACCGCGGTGGACTTGAGCATCTGGTTATTGAGAAGGCGACGGCTGAACATGGCTTGCATGAAGCCGACCATCTGCGCCTGCGGTCCATCCGTCGGTTCGTAGCGAGTGACGAGATACCTGAACCATTTGAGGCGCACGCGTGCGCCGGCGCTCTTGATCGATTGGAGTATTCCGCCGAGCATAAGGAGGAACTGGCTCATCGACATGATATCCAGCATCTGTGGATGCACGGTAATCAGCACAGACGTCGACGCCGTCAAAGCGGTCAGCGTGAGATAGCCGAGCTGGGGAGGGCAGTCGATCACGACAACGTCGTAGCGATCGTCGACCTCTTTCAGAGCTTGACTGATCCGCGTAAAGAACAACCGGCCTTCCGTGGAATTCTTGTTGGCTGCCGCCAGCGGGGTTTCGTATTCGTACTCCTGAAGCTCCAGATTCGCGGGCACGATATCCAGGCCGGGAAAGTTGGTAGGCTGGATGATCTCCTTGATGGAGCGTCTTTCCTCATCGTATCGCAGCGCCTCGAACAGGGACGGATTCTTGTCCAGCTCGGGCTGGATCCCATGCAACGCCGTGAGCGATGCCTGCGGATCAAGGTCGATCGCGAGGACCCTATGTCCGGTGAGAGCCAAATACTGAGCGAGATGAGCGGCCGTTGTCGTCTTGCCGCTCCCGCCCTTGAAGTTCACGACCGATACGACCTGCAGCTCTTCACTGCCACGCCTATGGGGCACGTATTTCTTGAAATCGCTACGCCCGTGCTTGTCGAGGAAATGACGAAGCTCCAACATCTGGGCGGCGGTATAGGATCGACGTCCGGAAGAGGACACTTGCGGTTCCGGTCCCTTTCCCTCCAGATGCAGCTTCTTGATGTGGTTTTGGGTCACGCCAAGGAAGTCGGCGACCTCTGCGGACGAGAACAGCCGCAAACCCTTCTGGGCGTTCGGCGGGTACTGCTCGAGGCGCAGCATATTGAGCTTATCCGAGATGAGTTCCCCCTGTTCGAGAATCTCCTCGTCAAAGTCCAAGTCAGCTTCTAGGGTATGCGCCGTGTCCAATCTTATCACCGCCCTTCGGGAATAACGCTTTTCCGAACACGAGCGCGCGGAAAGCGTGATTAGTATGGGCGATTCCCGATCCTCCGCAAGGCGTTTTTGGTTAACGAGAAGTTAACGCCCAAAGTGGAAATCTCTGAACGAACCCGATTCATCGTGAGTTATCTGCCGGTTAGCCGGATTCGCCCACGGGGCACGCAAAGATCGGCAATGCAAATTTGCACCTCTTTTCAAGACCTTTTCGTACTGGATTTCTGAATTTCACCGAATCGCCCCGATGTTTCGACGGGAATCAGCAGGTGAAAATCTGCACGTAGCCCGGCGGCGGCAGCGATGATTTTTCTTCGAGGGACACGTTCCAGCGGAGAAGATCATGAAGACACTGGCTATTCCCGCCGCGCAATACCTTGCACATTCCCAATATCTCGCCGCGATGCACGAACTGCGCGCGAAGATCTTTTCCGGACGGCTGGGCTGGGATGTAAGCGTCGGTCGCGGACAAGAACACGATGAGTACGACGACCTCGATCCGACCTACATTCTCGCACTGACCGATTCCAACGCGGTGGCCGCCTGCGCGCGGCTTCTGCCCGCGACCGGCCCGACAATGCTGGAGCGGACGTTCCCGCAACTCCTCGCGAAGGGCTCGCTCGACGCCCATGTCGGGATGGTCGAAAGCTCGCGCTTCTGCGTCGACACCTCGCGTGCCGTGGGCAGGGCAGGGGGCGTCCTTCATCGTGCGACGCTGACCATGTTCGCCTCGATCATCGAATGGTCGATGGCGAGCGGATACAGCGAGATCGTCACAGCGACCGATCTGCGCTTCGAGCGCATCCTGAACCGGGCCGGCTGGCCGATGGAGCGTCTCGGCGATCCTTGCCCTATCGGCAATACGATCGCGGTCGCCGGGCGGCTTCCGGCGAACCTGGCGAGCCTCGAACGCGTGCGGCCGGAGGGCTACAGGTCGAACCTCACGGAGACTGGCCCCGCTCACATCCGGAGCGCGGCATGACGCAACTCCGTTCGCATTCCCGGCTGGTGCGCAAGCTCCAGGACGCGCTGGGCGACCAGCTCTGCGTCGCGCTGGAGGATCCGACGGTGGTCGAGATCATGTGCAATCCCGACGGCAAGCTGTTCATCGAGCGGCTGGGCCACGGCATAGCGCCCGCCGGCGAGATGTCTCCGGCGGCGGCAGAAGTGGTCATCGGCAGCGTGGCGCATGCGCTCCAGTCGGAGGCAGACGACGAACAGCCGATCATCTCGGGCGAACTGCCGATCGGCGGGCATCGCTTCGAGGGGCTGCTGCCGCCCATCGTCTCCCTGCCGACCTTCACCATTCGCCGCCGCGCCTCAAGGCTCATCCCACTCGACGACTATGTGAAGCACAGGATCATGACCGAGGCGCAGGCGTCGGTGCTGCGCAGCGCGATCAAGTCCCGGCTCAACATCGTCATCTCGGGCGGGACCGGGTCGGGTAAAACGACGCTCGCCAATGCCGTGATCGCCGAGATCGTCGACAACGCTCCGGACGATCGCATCGTGATCCTCGAAGACACGGCCGAGATCCAATGCGCGGCCGAGAACGCGGTCAGCCTCCATACGAGCGATACGATCGACATGGCGCGGCTTCTCAAGAGCACGATGCGCCTCAGGCCTGACCGGATCATCGTCGGCGAGGTCCGCGACGGCGCGGCCCTGACCCTGCTCAAGTCATGGAACACCGGCCACCCCGGCGGCGTCACCACGATCCATTCCAACACCGCACTGTCGGCGCTGCGCCGCCTCGAGCAACTGACGGCCGAGGTGAGCCAGCAGCCGATGCGCGAGGTGATCGGCGAGGCGGTCGATCTCGTGGTGTCAATCGAGCGGACCAGCCGGGGCAGGCGGGTTCGCGAGGTGATCCACGTCGAGGGTCACAACGGCTCCCAGTACCAGACCGAACATTACGCACAACTCGACGAGGACAGCCATGCGGCTTGAACGACACCTTGTTCTGGCCGGCGGTGCGCTGGCCCTCATCCTTTCCATGACCCTGGCGGGGCCGGCGCTGGCCTCTTCCGGAGGCGGCGGGCTCCCTTGGGAGTCGCCGCTTCAGCAGATCCAGCAATCGATCACCGGTCCGGTGGCCGGCTTCATCGCGCTCGCTGCGGTCGCCATCGCCGGCGCGATGCTGATCTTCGGCGGGGAGCTCAACGACTTCGCGCGCCGGCTTTGCTATGTCGCGCTGGTCGGCGGCGTCCTTCTCGGCGCGACCCAGATCGTCGCCCTGTTCGGCGCAAGCGGGGCCTCGATAGGGGAGCCTATTTCCGCTATCGCGTCGAACGCCGAGCCGACCATGCCGCTGCCGGGGGCAGGGGAGGGGGCTCATGGCTGACGCCGGCTCCGCGCTCATCCGTTCGCGCGTGCATCGTGCCCTGTCGCGGCCCAACCTGCTGATGGGCGCCGACCGGGAGCTGGTGCTGCTGACGGGCCTGGCGGCGGTGATCCTGATTTTCGTCGTCCTCACCTGGTACGCGGCATTGTTCGGGGTCGCGGTCTGGCTGGTCGCCGTCGCCGCGCTGCGGATGATGGCGAAGGCCGATCCGCTTATGCGCCGGGTCTATGTCCGGCACGTTTCCTACAAGCCGTACTACCGGGCCACGTCGACGCCCTGGCGCCGGTACTGAGGCGGCCATGGTGGCATTGAATCGCTTCCGGCAATCCGGCCCCTCCTTCGCCGATCTCGTTCCCTATGCGGGTCTGGTCGACAACGGCGTCATCCTGCTCAAGGACGGGAGCTTGCTGGCCGGCTGGTATTTTGCCGGGCCGGACAGCGAGAGCTCGACGGATGCCGAGCGCAATGAAGTCAGCCGGCAAATCAATGCGATCCTGTCGCGGCTCGGCTCCGGCTGGATGATACAGGTCGAGGCGGTCCGCGTCCCAACGACAGACTATCCGGCCGAGGACGCCTGCCATTTTCCCGATCCGGTGACGCGGGCGATCGATGCCGAGCGTCGGTCGCATTTCGCGCGGGAGAGGGGCCATTTCGAGAGCCGGCATGCGCTGATCCTGACCTGGCGCCCACCGGAACCGCGCCGGTCCGGCATGACGCGCTATGTCTATTCAGACACGGCCAGCCGTTCGGCCACCTATGCCGATACGGTGCTCGACAGCTTCCGCACCTCGATCCGCGAGATCGAGCAGTATCTCGCCAATGTCGTCTCCATTCGCCGGATGATGACGCAGGAGGTCGAGGAGCGCGGCGGTTTCCGGATCGCGCGCTACGACGAGCTCATGCAGTTCATCCGGTTCTGCATCACCGGCGAGAACCACCCGGTCCGTCTTCCCGACATTCCGATGTATCTCGACTGGCTGGTCACGGCGGAGCTTCAGCACGGCCTCACTCCGACCGTCGAGAACCGCTTCCTTGGCGTCGTCGCCATCGATGGGCTTCCGGCCGAGAGCTGGCCGGGCATCCTGAATGCGCTCGACCTGATGCCGCTCACCTATCGCTGGTCCTCGCGTTTCGTCTTCCTCGACGCCGAGGAGGCGAGGGCGAAGCTGGAACGCACCCGGAAGAAATGGCAGCAGAAGGTGCGGCCCTTCTTCGACCAGCTCTTCCAGACGCAGAGCCGGTCGGTCGATCAGGACGCGATGATGATGGTGGCGGAGACCGAGGACGCGATAGCCGAAGCGTCGTCGCAACTTGTCGCCTATGGCTACTACACGCCCGTCATCGTCATCTTCGACGAATCCCGGACCCGCCTGCAGGAGAAATGCGAGGCGGTCCGGCGACTGATCCAGGCGGAGGGTTTCGGGGCGCGGATCGAGACGCTGAATGCGACGGACGCCTTTATCGGCAGCCTGCCGGGCGTCTCGTATGCGAATATCCGCGAACC
>JASGGS010000162.1:0-9628 GCA_047602685.1 Sphingobium sp.
GTCGGTCGCCGCGCTGGAAGGCACGCGCCTGACCCCCGGCAACGCCGTTTTCGTGCGCCAGCAGGAGCCGCGGGGCCTGGGCCACGCCATATGGTGCGCGCGCGACATCGTGGGTGACGAACCCTTTGCGATCATCCTGCCCGACGAACTGCTGATCGGACGCGGACGCGGCTGCATCGGCCAGATGGTCGAGCAATATGAGAAGGTGGGCGGCAATCTCGTCTGCGCTCTCGAAGTGCCGCTGGAGGAGACCCCCAGCTATGGCGTGATCGATCCGGGCGCGCGCGACGGCGTTCTGACCGAGGTCAGGGGACTGGTGGAGAAGCCCGCGCTGGGCACCGCGCCTTCCAACCTGATGCTACCCGGCCGCTACATCCTCCAGCCGGAGGTGATGGAGTTGCTCGCCACGCAGGAAGCGGGCGCGGGCGGCGAGGTGCAGCTAACCGATTCCATGGCCAAGCTGATCGGCACGCAGCCCTTTCACGGCGTCACCTTCGACGGGGAACGCTTCGACTGCGGATCGAAGCTGGGCTTCGCACAGGCCAATTTCGCGCTCGCCTGCCGGACGAAGGATGTCGGCGAGGATTTGAAGGCCTGGGCCAAGACTATCCTTTAATACGCTGATATTGCTAAAAAAATTCAGGTTCGGGCGAAGGTGCCGACCAGTTCCACATGGGTCGACCAGCGGAACTGGCCGACCGGCTTCACCCGGTCCAGCCGCCAGCCCGCGCCGATCAGCGTCACCGCGTCGCGCGCGAAGCTGGAGGGGTTGCAGCTCACATAGACGAGGCGCGTGGCGCCGCTCGCGGCAAGCTGCGCCACCTGCTCGCGCGCGCCCGCGCGCGGCGGATCGAGGACGATGGCGCCGAAGCGGTCCAGTTCGGCCGGGGTGAGCGGGCGGCGGAAGAGGTCGCGATGCTCGACGAAGACGCGGCCCGGCAGCCTGTCGCCCGCCTGCTTGAGCGCCATGATCGCATCGCGCGACGCCTCCGCCGCATAGACCTTGCGCCCCGCCGCCAGCGACAGGGCGAAGGTGCCGAGGCCCGCGAACAGATCGGCCACGGTGGGCGCGTCCCCCACCCCGGCGGCGACCTCCGCCGCCAGCGCGCCCTCGCCGTCCAGCGTGGCCTGGAGGAAGGCGCCAGGCGGCAGGGACACGGGATTGCCGGAGAAGCCGACCGTCACCGGCTCCGGCTCCCACAGGGTCATGGGCGGCGCCTCCCGCTCCGACAGGGTGAGGCGGGCCAGCGCCTGCTCCCCGGCGAAACGGGTCAGCGCCTCGGCGGCGGCCAGCCCGTCGGAGCGCACATCCTCCAGCAGCAGGTCGACGCCCTGATCCGCCAGGCTCATGACGATGCCCGCCGAGCGTCCCATCAGGCCGTCGCGCGCCAGCAGCCGGCGGAGCGGCGCGACCAGCGCGAACAGGGCCGGGTGGAGCAGTTCGCACATCTGCATGTCCACGATGCGGTTCGTGCCCTGCTCCGCGAAGCCGATCCGGATGCGGCCCTGTACGCGCACCGCCTTCAACGCGGCGCGGCGGCGGCTGCGCGGCGGGGAGATATGCGGTTCGGCGACGGGGATGCCCTCGATCCCCTGCCCGGCCAGCGCGCCCGCCACGCGGTCGCGCACATAGCCCGCATAGGCGCGGTCGGAGAGATGCTGGAGCTGGCAGCCGCCGCATTCGGGGAAATGGCGGCAGGGCGCCTCGACATGATCGGGACCGGGCAGCAGGGCGCCGTCGGCGCCCAGACGGTCGCCGGGCGCGGACAGGGGCACATGGCGGCCATCGGCCGTCACGCCGTCGCCCTTTGCCGCGATGCGCAGGATGAGGCCGGGATCGCTCATGCCGTGCGCCCCCGGATCGCGGCGGGGATATGGGCGACGAGATCGTCCGCGACGAAGGCGGCGCCCGCGCGGCGGGCAGCGTCGGCATGGAGCCACACCGCCTCGCGGGCCGCCACGAAAGGATCGCCCGTCACGGCGAGGCGCGCGGCGCAGAGACCGGCCAGCACATCGCCCGTCCCGGCGGTGGACAGCCAGGTGGAGACGCCCGCCGCCACGGCGGCCCGGCCATCGGGCGCGGCGATCACGCTGTCGGCGCCCTTGAGGATGATGACGGCCCCGGCCATGCGGGCGGCGGCGCGGGCGCGCTCGATGCGGTTGCCGGGCAGATCGCCGAACAGGGCGGCGAACTCCCCCTCATGCGGGGTGAGGATCGCCCTGGCGGGCAGCAGGCCGAGCCCCGTCCCGGCAAGGAGGATCAGGCCGTCGGCATCCACCACGGCGGGATGGCCGGGCGCGAGGGCGGCCCGTAGCCGCTCCTCCGCTTCCCCGTCGCGGCCGAGGCCGGGACCGACCAGCAGGGCGGCGATGCGTTCATCGGCAAGGGCATCGGCAAGGGCCTGGCCGTCCCGGCCGGAAGCGCGGACGATGGCGTGGGACAGCGGCACTATGGCCTGCGCGCCGACGATCCGGACATAGCCTGCCCCGCCTCGCGCGGCAGCCTCCGCCGCCAGCGCCGACGCCCCCGCCATGCGGCCCGCCGCCACCGCGACGAGGCCACGGCGATATTTGTGGGAATCGCTGGCGGGCGCGGCGATATGCGGCGCGGACAGGACATGGCAGTCCGCGTCCGGCGCCTCCAGCCCGATGGAGATGGGCAGGATCGCGCCCGCCCGGTCAGCGGCGGGGTACAGGACATGGGCAGGCTTCAACAGGCCGATGGCAAGGCAGATGTCGAAGCGCGGCACGGGGGAAAGCAGCGTGCCCGCATCCGTGTCCACCCCGCTGGGCAGGTCGACCGCATAGCTTTTATGCGCATCCGCGGCGAGGGCGCGGAGGCGGGCCGCAAGCCCCGCCTCCAGCCCGCGCGAGAGGCCGACGCCGAACAGCGCGTCCACAAGCTGCGGGGCGGGTTCCGCCGTCAGGACATCCT
Organism: Sphingobium sp.; assembly: GCA_047602685.1. Taxonomy (GTDB): domain Bacteria; phylum Pseudomonadota; class Alphaproteobacteria; order Sphingomonadales; family Sphingomonadaceae; genus Sphingobium. The sequence continues at coordinate 2,936 of JASGGS010000162.1, forward strand.
CGACCGGGCCGCCCCACTCGGCACGGGCGCGGCGGGCGCTGTCCGTGCGGCTCTCCCCCGTCGCGGCGACCCGGACCGCGACGCCGCGATCGCGCAGGGCGCGGGCGATGACGAAGCCGTCGCCGCCATTATTGCCGGGACCGCACAGGACGAGCGCCGGACGCTTGTGGCCGATGCGCCAGATCGCCCCGGCACAGGCCTCCCCCGCCCGCTTCATGAGGTCATAGGGGGGCAGCCCCGTGTCGAAGACCGCCTGTTCGGCCGCGACCGTGCCGGCGGCCGTCACTATGGGGAGACCGTCCAGCCTCATGGCAGGCCGCCCCCCTTCGCCTCTATGCGATAGAGCCAGCCGCCGATGCGCGCCTCCACCCCGCCGCCGGGAAGGCTTGCCGCCTCCAGCGGCTCGGCACCGTCGGAGGCGGACAGCGCCCCTCCCTTCGGCCAGACGAGACGGCGGAATCCGCCCTGCGGCTCGCGGAGGGTCAAATGCAGCGTGCCCCTGTCGTCGCGCACCTGCAACAGGCAGCGGAGCGTCGGCGGACGGCCAGCGGCCGCAGGCGATGGCGCGTGTGTTCGCCTCGTCGCTCGCACCTCTCCCGCAGCCCGCGAGCAGGCAGAGCGACAGAAGGATAGCGGAGCGGATCATGCGGCGCTTTCCCGAGCGGGACCGCCATGCAAGCCCGTTAGGGAAGGCTTTTGCGGACAGCCTCGACGGCATGGCGCAGATGGTCCGCAAAGGCACGCTGCCCCTCCTCGTCCCGGATCAGGTCCTGGCGCAGCTCCACGCCCAGATAATGGCGACCATGCGCCTCCGCATGACGGTTCATCGTCGCGTTGAGCAGGCGGCCGGAATAGGGCTGCTGATCGCCCACGACGAGGCCGCGCGAGCGAAGGGCGTCGATGGCGATGGGCGCGGCCCGTTCATCCTCATTATAGAGGATGCCGATATGCCAGGGGCGCTCCTCCTCCGGGCGGGAGGCGAGCGCGGGCGTGAAGCTGTGGATCGAGAGGATGAAGGGGCTGTGCGCGGCGGCGGTCAGCGCCTCCACCTGCGCATGATAGGGCATGTAATAGTCGCGGATGCGCTGGCCGATATCGACCCCGACATTGCCGGGAATGGCGATGCCGTCGCTCTCGACCGGGACGAGGCCGGGCGATTCCGGCTCGCGGTTGAGGTCGATGACGAGGCGGGAGACATTGGCGAGTATGGCGTGGAAGCCGCCGCCCCCGACCAGCATTTCCGCCACGCGGGCGACGCCGATGTCCACGGCGATATGCTCGTCCATATGGCGGGCATCGATGCCGAGGTCGATGCCGGGCGGCACGCGGTTGGAGGCATGGTCGCCGACGATGAGGATATCGGCGTCGGCCGGTCCCAATATGCGATAGGCGTCTGTCATCTTATGCGGCTCGCCAGGGTCCACCAGCCGGGATGGGCGGCGCTTATGGCGGCGGCGCCCGCGTCGCGGGCGCCCTCGTCCGCGAACAGGGCGAAGCAGGTCGCGCCCGATCCGGACATGCGGACGAGCGTCGCGCCGGGCAGCGCGCCGAGCGCATCGAGCACTCCGCCGATCCGCGGCACCAGCGCCAGCGCGGACGGCTGAAGGTCGTTGCGGCCCGCGCGCCATTGGCCGGGCGAGAGGGGCCCGCGATCCACGCCGTCCCAGCCCCGGAAGACCGGGCCGGTCGGGCATGGCACCAGCGGATTGACGAGGAGGATGGGCAGCCCCTCCAGCCCCGGCGGGACGGCGGCCAGCCGCTCGCCCACGCCCGTGCCGAACACGCTGGTGGAGCCAAGGCAGGCAGGCACGTCGGCACCCAACCCCGCCGCCAGGGCGGCAAGGTCGGCATCGCCGGGGCGCAGCGCCCAGAGGCGGGGGAGGAGGCGCAGCGCCGCCGCCGCGTCCGCCGAGCCTCCCCCTATGCCGGAGGCGATGGGCAGGGCTTTGGTGAGCCGCAGCGAGGCCCCCTCGCCCGATCCCGCCGCCGCGCGGAGCGCGCGCGCGGCGCGCAGGACGAGATTGTCGTCGTCCGCCGCCAATGCACCGGCAAAGGGACCGTCAATGGCGAGGGTGAGCACTCCGTCGCCGCGCGGCTCCGCCGCGAGGCGGTCCCCATCGGCACAGAAGACGAACAGGCTCTCCAGTTCATGATAGCCGTCCGGCCGCCGCGCCCGGACATGGAGGGCGAGATTGACCTTCGCATAGCCCGTTTCGGTCAGCACCATGTCACAGGCCCGTTCGCACTCCGTCAGAGGCCGCGTTCGGTGAGGCGGCGTTCCCAGCCCAGCGCATGGGTGACGATCGTGTCGAGATCGGCATGGCGCGGCGTCCAGGGAAGGCGCGACAGGATGCGTCCATTGTCCGCGACGAGCGCGGGAGGATCGCCCGCGCGGCGACCCTCCAGCCGCCGGTCGATGGTCAGGTTGGTGACGCGATCCACCGCGTCCAGCACCTCAAGCACCGAGAAGCCGCGATTATAGCCGCAGTTCATGAGGAGATTCTCCTCCGGCTTCTCGATCAGCGCCTCCAGCGCCAGCACATGCGCGGCGGCGAGGTCGCTGACATGGATATAATCGCGCACGCCCGTGCCATCCGGCGTGGGGAAGTCGGTGCCGAAGACGCCGACATGGCTGCGCTTGCCCAGCGCCGCCTCGACCGCGACCTTGATCAGGTGGGTGGCGCCCGCCGTCGACTGGCCGCTGCGCCCCTGCGGATCGGCGCCCGCCACGTTGAAATAGCGAAGGATGCAGTGGTTGATCGGATGCGCGGCCGACACGTCCGCCAGCATCGCCTCCGTCATCAGCTTCGACATGCCATAGGGATTGATCGGGCGGGTCGGCGCATCCTCCCGGCACGGGCTTTCCTCCGGAATGCCATAGGTGGCGGCGGTGGAGGAGAAGATGAAATGCGGCACGCCGGCGCGCACCGCGCTTTCGATCAGGGCGCGGCTGGCGACGGTGTTGTTGCGATAATATTTGAGCGGATCGGAAACGGATTCGGGCACCACCACCGATCCCGCGAAATGCATGATCGCCTTGACGCCATGCTGTTTCAGCACGCCCTCGACAAAGGGCTGATCGGCAATGTCGCCCTCGTGGAACGGAACCTCGTCCGGCACGGCCCAGCGGAAACCGGTGACGAGATTGTCCACGACCACCACCGGCCATCCCGCATCACGCAGCGCCAGCACGGCATGACTGCCGATATAGCCCGCGCCGCCTGTCACGAGAACTGTGACCTTTTCAGCCATGAACATCCTTCTTTCGGATTGCAGGAACAGCTAAGTCGACGGGTCAGACTGCGGGTTCGGCGCGGATCGCGGCGGCCTCCGCCGCTTTCTTGACGAGTTGCGATTGGCCGCGCGGCACGATCAGCACATCATTGCCCGTCGCGACGACGATCAGGTCCTGGACCCCCACCAGCGTGATATTGGGTCCGTCGCTGCGCACGAGGCAATTATGAGCGTCGATCAGGGTCGTGGCACCACCCGCTGCATTCCCCTGCCCATCGCGCACTGAAATGCCGTGCAGTGCATCCCAGCTACCAAGATCTGACCAGCCCATTTCCACCGGCACGCTGCCAACACGGTCGGACCGCTCCATCACCGCATAGTCGACCGATTCGGACGTTGCGCGCTCAAACGCGGCCCGGTCCGGCAAAATATGGACGCCATCCCGTACAGCACCGGACATGGCGGCGCGGCATGCCTCCAATATCTCCGGATGATATTGGTCCAGCGCCGCAAGATAGGCGTCCGCGCGGAAGAGGAAGATACCCGCATTCCACACATGATCGCCGGACGCCAGCATCGCCTCTGCGCGTGCGAAATCGGGCTTTTCCACGAACCTGTTTACCCGCTGGATGCCTTCGCCCAGCGCCTCGCCCAGCGCGATATAGCCATAGCCGGTTTCCGGACTGTCGGGCGTAATGCCCAATGTCATCAGCCAGCCTTCGTCCACGAGCGACAACGCAGAAGTAATGGCGCGATGGAAGGCAGGGACGTCGGTGATGACATGATCGCTCGGCATCACCAGCAGAATGGTCGCCGGGTCCTCTACGGCTAACGCCGCCAATGCTATGGCTGGCGCCGTGTTGCGGGCACAAGGCTCGAGGATGATGAGTGCGTCATCGCCCACCTCCGCCGCGACCAGATCGCCATGGGAGCGGTTGGCGACAATGATCGGCCGCATCGCCCCCGCCAGCCCCACGGTACGCGCGATGGTCAAGCCCAGCATGGTTTCCTGCGCGGTCAGTGCAAGAAACTGCTTGGGCCGTTCCGGACGGGATAGAGGCCATAGGCGGGTTCCAGCACCGCCAGAGAGGATAACAGGGGTCAGAGGCAAGGCATTTGATGACATGAAATCCCCTTAGCGGGTTAGAATGACATTTTACATATTAGGGTAATTGGGTCCGCCGCCCCCCTCCGGGGCGACCCAGGTGATGTTCTGCGTGGGGTCCTTGATATCGCACGTCTTGCAATGCACGCAATTTTGCGCGTTGATCTGCAGGCGCGGATTGCCCTCCTCTCGTCCCACAATCTCGTAGACGCCCGCCGGGCAGTAGCGCTGTTCCGGGGCGTCATAATATTCGAGGTTGATCTTGATCGGAACCTCGGGGTCCTTGAGCACCAGATGGCAGGGCTGGTCCTCCTCATGATTCGTGTTCGACAGGAACACGGAGGAGAGGCGGTCGAAGCTGATGACGCCATCCGGCTTCGGATAGTCGATGGGCTGGAAGAGGGTTTTCTTGCCCGTCATCTCCGCATCGGTGTGATGCTTCATCGTGTAGGGCAGGCCGAGGCCGAAGGTGCGCGTCCACATGTCCAGCGCGGCGATGGTGCTGCCATAGAGATCCCCGCCGAATTTGGCCACGATGGGACCGGCATTGCGGACCAGCTTCAGCTCGTCCGCGATCCAGCTCTCGTTGAGGGTCGCCTGATAGTCGGACACCTCATCATGTTCGCGGCCCGCGCCGATGGCGGCCGCCACGGAATCGGCCGCCAGCATGCCGGACTTCATCGCGGTGTGGCTGCCCTTGATGCGGGGCACGTTCACGAAACCGGCCGAGCAGCCGATCAGCGCGCCGCCGGGGAAAGCCAGCTTCGGGATGGACTGCCAGCCGCCCTCGTTGATCGCGCGCGCGCCATAGGAGACACGCTTGCCGCCCTCCAGGATCGCGCGGATTTCGGGATGCTGCTTCCAGCGCTGGAATTCCTCGAAGGGATAGACATAAGGGTTCCGGTAATCGAGCGTGACGACGAAGCCGAGCGCGACCTGGTTGTTCGCCTGATGATAGAGGAAGCCGCCGCCGCCACTGTCGCTTTCCGTCAGCGGCCAGCCCTGGGTGTGGATGACGCGGCCCGGCACATGCCTGGCGGGGTCGATATCCCATAATTCCTTCATACCGATGCCATAGACCTGCGGCTCGCAATCCGCCTCCAGATCGAACTTCGCCTTGAGCTGCTTGGTCAGGTGGCCGCGCGCGCCCTCGGCAAAGAGGGTGTATTTGGCGTGCAGTTCCATGCCCGGCTGATAGTCCGGCTTGTGGCTGCCGTCGCGGGCCACGCCCATGTCGCCGGTCGCGACGCCCTTCACCGAGCCGTCGTCATTGTAGAGGATTTCGGCCGCCGGGAAGCCGGGGAAGATCTCCACGCCCAGATTCTCGGCCTGCCCCGCCAGCCAGCGGCACAGATTGCCGAGGCTGCCCGTATAGGTGCCCTTGTTCGAAAAGAGCGGCGGCATCAGGAGGTGCGGCACGGGCAGCTTGCCGGTGGGCGAGAGCATCCAGTGCCAGTTGTCGGTGACGGGAACTTCAGCCATCGGGCAGCCCTGCTCCCGCCAGTCGGGAATCAGTTCGTTCAGCGCCTTGGGATCGACGGTCGCGCCGGACAGGATATGGGCGCCGATCTCCGAACCCTTCTCCAGCACGCAGACGCCGAGATCGGCGTTGATCTGCTTGAGGCGGATCGCCGCGGCAAGTCCGGCCGGACCACCGCCCACGATCACCACGTCATAGGGCATGGACTCCCGTTCGCTCATTTCCAAAATCTCCACTCGCCCGTCAGACTGCGGGCTATCCCGTTTTTAAAACCTTTTGCTGCTCCGGCGCACAGCAATTCTTGACGAGTTCGTCAACCTCTTGTCTTTGGCGAGACAATGATGCCGACAGCCGTAACGAACGATCCTGCCGCCCTGGCGGCCTCCATCGCCCAATGGTGGGCGCTGGCCGGTGTCGATGTCGCGGTGCAGGACATGCCGCGCGACTGGCTGGCGAAACCCCGCCCCGCTGCCGCGCCTGCCGCACCGCCCGCAACGGTCCCCGCCACGCGGCCGGACCTGCCCGCGCAAGCCCCGCCGCAGCCGATTTCGGCAAGCCCTGCGCCACCGGCGCGCCCCATGCCGGACACGCTGGACATGTTCCTGGAATGGCTGGCAACCGATCCGGGACAGCCCGAAGCGGCCTTTTCGCAGGCACGCATCCTGCCCCGCGCGACCGCCCGGCCCGACCTGCTCGTCATCACCGACATGCCGACGCAGGACGACATGAACGCCGGAACATTATTTTCAGGCGCCGATGCGGACCTGCTTTCGAACATGCTGCGCGCCATGGGCATCGAGGCCGACCGGACCGCCACGGCGAGCCTGTTCGTCGCGCGGCCGACGGGCGGGATCGTCGATGACGGCTTGCAGCA
>JASGGS010000163.1:0-9469 GCA_047602685.1 Sphingobium sp.
TCGTTCACCTCGCCGCTGCTTTCCTATGGATGCGATGAATGTCGATCCGGCCTAGCCTCCAACGAAAACCCTCCCCGAAGCAGCTTCGGGGAGGGTTTGGAGATCATTCGGAAACCGTCGCCTTGACGATCTTGCCGGGGGTGCGCGGCGGCTCGCCCTTGGGCAGCGCATCGACATGCTCCATGCCCGACAGTACCTGACCCCAAACCGTATATTGGCGGTCGAGGAAGGTCGCGTCGTCGAAGACGATGAAGAACTGGCTGTTCGCGCTGTTCGGATTGCTGGCGCGCGCCATGGAGCAGACACCGCGAATATGCGGTTCCGTGTTGAACTCCGCCTTCAGGTCGGGAAGGTCGGAACCGCCCATGCCGGTGCCGGTCGGATCACCGCCCTGCGCCATGAAGCCGTCGATGACGCGGTGGAACACCACGTCATCATAGAAGCCCTGCTTGGCCAGTGTCGTGATGCGCTCGACATGGCCGGGGGCTAGATCCGGGCGCAGCTTGATAACGACGTCGCCGGTGCCGTTGCCGGTATCCAGGGTGAAGGTGAGCGTCTGATCGGCCATTGGGGGCATCCTTTCTGTGAAGGGTGGCGTTCTTGTGCGAGGCGCCGTCCTATCGTCCAAGCGGGCCGGATGGAACCCCAGATGATTGCATTTGCCGGAAGACTGCGCAAAAGCAGGGCCGAACGCTTCATGTTGCGGTGCGAAGGAGCTGGTGATGAGCGAAGACAGGAGCACCGCGCTCGCCGAAGACCCGTATCGCGCGGAAGAGCCGGGCAAGGATGACGGCTCGCTGGACGAGGACGATCGGTTGAAGCCGGATTTCGTCACGGCGGTCCTCGATGCCGTGGAGGAAGGCCGCGACGAACAGGCGCGCGAACTTGTCGCGCCGCTGCACCCCGCCGACATTGCCGACCTTCTCGAACTCATCCCCAATGAACAGCGCGCCGATGTCGCCCATGCGCTGGGCGATCTGGTCGGCGCGGAGGTGCTGTCCGAACTGAACGACTATGTCCGCGAGGATATTGTCGACGCGCTGGAGCCGGAGCAACTCGCCGAAATCGCCAGCGAACTCGATACCGACGATGCCGTCGCGATCATCGAGGATCTGGGGGAAGAGGACCAGCAGGCCGTCCTGGAGGCGATGGAGCCGGAAGACCGCGCCGCCATCGAGAGTGCGCTGTCCTATCCGGAGGAATCCGCCGGTCGCCTGATGCAGCGCGACCTGATCGCGGTGCCGGAGCATATGACGGTGGGGCAGGTGATCGACTTCCTCCAGTCGAGCGATGACCTCACCACCGATTTCTGGGAAATCTTCGTGGTGGATACGGGCCACCACCCGATCGGCACCTGCCAGCTGAGCTGGGTGCTGACCTGCCCCCGCTCCGTCGCGATGGCGGATGTGATGAAGCGCGAGCAGACGCTGATCCCGGTCGACATGGACCAGGAGGAAGTGGCCCTGCGCTTCCAGAAATATGCGCTCATCTCCGCAGCGGTGATCGATCATTCCGGCCGGCTGGTCGGCATGATCACGGTCGACGATATCGTTCACGTCATCCAGCAGGAAGCGGGCGAGGACATCCTTCGCCTCTCCGGCGCCGGCGAAGGCGATATCAACGAGCCGGTGCTGGACAGCTACAAGTCGCGCGTGCGCTGGCTCCTCACCAACCTGCTCACCGCCCTCCTCGCCTCCACGATCATCGCGCTGTTCGAACATACCATCGAGCGGATGGTGGCGCTGGCGACGCTCATGCCCATCGTGGCGGGCGTCGGCGGCAATGCGGGCAGCCAGACCATGGCTGTGACGGTGCGCGCGCTCGCCACCAACCAGATCACCGAATCGAATACCTGGCGATCGATCAGGCGAGAGATCAAGGTCGCTACATTGAATGGCGGCACGGTCGCGCTGGCGCTGGGCGTGGGCGTCAGCATCGTCTTCCAGGACTATCATCTGGGCCTTGTCATCGCGGCCGCCATGACGACCAACATCATCACGGCAGGCGTGGCGGGCGCCGCCGTCCCGCTGATCTTCGATCGTTTCGACCATGACCCGGCCGTCGCTTCTTCCATCTTCGTCACGATGATCACCGATTCCATGGGTTTCTTCGCCTTTCTGGGCCTCGCGACGCTGGCGGGCCTGTCGGGCTGATCCCATGCCGCTGCACATGACCAAGATCGCCTTTGGGGCGGAAAGCGCGCAATCCCTGCGCGCCTGGCTGGAAAGCCATGAGGGGGACGGAGAGGCGCGCCTTACCACCCGCTACCTGCCCAAGAAGGCGGAGGAGATGGCGGGCGGATCGCTCTACTGGATATTGGGCGGCGTGCTGATCGGGCGAAGTCCGCTGCTGGGTTTCGCGGAACGGCCGGACGGCAAGATATGGATCAGGCTGGCGCCGACGCTCATCTCCGTGGAAGCAAGGCCGCGCAGGGCGCATCAGGGATGGCGTTATCTGGAGGAGAAGGGTGCTCCGCCGGATGCAAGCGGCATGGGCGGTGAGGCGCTCCCGCCCGCCTTGGCAAGCGAGCTGGCGCGCCTCGGCCTTCTCTGACGGCGGAACGGCGAAGGGAGGTCAGGCCTTTTCCTTGACCTCTTCCTTCGCCCGCTTGAGTTCGGCGGGCTTGCGCTTCTCGAATGTCGCGGCGAGGCGCTGCTCCTCCTGCGCCGACAATCCGTCGGAGGCGGCAGGGAACATCTCCTCTTCCTCCTCGTCAATATGATGGAGATAGCGCTTCTTGAGCTGTGCGTAGATCTCGTCCCATTTGGGCGAACCGGCGTCATATTTCGCCATGTCCTCCATATAGTCCTCGATCTCCTTATGTTCGGATACGCTGTGCTGCGCCTCCTCGCGCAGGTCCGGCTTGGCCAGCATGGTGGCATACAGGCTCTCCTCCTCGGCGGCGGCATGCGCCGTCACCTCGGTCCGGAATTCGATGAACAGCTTCTCCAGCGCGCCCCGATCCCCGCTCTTGTTGCTGCGGGTCTTGTCGATCCGGGCGAGCAGCGCGCGATGATTGTCGTGATCCGACTTCAGGTCCGCGAAGATCCGGGCATCTGCCATGATTATCTCCTCATCAATCTCTTCGAGGAGCCAACGTCGCTGCCCGGCAAAGGTTCAGGGAGGAGGCGGAAAGGCGCCGGTCCGGATCATTTGGCGGCCGGAGCGCGGCCTTCCAACTGACGTTCGGCATACCATTGGCGCAGCGCGGCGAGCGAACAGCCGCCAAAGCCGTTGGAGCCGATGGCCGAGCAGCTATTGGGCAACAGCACCTGGCCCGCCACCTCCAGCGACTGGACATTATTCGCCCAACCCTGGGAGCCGACCTGCAACATCTTGTCCTTATGCGCCTTGTCCCGCAGCTCCTTGGGGATGCGGTAACGCTCGCCCTCCGGCTTGCGCGCGCAGACGATGATGCTGCCGTCATCGGATTGCGGACAGGGATCGTCGCCATAGACGACAAGCGCCTGGATGCGTTCATCGGGTTCGGCGGCAGGAGACGGCGCGGCAAGGCCGGATGCAAGAAGAATGGCGAGGACGGGGGCGAGGCGGAGCATGGGGCGTGTCATGGACAGACGGATACGCCATCGGGCTGAACCGGCGCTGTATGACCGCGTGCGACGACTTGCCGGCACGCTTTGCGCGGCGTTCAGTATATTTTCGCTTTTTCCGGTCATAAGCGGCACAAACAGACGGACCCGGCCGGAATCGCGCCCTCGCGCGCCCGATCGGGGCCAGGGACTTTGACGGCATGATCAGGCTCTTCAAACATTATATCCCCTATCCCGTGCTGCTGCTGGGGATGCTCGATTTCATCCTGCTGACCGCATCGGCCGAAGCCGGCTGGCTGCTCCGCGCGCAGCAGATCGGCATGGATATCGAGCAGATATATGGCCGCCTCGGTCCCTTGCTGAGCTTTGCCGTCTCGCTTCAGGCAGCGATGATCGGCGTGGGCGTCTATGGTCCCGAATCCCTGCAATCCCTGCGCTTCGCGACCGCTCGGCTGCTGGTCGCCATCTCGCTGGGCGTCATCTTCCTGTCGGTCATGCATTTCGCGACCCCGCAACTGACGCTGTGGCGTTCCAACTCGCTCTACGCCATGGTCCTCGCCTTCGCCGCGCTGCTGTCGCTGCGCGTGATGCTGGGATCTATGCTGGGCGGCGAGGCGTTCAAGCGGCGCCTCGTGGTGCTGGGCGCGGGCAAGCGCGCGGATCGTGTGCGGCAGTTGGAGAATCGCAAGGGCAGCGGCTTTCTGGTCGTCGGCTATATCCAGATGAACGACGGCGAGCAGATGATCCCGGAAGCGATCAACCGCAACGCCATCTTCAACCTGTCCGACTTCGTGGTCCGCATGGCCGCTTCCGAAGTGATCCTCGCCCTGGAGGAACGCCGCAACTCCATCCCCATGGCGGACCTGCTGCGCATCAAGACGACGGGCGTCCATGTTAACGACCTCTCCACCTTCCTGGAGCGGGAGACGGGCCGCATCGACCTCGACACCGTGAATCCGAGCTGGCTGATCTTCTCCGACGGCTTTTCCGCCGGGCAGCGCCTGTCGGGCATCGCCAAGCGGGCGTTCGACATATTCGCCAGCCTTGCCGTCCTCATCATCACCTCCCCGCTCATCATCCTGGGCGCGATCGCGGTGAAGCTCGACAGCAAGGGTCCCGCTTTCTACCGCCAGTCGCGCGTCGGCCTGTTCGGGCAGGAATTCCAGATCATCAAGCTGCGCTCCATGCGCATGGACGCGGAGGTGGCGGGGCAGGCCGTCTGGGCGGAGAAGGACGATCCGCGCATCACCCGCGTCGGCCGCTGGATTCGCAAGCTGCGCATAGACGAACTGCCGCAGGCCTGGGTGGTGCTGAAGGGCGACATGAGCTTCGTCGGCCCGCGCCCGGAGCGCCGCCAGTTCGTCGACGACCTCGTTCAGCACCTTCGCTATTATGCCGAACGGCACATGGTGAAGCCGGGCATCACCGGCTGGGCGCAGATCAACTATCCCTATGGCGCCTCCATCGAGGATGCGCGCAACAAGCTGGAATATGATCTTTATTACGCCAAGAATTATTCGCCCTTCCTCGACCTGCTGATCCTGCTCCAGACCATCCGCGTGGTCATCTGGCCGGAGGGGGCGCGCTGACCGCCGCCGTGGCGGCGGCGGGAGGCGGACGCCGATGACCGGCTTCTGGATCATCCTCGGCGACTGGGGCTATGCGCTGGCCGCCGCCCTCTTCACGGTACTGACCCTGACCACGGCGCGGCGCGCGCACAAAGGTCCGGCGGATACGGCGCTGGTCATCGCGCTGACGGTGACGGCGCTCTGGGCGCTACATGCCGTGTTCAGTCGCAGCGCGGGCGGACTGCCGGGACTATCGAGCGGCGTGGCGGAAACGGTACGCAACGGCGCCTGGCTGACCGTCTGCTGGCTGCTGCTGCACGATGCGGGCAGCAGGACCGGCGGCCTGCCGACAGGCGCGCGGCCACTGTTCGTCGCGCTGATGCTCGCGCTCGCCTGCCAGCTCTGCCTCGACATGGTGCTGAGCGATGCGCTGCGGCCCGACGACGACATGCTTCCGCTGTCGCAGGCGGCATGGCTGCTCCGGGCGGCGACCGCGCTCGGGGCGATCTTTCTGCTCCATGGCCTCCATGCCCGTCTGGACCGTGACGGCGGCAATGGCGTCGGCTGGCTGGGCTGCGCCCTCGCGGCGCTGTGGGCCTATGAGTTCAACCATTATGTGCTGACCTGGTTGAGCGGCGGCCATGCGCTCGTCCTCGGCCAGATGCGCGGCCTGGTGATGAGCCTGATCGCGCCCCTCGTCCTGCTCGGCACCGCCCGCCGCGACCGACGCCGCATCGCCCTGTCGCGCCGCGCGACCTATCGCATCATGGCCGTCGCCTTCGGCGCGCTCTACGCGCTGGTCCTGTTCGCGATGATCCTGATGATCCGTTCGCTCGACGATCCGATGACGCAGATCATGCAGATCGGGGCGGTCTTCGCCCTGTCCGTCATCGTCCTGATGCTGCTTCCCTCCGCGCCGTTCCGCACATGGGTGCGCGTAGAGATGGCCAAGCATCTCTTCGCCCATCGCTACGACTACCGGCAGGAATGGATACGATTCGCCGATGCGCTGGGCAGCGAGGACGAGGATGGCGAGTTGCCCCCGCGCCGTGCCGCGCGCGCGGTGGCCCATGCCATATCCTCGCCCGCCGCGCTGCTGATGCTGCGGGAGGAGGATGGCACGCTGGTACCAGAAGCGGACTGGAACTGGCCGGAATTGATGGCGCCCGGTCATGGCGTCGATGCGGAACTGACCGGGCATCTGCACAACCGGGGATGGATTGTCGACTTCCTCGACCCCTCCGACCCGCTGGCCCATGCCCTGCCCGGCTGGATGGCCGGCAATGAACGCGTCTGGGCGCTGGTGCCGCTGATCCATGGGAACGAACTGATCGGTACCGTCCTGCTCGCTTGCCCGCGTGGGCGCGAACGCATGGACTGGGAAGATCTGGACATGCTGCGCGTGGTGGCGCGGCAGCTCGCCGTGACGCTGAGCGATCGCCGCCACCAGCGCGCCCTGGCGGAGGCTCAGCGTTTCGACGAGTTCAACCGCCGCTTCGCCTTCATCCTGCACGACATCAAGAACATGGTCAGCCAGATGAGCCTGCTGGCCGCCAATGCCGAACGCCATGCGGACAATCCGGAATTCCGCGCGGACATGGTGCTGACGCTCAAGGAGACCGCGGGCCGGATGAACGACCTCATCGCGCGCCTCGCCCGGCCCGACCAGCGCCGCACGGGCGAGAAGGCCGAATGCGACCTGGCCGATCTTACGCGCGCCATGGCCGGACAGGGCCGCGCCAGCGGACGCGTGACGATATCGGGCGAAACCGCCCTGCCCGTCCGATGCGACGGCGCTCGACTGTCGCAGGCCATAGGGCATCTGGTCCATAATGCGCTCGACGCGACGGCGGATGACGGCCCGCCCGTGCATCTCCTGCTCTCGCGGGAGGATGGCGAGGCGCGGCTGGACATTATCGACAAGGGCTGCGGCATGAGCGCCGCCTTCCTGCGCGACGGGCTGTTCCGGCCCTTCACCTCCACCAAGCAGGGCGGATTCGGCCTGGGCGCACATGAGGCGCGCACACTCGTCGCCAACATGGGCGGCCGCCTGACCGTCTCCAGCCGCGAAGGCGAAGGCACGGAATTTACGCTTTATTTGCCGCTGGTCGGGAACAATGGCGCCGCGATCCCCCAGACTGCCCCGCCTGACCGAAAGACCGGCTGATGCCCGATACCCGTCCCAAATTGCTGATCGTCGAGGACGATACGGGCCTCCAGCGTCAATTGCGCTGGTCCTATGACGAATATCAACTCTTCATCGCGAGCACCCGCGAGGAGGCACTGGCCATATTGCGAGCGGAATCGCCCGCCGTCGTGACTCTCGACCTCGGCCTGCCGCCCGATCCGGACGGCGTGACGGAGGGCTTTGCGACCCTCGCCGAGATCGTGAAGGCGGCGCCCGATACGAAGGTCGTCGTCGCCTCCGGCCATGGCGAGCGGGACAGCGCCCTGCGCTCCATAGCGGAAGGGGCCTGGGATTTCTACCAGAAGCCCATCGACCTCGATTCGCTGCGCCACATCGTCGCGCGCGCCTTCCATGTCCATCGACTGGAGACGGAACATGCCCGCCTGGCCCGGCGCGCGCCCGAGCGCCACCAGATATTAGGCGGCCTCATCACCGGCGCGCCGGAGATGATGGCGGTGGCCCGCATGGTGGAGCGGGTCGCGCCCGCGGACGTGGCCGTCATGCTGCTGGGGGCAAGCGGAACCGGCAAGGAGCTGATCGCCCGCGCCCTGCACGATGCCAGCCCCCGCGCCGGTGGGCCGTTCGTCGCGATCAACTGCGCCGCCATTCCCGAGACGCTGCTGGAAAGCGAATTGTTCGGGCATGAGAAAGGCGCCTTCACCGGCGCGGTCCGCACGACCCCCGGCAAGATCGAGGGCGCGCATGGCGGCACCCTCTTCCTCGACGAGGTGGGCGATATCCCCCTGCCCCTCCAGGTCAAGCTGCTGCGCTTCCTTCAGGAACGCGTGGTGGAGCGGCTGGGCGGGCGCGAGCCGATCCGGGTGGACACGCGCATCGTCTGCGCCACCCATCAGGATATCGAGGCCATGATGCGCGAGGACAGGTTCCGCGAGGACCTCTATTACCGCCTTGCCGAAATGGTCATCAGAATCCCTGCCCTGGCGCAGCGGCCGGGCGACGCGATGCTGCTGGCGCGCCATTTCCTGAAGCGGCACGCCCCGACCCTCAATCCAAAGGTCACAGGCTTCGCGACCGATGCCATTGCGGCCATCGACGGCTGGAGCTGGCCGGGCAATGTGCGGGAGCTGGAGAACAGGGTGAAACGCGCCGTCATCATGGCGGACGGCAAGCTGGTCGCGGCGGGCGACCTCGACATTCCGGCGGCCGAGGCGGAAGCGGAGGGCGGCATCGTCGTCAACCTGAAGGCCGCGCGCGAGCGGGCGGACCAGCAGGCCATACGGCATGCGCTGACGCGTTCGGACGGCAATATCTCCAATGCCGCGCGCCTGCTGGGCATCAGCCGCCCGACGCTCTACGACCTCATGAAGAATTACGACCTGAGCGCCTAGACCGATTGGCATCCAGCCCAGGTAAGCCTAGGCACGCTCTCCCAGCGCCAGATCATCGACCGTGAGGCCGAGACGGCGCATCTGTGCCGCGACCGGGGGCCAGACGCTGCTAAGGAACCGCTCCCGCTCCATCTGGCGGACACGGGCGGCGGCGCCGTCGGCCAGGAACATGCCGACACCGCGCCGCACGGTGACGATGCCGTCATCCTGAAAGCTCTGATAAGCCTTGGCCACCGTCAGCGGATTAGCGCCCTGCGTGACGGCGAAGGCGCGCACGGACGGGAGCATGTCGCCATCGGCATAGGCACCGTCCAATATGGAGGCGGTGATGATGTCCCGCAGGCGCAGGTAGACGGGGCGTGCATCGTCGGCCATTACTGCATCAGTGCCATAATACGGTGATGCGCGCAAGCGGCGGACATTCGCCTTTCACTTCCAGACCGACACCACATCGTCATAATCGGGCCGGGGCCGCTCCTCCAGCTCGTTGCCCGGCGAGCCGAGATAGAGAAACCCCGCGATCCTTTCGTCAGGACCCCCAAATGCATCGCGGACATGCTCGTCATATGTCGCCCAGCCGGTCAGCCAGCTGCCCACGAAACCAAGCGCATGAGCGGCGTGCAGGATATTCATGCAGGCCGCGCCGGCGGACAATTCCTGCTCCCAGACGGGAATCTTGCTGTCCCGAACCGGCTTTGACAGGACCACCACCAGCACCGGCGCCTGATGCGCGAATTCGCGGTTGGCGGCGATATCAACGCGGTCGCCCGCGCGGGCACGACCCGTCGCCTCGGCAAGGACGGTCTCGAACGC
>JASGGS010000164.1:0-9421 GCA_047602685.1 Sphingobium sp.
TCGCGCTCGGCCTTCCCATCACCGCTGCCCATGTCATGTACCCCCTCGGCATTCCCGCAAATCTGCGCATGTCGGCGGACATAGCGGGCCGCATCGCCCCCGTCCCTTGCGATCCGCAAGCCATTTCGCAACCGAGTAACGACGCATGACCATCGCCAAGACTGATCCCTTCGTCCACCGCGACGGCAACAGGTTGCGCATTGGCGCACTCATCATCAGGGCCGAGCGCTGGCCATGGCAGGCTGGATACAACTGGTACGGCATGACGTCATCGGCGGCGCCGCTGAACCAGCCCCGCGCCGGTGACAAGGCGGCTCCGCGATTTGGTGGCGGGTGGAAGTACAGCCTCGGCTTTGAATGGTCGGGCTGCACTCTGCTGGTCAACCTGCTCATCGGCATGCTCGCCTTCAACATCGAAACGGCGAAGGATCGCCGCGAGGCCGAAGAGCGGCGCGCCAGGCGAGCCGCAGAGATCGAGCGCGTCCTGTCGAGGAATTTCTCCGCATGACGCTCTTCCCTCCCCACCCGGCCGACGCCGCGCACAGCCCCGCGCAAGCATCGGCCGACACCGTGCCCGGCGACACCCCTCCTTCCCCGTCGCCGGGCACACCGGCCGATGACCGCGAGGATTTCTGCCGCCGCTTCAAGGCGCGCATGATCGCCGTCGCTGGCGAGACGTTCGACGATGGCTCCAGCATTGCGGCCTATGCCGACGAAGCCGCCCCCACCTATTGGGAGGACGAGGGCTGGCTGCGCCGCCAAGGCCCCGAAGCCTGCGCCGATGCCGACATGGAATATTGGGGGGAGGACTGACCGATGTCCGAGACAATCTATGACAAACTGATCGCGCCCCGGCTGCACGAGATCATGATGCTCTGCCACGCACATGGCCTGCCGCTGGTCGCCACGGTGGAATATGCGCCGGGCGAATTCGGCACCACCGCCAATCTCCCCCCGCGTCACGGCATCTCCATGGGCTGGATGCATGCCGCCGCCCATTCGCACGGCAATGCCGACGCCCTGATCCTGCACATGATGAAACAGGCGCGGGAGCGCGGCCATTCCTCCATGTGCCTCAGGCAGCTCGGCGTTCCCTTCTTCCCGGCGGAGGCGGCCCGCCGCAAGGCTGATCGGGGGACGGCGGATGTTTGAGCGCCTCGGCAGGGTCAATCATGGTATTCTGGGTCCCTGCGTTCGCATGGCGGCGACGATTGATCGCCAGCGGATGGTTATGCTGTTTCCCGTCGATCAGTCGAAAGGCACCCAGCACAAGAAGCACCTGAACGGCTACGGCGAAGATGGGCAGTACCGCTTGTGCCTCAGTCCCACGGTAAGCTTCCACGGTGACTTGTGCCGGTACGCGCAGTTCAAATGGCCGGCCGGGAAGGAATTCCGGCTGTGACAAAGGTCCGCGCCCCCCTCTCCTTCGGCCTCGCCATCACGCGCATCGCTGGCCTGATCGGCTGGAAAGAGGCTGCGCGCCTCGCGCGCCGCTCGCCCCGCACGATCCGCCACTGGAGCGACAGCGAGAAGAAGGGCACGCCCACGCTGGAGCAGGCCATCGCGCTCGACGCCGCCTATATCGCCGCCGGTGGCGAGGGCGCCCCGATCCTGTCGGCCTATGCCATGCAGATCGACGCGGCGCTTGCCATGGCGCTCGCCTGCCGCACCGCGCTGGTCCACGATATCGCCGCCGCCACGCGGGAGACAGCCGACGCCATCGCACACAGCATTCAGGCCGCCCAGCCCGGCTCCACGCCGCAGGCGGTCTATCGCGCCATTGCCGAGACGGAGGAAGGTGTCGGTGCCCTGCATCGCGTCCTCGCGCGGCTCAAGAGTTTCCTTCCCGGCAATGGGGCCGGGATGGAAAGAGCGGGGATATGACCAATGGGAAAGGGAAATTCCATCCTGACACGGGGGACGCAGATCGCATGCCCCCACTGCGGCGGCGCCACCTATGTGCGCAGCTCGACGCAGATCACGGCCTTGGCGCGGGAATCGCGCCATATGTGCCTTAACGACCAATGCTGCCACGTCTTCGCGGTGCAAAGCGAGATCGTGCGCACCATCCAGCCCAGCCTGTGCCCGGATCCGGCCATAGAGCTGCGCGTCGTCAACCAGAACCTGCGCGCCCAGCGGGTCCGGCCGTCCAACGACAATCATCCGCGCCCCGCCAATGACGAAGGCCCGGCCATCGCGCGAAGCCCCGGCCTGACCTGATCCGCGCGGCCCAGGCGCCGCTTCCCGATCCTCCCCCGTCGCCCCGGCGAACCCCGCCGCCGGGAACGCCCTCTCTTTGCCCATTTTCCCGCCCCTCTTTTCGCAAGGAACGATGAACATGCGTCATTCTTCTGCCCGCTCCGGCCTGATGGCCTCGGCCCGTCCGGTGCTTCAACCGTGGGAATATGTCCGCCTCCGGCGCGAGGCGGCGGGCCTCTCCATAGAGGAGGCCGCCCGCCCCTATTGGCACCGTCCGGAGCATCGGGCGGAGGTGGAGGCCATTGTCCGCCGTCAGGAGGAAATCGGCTTTCATCCCACGGCCGGTTTCGGCGCCCATGACATGGCCCGCGCCTATCCGTTCAGCCTGGACGTCTACCAGCAGCTTTGCACCCTCCCCGCCGATCAGCACCCGCGCCTGTGCCTGCATTGCGGCTGGGACCGCTGGACCGGCCAGGCCGATCTGCGCGGCGACGAGACGCGCTGGTCGGCGCATGATCCCGATAGCTGCACCCGCTGCGAACAGATCGCCGCGCGCGGGGGCAAGCGGTGACGCCCCGCGCCGCCCCCGGCGCCGTCCACCCCATCCGGTGCCATTGCCGCGCCTGCACGGGGCCGAGGACCGTCCACGCGCCCTCGCGCTGGTCCGGGCATGTGGAGCCGGGGGACCTGTCCGCCCTCCTATGGGGCGTCCGCCTCGGCGCGGTCGCCGCCGCCCTCCTGATCGTCAACCATTACGGCCCGGCGCTCCTCGCCTGGCTGGCAAACTGAAAGGTCACATCACCATGTCCGAAGGCAATGTCGCCGCCGACCAGCTCCGCCTGCATATCGAGCGGATCGAGCGTCTGGAGGAAGAGAAGAAGGGTATCGGGGACGATATCCGGGATGTCTATCTGGAGGCCAAGGCCACCGGCTATGACGTCAAGGCCATGCGCGCCCTCATCGCGCTGCGCAAGTTGAGCAAGGATGATCGCCAGCAGCGCGAAGCCATCCTCGAAACCTACAAGAACGCGCTCGGGCTGGAGTAGTGGCCGCCCGTACCAGCGAGCAGGCTTGCCGGACGCGCTGGGTCATCCCCAGCCTGGTCCGCGCGCTGCTCATCACCGGCGCCCTGCTCGCCATTCCCTTTTTCATCGCGCGATACATCGCGGATATGACCGGAGATCGTCGTTGACCATCATCGTCATACAGGCCCGGCGGGCGGGCAAGGTCGCCGCCATGGCGGACGCCATCGCCGCCCATTACCGGATGACGGCCATAGCCGAGGACCCGGCCCTGAACCTCACCCCCTTCCCGGCGGACGGCACGTTGCTGTTCAGCGAACGGCGCCCCGCCGATATCATCCGCTGGCGCGACCGGCACCGGTCCACGGGCACGGGCGATGTCATGCGATTCCTGACGCTCGACCAGGCGCTTGATGAAATCGCGCGCTCGCTCACCGCCGGGATGCGCCGCCCCCTCACCGCGCCCAATCCCGACCTGATCCACATCGGCGGCATGGCCACGGCCGAAGCCTTCGAGCGCAAGGGCCTGGGCATCCGCATCCGCCGCAACGCCTATTGCCTCTCCACCTTCGGCCGCGACCTGCGCGCCCGCTTCGAGAATGAAAGGCGGGCGGCATGACCGACGCGGCATGGATGGGTTATGATGCGTCCAGCACAGGCGATAGGGTCGCGTTCTCGCTGCCCTTGGTTCCGATGCTGGTCCTCTGCATCACGAACGGCGTGGTTGAGCATCTCCGCATCGCGCCGGATGGCACAGTCACTTGCAGCGATGCCTTCACCGCGCAGGAAGCGGGCGCGGAATTTGCCAAAGGCATCCGCGAATATGTCGAAGCCGTCATTGCCGAGCGGCAGAAGCCCCTGCTGGCGGCGCTGGACGTCGCCAGGCGCGCAATCCTCCGCGCGGCCGGGGATACCCTGTGGTGCGATGATGTCCCCGCCCAGACGGTCATAGACCGCATAGACGCCGCCCTAACCGCCCACCTCCAGCCCTCGCTGGACCTCGCGCCAGCCAAACCCCGCTGCGAGCGCTGTCAGGACAGCGGAGCCGACGACTATGCCGGATTTGGCATGGATCGGTGCGCCTGTCTTGCCGGGTGCGCCGGGAGCGCGGCATGACATGGCTGCACATTCCCCCGGCCTTCATCCCGCCCGCGACTTCGCCTGCATCGACCTGTGCGCCGGTGCCCATGGCCTCGGCCTCGGTGTCTCCCTTGCCGTGCCGCTCCTCTTCCCCGGATTTCGGGCGCGCAGCGTCTGTCACGTGGAGAGGGAAGTCTTTGCCGCCGCGACGCTGGTCGGCCATATGGATGCGGGAACGCTGGATCAGGCGCCTGTCTGGTCTGACCTTGCCACCTTCGACGGCCGACCGTGGCGCGGCCGCGTTCATTGCGTCACTTCCGGCGATCCCTGCCAGCCCAACAGCGTCGCCGGAAAAGGCCGCGGCGCCGACGACGAGCGGTTCCTCATCGATCAGGTCGTTCGCGTGGTCGACGAGGTACGGCCTCTCTGTGTCCTGCGCGAGAACGTCACGGGGAATGCGGCCGGACAGCTCGCCGCCATCGTCCCGCCACTGGAGGGATTGGGCTACCGCGTTGAATGCGGAATTTTCAGCTCGGGCCGCACCGGCAATTCCCACGGGCGAAAGCGCCTCATCATCCTGGCCTACCGCCCGGACATCGAGGGGCGGCTATACGCGGGACAATGGCGACCGGGGGAAGGAGCGCGCGGCGCTGGAGGGGCTGTCCGAAGTCTGGATGACGCCGAATGTGCCGAATGGGGGGCGGTCGCCATCACCGGCTACGATCAAAGGACGCACTGCGTTACGAGCGGCCGGAACAAAGGTTCAGATCGGGCTAGAGTATCAGACGCAGAGTTGGCCCACCCCCATGAGCCGCGATTGGCGGAGCGGATCAGCGAAGAAGGGCGATGCGGAACTGTGGGGCACGAAGGGCCGCCCGCTGGAGCGGGTCGCGGCGACCTGGGCAACGCCGATGGCGACGGAGGCGCGCCAAGGCTATCAGGGGCGGTGGAGCGGGCCGGGCCAGCAATCGCTGTCGACCATGGCGATGGACTTCCCGTCCTCATCCCCGGTCCCGCCGATCCCCGGTGGGCCGACCTGCTCGACGCCCGCCCTGACCTTCTACCTGCGTATTCGCCGTATGACCGATTCGCCGCTGCGATCCGAGATGCGGGCTTTGCTCCGGATGGCCGTCCGCTCACGCGAGCCTGGCAGAAAATGGCGCAAGGGGTGGGCAAGGTCGCGCTCGCGCAGATACGTGCGGCCGTCTTTCAGAAGACGGCTCAATCCCATCTTCGTCACGGCTCTCATGCGGTGGCCGACCGGGTGGACCGACTGCGGCTGCTCGGCAACGGCGTTGACCCTGTGGTCGCGGCATATGCGTGGCTTTGTCTCGACGCTCGGCACCGCGCAAGCGGAACCCGCGCAGATGGTGCTGCTGTGAGGGCGGCGGCATGACGGCATCACCGACGCGCCCGCTTCTCCGCTGGCATGGCGGAAAATGGCTGCTGGCGCCCTGGATCATCGGCCATTTCCCGCCGCACCGGATCTATGTCGAGCCGTTCGGCGGGGTCGCCTCCGTGCTGCTGCGCAAGGAACGCGCCTATGCCGAGGTCTATAACGACCTTGACGAGGGCGTCGTCAACCTGATGGCGCTCCTGCGCAACGGCCATGGCGAGACCCTCGCCGCGAAACTGCGCCTGACGCCCTTCTCCCGCGTGGAGTTCGAACGGGCCTATCTGCCGTCCGACGACATTTTCGAAAGCGCCCGCCGCCTCATCGTTCGATGCTTCATGGGGTTCGGCTCAGACGGGCATAATACCGGCAACGGGCGCACCGGCTTTCGCGCTACATCAAACAAATCGGGCACCATCCCGGCGCATGATTGGGCCAATTATCCTGACGCGCTCCTGCTGGTCGCCCAGCGCATGCAGGGTGTGGTTGTCGAGCGCCGCCCCGCCATCGACATCATGCGCCAGCATGACACGCCGTCGACGCTGCACTATGTCGACCCGCCCTATCTGCCGGAAACGCGGACCGCGCGAAAGCGGGGCGACAAATGCCATGCCTACCGACATGAGATGACGGCCGACGATCATCGCGAGCTGCTGGCCGTGCTGCGCGGCCTCGACGGCATGGTCATTCTCTCCGGCTATCCTTCCACCCTCTATGACGATGCGTTGCCCGCATGGCGCCGTGTCGAGCGCAAGGCTCTGGCGGATGGCGCTCGCGACCGAACCGAGGTGCTGTGGATCAATCCCGCCGCCGCGTCGGCGCTCGGCAGCGGACCGCTGTTCGAGGCGGCGGCATGACCGACTGGAAACCCGGCACCATTCCCATACGATGCGTCAATGGCGGCGCGCTGCTCCCCGGCTGGATCAGCGAGCCTTTCGGCCTGGATTGGGGCATCCACAAGGATACGGGCGAAGTCATGTGGGTGCTGCACCACATGCCGACCGGCTGGGATATCTGCGCGATCAGTCATCCCATTGGAGAGGTGATGCGCTTTGTCGACCTGCTGCGCAGCCTTGGCGACTGGTCTTTCAGGGACCCTTCCACTGTGTCCCGCGACTTCGCTGATGCCGTCGCCATCGCGCGGGCGGAAGGTTTCGACATTTGTGCGGCGGGTCGTGTCGCCCGCCCGGACTATCCCGACCGGTTGGGGGCGGCGGCATGACCTGCGAGCGCGTCACCTTGCCGGGCGGCGGCACGGCAATCGTCTGCTCCTCCCACCGCCGTCAGAAATGCCGGTGCGGCCGACCCGCGCCCCTTCTCTGCGATTGGAAGGTGCCGCAGCGTCGAAGCGGGACCTGCGACGCGCCGATCTGCTCGAACTGCGCCACGTCGCCCGCGCCCGGCAAGGATTTGTGTCCGACCCACGCTGATGCGTTCGAACGGTGGAAGAGGAGGCGGAGCGCATGACCGCCGAACTCACCCGCCGCCCTGACGGCGCGGACCGCCACCCCTGGGACTGGTATGTCGAGCAGCAATGGGTTTCCGCCCGCTTGCTCGATGCCGCGCCTATAGACCGCGATGTTGTGATGCTCGATCCCTGTTGCGGATCGGGCAATATCGTTCGGACCCTGCTTGCGGCGGGCTTCGACGCCTACGGCATGGACCTGTTCGAACGTGGCTCGCCCAATTTCCTCGGCACCCACGACATGTTGGGCGACCAGCGGACCATGTTCGAGGGCATGGGGCCGCGCTCCATCATCTTCAACCCGCCCTTCTCCTGCCAGGATGGCCGGCTCGTCCGTGGTCTGGCGATGCGCATGGTCCTGCGCGCCCTGGACATGGTGACGCATCAGGTGGCGGCGCTCCTGCCCCTGAAATGGCTGGCCAGCGAAGAACGCTACCGGTTGTTCAGCGACCATACGCCGCTGGGCATCTGGGTCATGTGCGAGCGCCCCTCCATGCCGCCGGGCGACCAGATCGCGGCGCTGGGCGCCAAAGCCTGGAAGCGCGGCAAGGTCGATTACGTCTGGATCGTCTGGGACAAGCGCCGCCCGCCGCTGGTCGACCAATCCGGCAAGCCCTTCGCGCCGACCTACTGGATACCCCCGCGCGAGAAAGCGCGGCGCCGCAACCTTGTCACTCTGGCGGAGGCCGCATGAGCGCACCCATCATCAAACTCGACAATCGTGTCAGCCGCGCGGTCGAAGTCGGCAAGGGCATCCGCCTCGAACCCGCCGACCTCGACCTGCTCGTCAGCCTTGGGCTGATCGACATTCTGCACGACGCAAAAACTCAGGCTCTCAAGGAACAAGCTGCATGTCGTCACGCCCGGCGCCAATCTATCGTCGCGGGAAATACTGGCTCGATTGGGACGTCAAGGCAGATGGATCGCTCAGGTCCCCCAATCTCACAGTCTTCTGGTACGACCCCGACACGCGACGTGTCCGCAGCGCATCAACGGGCACGGCGGACGAGGATAGCGGCATCGTCGCATTAGACCGGCGCTATCTCGCTGATGCCAGCGAAGCGCCTGCATTCTGTCATGCCTGCGGCCAGCCGCTCGCGCTCGCCCAGGCATATTTGCTGACCGACGCAATCGCGGATTATCGCCTTGAATGGGGCGATACCCGCCTCTCCGGCGATACGATTGAAGGCCGGTTGAAGCATGTGACTGATTTCCTGGAATCGCAGGACGCGGACCCGGTGGGCAAGTTCGGTCTGGAAACGACCTGTGCCGCCGCCTGCACAAAGGTGTTTGTCCATGCCTTTCGGGCTTGGTTGAGCCTGCGGCCCGTCGAATGGAAGAACAAGGCGGGCGAAGTGACGGTAAGCCGCCCGCGCTCGCCCGCCGCAGTCGAGGCGGTCATCGCGCAGCTTATCGCCGTCCTCAACCACGCCGCCAACGCCGATCCGCCGCGCTCCGACAAGCGCCCCACCTATCGGCCGCTCCCGGCCGCCCAGGTGCAGCGCAAGCGGCGCACCCGCATCGGTGTTGCCGAGCTGGCGGAGATGTTCGCCTATGCGGCCGAGCCGGACAAGCGGCGTGGTTCGCTCCATGCTTTTCTGGTCGGGACCCTCTGCACTATCGCGCGGCCCAGCTCCGTGGTCGATATTTCGGTGCAGCCTTCCCGCCAGCAATGGTGGCCTGGTTCGTCCGCTATCGACCTCAACCCCGCCGGTCGCCGCCAGACAAAGAAATTCCGGCCGATGTTGCCGGTCCTGCCGCTGCTGGACGAGTGGCTGCGCGCCGAACATGCCGATTGGCTTGCAGCAGAGGACGGATTGAAACCATCGCGCGGCTGGCTGGTGAACTATTTTGGCCGGGGCGTGCAGGACGTTGACCGCGCATGGGACAGCATGCTCCGTGCGCTGGACTATCCCACCGGACGCGAATGGCGCCCCTATGTCCTGCGCCACAGTCTGGCGACCCTGTGTCGCAACGGCGGCGCGGAACGCTGGGACTTGGAAGGCTTCATGGGCCACCGCGCCCCGTCGCAGACCGAAGTCTACGCCATGGGCGACTTTCCGTCCGTCCAGACCGCCCTGCAACGAATCATAGACCAGATCGACAAGCGCGCTCCAGGCGCATTGCACCGGGTCCACACCGGAGCGGCGCGCCTCTCCGCCCCAAAGGGAGGCCCGAAAATGTCAGGATAATCAACAACTTGTTGCTGGTGCCGCTTACAGGACTCGAACCTGTGACCCCCGCATTACGAATGCGATGCTC
>JASGGS010000165.1:0-9413 GCA_047602685.1 Sphingobium sp.
ATCGAACTGGAAGGCGGTCATGGAATTGACGATCGTTTCAGGAGCACCCTTAGGTGTGTTATGTTCCTCAATCTCCCAGAACACTCTGTCTGCAGTCTCGCTGATCCGGCGGAAATTATACCAGAAGTCAGTCGTTCCCGCCCATTGGTTCAGAAGGTCGCGATATTGCGGCCAATCGATTACCTCGCGAAACGCGCCATAGCGGATAAAGCGGGGGATGTCGATCATCGCCCAACCTGCGTCCCGGTCAAAATCCGGTTGTTTTGCAGCCTCGACTATCGTGGCGATTATATCGGAATATTGGATAGCCTTTCGGGCGAGCGGTCCAGCATTCGCTCGGGCTGCCTCCTCCGCACGTTTGGCCTCCGTCCGGTCGATCATTACTCCTCTCCTCTTGTAAAATCCTGAACGTCACGTCGTAGTCGGCTTTTGCGCAACGATTAGGGTCCTCGATTTCAAATAGACGGTGGTCATGGAATAATAGGCACACAGGACGAAGATCAGACTGAGTATCGCTGCGAAACGGGCGATCTCAACCGTCTGCCCACCATTCAGCGTGATCCACATGGGCCACGCGATCACTTCCGAGCCGTAAATGGTGACAGGGACCAGCACCACGATCATGATCCAGAGACGTACGCCCGAAAGTGTGTTCCGAAGAGCATAGGCCACGAAACCTGCAAGAGGGAGGCCGAGGCCGCACATCATGCCGATCCAGGTCGGAAAACCGAAAAACTTGAATGGCCGCAGCTTCTTCCGGATCCTCAAGATCGATATAACTTTCTATCGCCCGTAGCAGGTAGCTCTGGGGAACATGGTCTTCCAGGCTGAAGCTGTAGAACAGCGCCTCCTGTCCGATCGCCTATCATCAGCCCGTCTCCCAACGTCGGGCCAATGAATCAAGACTGCGCAATCACTGCAAGACGGAGTTTTTCAGCATTATCAGTCAATTACCGCCATTCGACCTCCTCTTGCAAAGACATGGTGCGCCTTACAAATAACCCGGATGCATTGCCGCCGGGATGGCCATCGCTTCCTGCATCCGCCGCACATCCCACGAAAATGTCGGTCGTAATCGTTCGACCAGAAAGTCGATCAGCGTGCGGACATGGGGCGGGATCGCCTGGTGATTGGGGAACACCGCCGAAAAGACGGTGGAGGTCGTCCGCCATCCCGGCAGCACTTCCACAATGCCGCCCCGCGCAAGGTCATGCTTGCAGATGAAGGAGGGCAGGGCCGCGATGCCGAGGCCGGACAGCACCGCCTGACGCAGCAGCATCAGATCGTTGCAGACAAGGCGCGGCTTGAACTCCACCATCACCTCGTCCGTATCGTCGTGCAGCCGCCATGACGCCCGGAAATCGGCCTCTCCCCATGCAAGGAGGTCGAAGCGGGGGAGGTCGACATGGCTTTGCGGCATGCCCTTGCGCTCGACATAATCAGGCGCGGCATAAATGCCATATTCAGCATCGCCCAGCTTGGTCGCGATATAGGAGGATTCAGCGGCGGGCAGCGCACCCACTACAATGGCAACGTCGAACCCGTCGCGCAGCAGCGCGATCTGGTCATTGGTCACGGCGCTGACGAGGCGAACGTCGGGATAGGCTTCCAGATAATCGGTCATGAGCGGGCCCAGCACCGCGCGATCCAGTTCATGCGGCACGGCGATACGGACCAGCCCTTGCGGATTGCGATGCTGGTTCTGGATCGCCCGCTCCCCATCGCGGATCAGGCCGATACAGCGTTTACAATATTCATAAAAGAGTGTGCCCTGCTCGGTCAGCGTCACCTGATGCGTGCTGCGGCGAATCAACTGCGCTCCCAGATGCTCCTCCAGCCGGGTCATGCGGCGGCTGATCGTCGATTTTGGCACGCCCAGCGACCGGCCCGCCTTGGTCAATGTCTCCATCTCCACGATCTTCGTGAAGGCCAACAGGTCATTCAATTCCAACATCTGGAGGTCCGTGTCCGGGGATTGTGACGGTATTGCAACCGGCTGTCCCGTTCATGACAACATAATGTTGCATCCATGCGACGCTGCGCCGTCACGAAAGCAACATCTGCCCGGCCCAGTGGCCCTCCTCGTCAGAGGCGGGTGGGCAGGCAAGCCCGTCATCTTTTTAGGGTTGCTGGTAAAGGGGATGGCATAATGAAGAAGAAGCTGTTGGCAGGCGTTGCCCTGCTCTGTCTGGGCATGCCCCTGGTGGCGCAGGCCGACGATATGGCCTCCGCTGCGGAAGGCACGGACGCGGATATCGTCGTTACGGGCCAGCGCGCGCAACAGGAACGCTCCATCGACGCCAAGCGCGCGGCCATCGGCGTTCTCGACGTGGCGGCGGCGGACGAGATCGGCCAGCTGCCCGACCGCAATGTGGCGGAGGTGATCGAGCATCTGCCCGGCGTGGGCGTCACCTATGACCAGGGCGAGGGCCGCTATGTCGCCATTCGCGGCGTGCCGTCCAACCTCAACGGCTATACGCTGAACGGCATGGAGATCGGCAATCCCGACGGCAATACGCGCTCCCTGCCGCTCGACATCGTGTCGGGCCAGCTATTGAACCGCATCGAGATCGCAAAGGTCAAGACGGCGGACATGGATGGGCAGGGCATTGGCGGCACGGTCAATCTCGTCACCCAGACGGCCTTCGACTTCAAGGATCGCTTCAATATCGGCATCAACGCGCAGGCCGGTTATCAGGAACTGAACAAGAAGGTTCCGGTGCGCGGCGACCTCAGCCTCGCCACCCGCTTCGGTTCCGATGACCAGTTCGGCATCGTGCTGGGTGGCAGCTATTCCCGGCGCGACTTTGCGAGCGAGGGCTTCTATCCCGACGACTGGCGTCCGGTGGCGGGCCTAGCGCGCGGCGGAGCGCCGACCAACATCAAATATACCGAATATAACCTCGTTCGTGAGCGTATCGGCGCCACGGGCTCCTTCGATTGGCACCCCAGCGACCGGCAAACCTTCTATATCCGTTCGCTCTACAGCAAGTTCACGGAGGATGAGGTTCGCCCCCGCTACCGTCTCGACTTTGCGACGGATGCCATCGTCAACAGTTCCGCCTGGCAGCTCAACCCTGATGGCCTGACCGGCACGGTGACGGGAACGGCGGCCGAGCGCCGCACCGACCTGCGCCTCGATTACAAGGCCAAGGAGATTTTCAACACGTCTATCGGCGGCAGCACAGATTTCGGCATGCTGAAGCTGGACTATTCGGGCGGCTATACCCGGAACAAGGTGCTGGATAATTACAAGATCTGGCAGTTCCGCTGCAATCCGGGCGTTGTGGACTTCGACTTCAGCCAGCCGATCTACACCGCGGTCCCGCGCACGGAATGTACGGCGAACCAAATGGCTTTCCGCCAATATCAGGATTATTTGCAGGAAGGCCGCGAAGAGATCTGGCAGGGCAAGATCGATGCGACCTATGGACTGGGCGAGCGCGGTTTCCTGAAATTCGGCGCGAAGTACCGCAATTCCGACCGGGTACTGGATCAGCGCAACGACACATATGCCCCAGCATCTTCCGCTTACCGTTTCTCGCTGGGTGGCAATAATCTTCAAGGTTCAAATGTCATCGTCTATCCCGACGACAGCGACACGAGCCGCGCTTTCCTGAACTCGCCGACCATAGACCCGGCGAAGATACTGGCCTTCACCGCTGCGAACCTCAGCAACACCAATTATTTCAAGCTGGATACGGCCACGTCGTTGTCCAATGCAACGCTGAACGACTTCAACTTGGCCGAGGATGTGGCGTCGGCCTATGTCATGGGCAGCCTGAAATTCGGTGCCGTCACCATCACGCCGGGCCTTCGTTTCGAACATACGAAGCTCAACATCACTGGCTATCAACTACAGAGCGGTTCCACCGTCATCCCGGCCTCCCGCAGCAACAGCTATGACGACTGGCTGCCGTCGTTGATCGTCCGCGTGGAACCCTCGGATCATACCGTCTTCCGCTTCGCCTATTCGCGCAGTCTTGGCCGTCCGGAATATAACAGCCTGTCGCCCGGCGGCACGGTCACCGTCGATCCGGGCGTGGACGGCGGCGCGCCATCCGTCGCCGTCTCCATGGGCAATCCGGATCTGAAACCCTATCGCGCGGATAATCTCGACGCGACGGCCGAATGGTATTTCGCGCCCGGCGGCCTGCTCAGCTTCGGCGTGTTCGCCAAGTTCATCAAGAATCCGATCTTCACGCAAAGCTACACGCTGTTCAATGCGACCTTCAACGGCACCAGCTATCAGCAGGTCAGCTATTCCCAGCCTCTCAATGCAGATGAAGGCGACATCATCGGTATCGAGGCGCAATATGAGCAGCAATTCACCTTCCTG
Source organism: Sphingobium sp. (assembly GCA_047602685.1). Lineage (GTDB taxonomy): Bacteria > Pseudomonadota > Alphaproteobacteria > Sphingomonadales > Sphingomonadaceae > Sphingobium. The sequence continues at coordinate 4,340 of JASGGS010000165.1, forward strand.
CCCGGTCTCCTCTCCGGCTTCGGCATCGCGTTGAACGGGACGCTCACGGATTCGAAGCTGAAGATCACGGACGGGAAGAATGTGCGGACCTCGACCTTCCCCGGTCAGTCCCGATATCTCTATGGCGCCAAGCTCTTCTATCAAAAGGGAATCGTGCAGGCGTCGATATCCTATCACAATACCGGCTATGCCCTGCTGAGCGCAGGCGGGATCACCACCCCTTATGCGGACCAGTATAATAACGACCTGCGCCGCCTCGATGCTAAGGCAAGTTTCCAGATCGTGCCGGAGGCCAGCATCTTCTTCGAGGCGCAGAACCTGACCGACGAGCCGACCCGCCAATATCAGGGAGGCAACAAGAACTGGATCATCCAGAATGAACGCTATGGCCGGACCTTCTATGCCGGCATATCGGCGAAATTCTGATGAGTCTGTATCTCCTGTTTCTCCTCGCCGCCTCCGTCGACCGCATTGCGGCGCCGGAGGCGAACCAGGGCGTCGCCGCGGGCGCATCTCATGTCTACGCCATCTCCAATCACGAGATCGGCAAATATGACAAGGCGACCGGGAAGCGCGTCGATCATTGGGAGGGCGATCCCCGGCATTTCCGGCATATGAACAGTTGTACGCTGGTGAAGCGGGAACTGGTCTGCGCGGCGTCCAACTATCCGGACGTGCCCCATGCCTCCATGATCGAGCTGTTCGATACGGGGAAGCTGCGGCACAAGCGGACCATCCCGCTCAATGGCTTCCCTGGATCGTTGACCGTGCTGACCCGTCATGGCGGAAGCTGGTGGGCGGTGTTCGCCAATTATGATGGCAAGGGTGGCGAAGCGGGGCGCGATCACCGCGATACCCTGCTGGTTGAACTGGATGATCGTTATCGGGAGAAGCGTCGTTTCCATTTCCCGGACAGCCTGCTGGAGCGTTTTGCTCCCAAAAGCTGCTCCGGCGCGCAGTGGGGCAGGGATGGCCTCCTCTATGTGACCGGGCATGACCGGCCGGAACTCTATGCGATCCGTGTTGCGGCAACCGGCACGGACCTCACCCACGTCGCGACCTATGCAATCCCGACCAATGGGCAGGCGATAGACTGGGATCCGGTGCGGCCGGACACGCTCTGGTCCATCGAGCGCGCGACGAAGGAAATGGTCGCGAGCAAGCTGGACCTCAGTCAGCCCCTTCGATCAGGATCGCCCGGAAATCATTGACATTGGTCCGCGTCGGGCCGGTCACGACCAGATCGCCCAGGGCGCGGAAGAACAGGTAGCTTTCATTGGCCTTGAGCGCCGCCGCCGGGTCGAGGCCCAGAGCGGCGGCGCGGGCCAGCGTGTCCGGACCGATGATCGCGCCTGCCACATCCTCCGTCCCGTCGATCCCGTCCGTGTCGCAGGCAATGGCGTGGATACGCGGCGCCCCATCCAGCGCGATGGCAAGGCCGAGCAGATATTCGAGATTGCGCCCGCCGCGCCCCGCCGCATTGGTGACGCGGACGGTCGTCTCTCCACCGGACAGGATCACGCGCGGCAACCCGTCGGCGGCCAGTCTCCGGGCAAGGCCCGCATGGCCAGCGCCCAGATGCCGCGCCTCCGCCTGTAGCCGGTCGCCAAGGTCGGTCACGCGATAGCCGAAGGATTCAGCCAGCCGCCCGCTTGCCGCCAGCGCGTCGCGCGCCTTGGCGATGACGCTGACCTCGCTGCCGGCGAGGCCGAGGCTATCGGCATGGGGCGTTTCGTTCGCGTCGTCGGCGAGCGCGCTCTTCACCGCTTCGGGCGCGTCGATGCCATAACGGTCCAGCACTGCCCGCGCCTCCGCCAGCGTGCTATGGTCGGCGACGGTCGGGCCGCTCGCGACGAAGGAGGGATCGTCACCCGGAATGTCGGAAATGATGAGCGTCTGCACGCTGGCAGGCGCGGCGGCGACGGCGAGCCTGCCGCCCTTGATGAGGGAGAGGTGCTTGCGGACGCAGTTGATTTCCGAAATCATCGCGCCCGACCGCAGCAGCATGCCCGTCACGGCCTGCTTGTCGGCCAGTGTCACGCCCGGCACGGGCAGCGCCATCAACGCCGACCCGCCGCCGGAAATGAGCGCCAGCAACCGGTCGCCCGGCTCCAGTTCGCGGGCCATGGCGAGGGCGCGGGCCGCGGCGTCGAGGCTTTCCGCATCGGGCACGGGATGCCCCGCCTCGATATAGTCAAGCCGGGACTCGAGCCGTCCCTGATCGACCCCATGGCCGGTGCGTGTGATGACGAGGCCGGAGAGCGGACCGGTGACACGCTCCGTCGCGACTGCCGCCATTTCCGCCGCCGCCTTGCCCACGGCGATCAGCAGGGTGCGGCCCGCGCCAATAGGAGCCGGAAAGCGAGACGGCATGGCGTGTGAGGCGGAGATCGCGTTGATCGCCTCCTCGAACAGCGTGCCCAGCATCTGGCGCGGGGCCGGGGGCGCGCTGGTGAGGCCTGAAATGTCCGTCGTCATCGCACCACCATCAGGCTGAGCGGCCAGATATAGGCCTGACCCAGGACCAGCAGGCCGACCAGCATGACGAGGGCGAGGCTGTGGAACAGAACATAGCGGAGAATGTCGGACTCCTTGCCGCGAATGCCGGTTGCGGTTGCGGCGACGATGATGCTCTGCGCATCCGCCATCTTGCCCATCACGCCGCCCGTCGAATTGGCCGCAGCCATCAGCACGGGGCTGATCCCGATCCGCTCCGCCGTGGTGCGCTGAAGCCCGCCGAAGAGGACGTTGGAGGCGGTGTCGGAGCCGGTCGCCGCGACGCCCAGCCAGCCGAGCATCGTGCCGAACAAGGGATAGAGCCATCCGCTATGGGCAAGGGCGAGGCCCATGACGCTGTCGGCGCCCGAATAGCGGGTGACATAGCCCAGAGCGAGCATCGTCGCGATGGTCGCGAGTGGAAGAAGAGATAGGCGCAGCGTTTCTACCCATATGCTCGCCAGCGCTCGCGGCTGGGCGCCCATCGCAAGACCCGCTAGCAGGGCGGAGAGCAATATGCCCGTGCCCGTGGTGGAGAGGAGGTTGAAGGTGAAGAGGGCTGCCTCCGCATGGGGTTCCGGAACGACCGGCGGCATGCGGATGACGAGGCCGTCGAGCCAGCCCATGGCGAACTGCGGCGCGAACAGGCCGTCGAGCGCTACCTTCACCTGTGGCAGGCCCCAGAGGAAGACGCCACCTGACAGGATCAGCCAGGGGAGCCAGGCGCGCCAGGGCTGTAGTTGTTTCACGCCGTCCTCGGCTAGCGCCGCCGGACGCCACCAGCGCAGGAAGCCGGTTAGCGCCGCGATGGACGACAGGGCGCTCACGACATCGACCAGCCAGGGTCCGTGGAAATTGGAGACGAGGAACTGCGGCACGGCAAAGGCCACGCCCGCGACGAGAATGGCGGGCCACACCTCCTTCATGCCGCGCCATCCGGCAAAGGCGGTGACGAGCCAGAAGGGAATGAGGATGGAGAAGAGCGGCAATTGCCGTCCGACCATTGCGGAGAGCTGATCGATGGGTAGCTTTGTGACGGCGGCCAGCGCGATGATCGGCGCGCCCAGCGATCCGAAGGCGACGGGCGCGGTATTGGCGATCAGGGCAAGTCGCGCCGCGCCCACGGGCTGGAAACCGAGGCCGACCAGCATGGCCCCGGTGATCGCCACTGGCGCGCCAAAACCCGCACAGCCTTCGAAAAAGGCACCGAAGCAGAAGGCGACGAGCAGCAATTGCAGACGTGGATCGGGTGTGATCGTCGCGATCTGGTGCTGAAGGCGCTGGAACAGGCCATGATGGACGGTCAGGCGATAGAGGAAGAGGATGTTGAGGACCATCCAGCCAATCGGCAACAGCCCATAGCCCGCCCCCAGCATCGCGGCGCCCGCCGCCATCCGTACCGGCATATGATAGACGAGGATAGCGACAGCCAGCGCCATGGCAAGTCCCAGAAGTGCAGCCAGCGGTGCCCGCATGCGGAAAACCGCGATAGCGACCAATAATGTCGCGACGGGCAGGGCTGACAGCACCACGGACGCCGCCATATTGCCCAGCGGATCGTAATTTTGGGACCAGGACAGGGCGGCGTTCATCGGGTCGCCTGCCTATTCGCAAAGTGACCGGAAACAAAGCGATAGATGGGCATCATGGGTGCAACATTGAGTTGCGGTGGTGGGATTTTTTGTGCGTGATGAGGAGATGAGCGGGCTTCTAAGGCGCTGGTACTCTGATACCTGATTCTCATGAACAGCATTTGTGTGGACATGTGGAGTTAAGGATCGCCGGATCGGAAATGCTGTACGGTAGAAAGAGCCATCCCCATTTTGCGATGCGCGAGGGGCTTCCCTTGATGGCGAACTGTCTCCGGCGAATTTCGTCGCGTCTATTTCGATTGCCCGGCCATGAACAGTTTCCGGATGTGTCGCGGCTTTCGCCAGTTCGATCCCGTCGCCGAAGCTCTCAAGGCATTCCTCATAGTCCTGCTCCATCTATGTTTTGACGAGCGTTCGCCTTAGAACGGGGACGGGCTCTGTAAGGAAGAGGCTGGTGGGGGACGGTTACTGGGGCCATAGCGCTGAAGCGCGGAAAGATGCGATATATAGCAATGAGGATCGACCGAGCAGATGATGTCCTCGGCTGGTCCATCGGTGTGAGAGTTGACCCGTCAATGGGAAGAATAATCCGTGTCCTGCCTGATGATGCCCTCATTGCGCAGGAGCTTCGAGGCGTCCTCGCTGGAATAGGCCTTGGCGACGCTGGAGAAGCAGAGCAATTTCGACTCGTTCTCCTCGACCTCAACATTCCCGACGTGAAGCGGCTGGACGGGCTGCGGCTGCTGCGGCAGCGCTTCCCGATCCTGCCCATCGCCATGGTGTCGGGCGCGTTCGACTGAGCCGTGGTGCAGGAGGCCTTGGCGGTGGGCGCGGCGGGCTTCATCCCCAAGTCGATGAAGCGCAGCGCCATTGTCGATGCCCTGCAGCGCATCATGTCAGGCGAGATCTACCTGCCGGAGATACTGGGGGAGGCGCGCGGCGCTTCCGACGAGGCGAGCGACATACTCCGCCGCATCGAAAGCCTG
>JASGGS010000166.1:0-9356 GCA_047602685.1 Sphingobium sp.
CCACAGGCGGAATAGATGCTTAGGAGTTTGTGAAGAAAATGTCTGACCTTCGTTGGCAGAAGGAACACCGCCGGCGGTTCTATCTCGAAGATACTTTGTCTTATTGAAGGTGTAACCGGACACGATATCTAGATTTGGCAATATTTTTCCGGTGATTTCAAATTCTATGCCCTCACTACGCACCTTGCCCTCGGCGATATAACACGTCCCATTCGGCGAACCTGCGCAGGGCGTCGGATGGTCGGGATCGAGCTGCGCGCGGTTGCTCTGGTCAATCCGAAACACGGCCACGGACGCATTGAGCGCTCCATCAGCAAATTCACCCTTTATGCCAGCTTCATAATTAGTGCCGACAATGGGAGTCAGCATTTCACCTTCAAAAGTAAAGTTGTTCTGAACTTGGAAGATGTCGGCATAGCTTGCATATACCGATAGGCGATCATTTAGATCGTAAACGATACCGGCGTAGGGTGTAATTTCATTATTCCGTTTATAGTCTTGGGTGACAATATTCGTCAGGAGATTGCGGCCCTTGAGGGAATAACCAGATAGACGGGCTCCAATGGCGATTTTCAGGTGGTCGAAGGGGTTGAGCCGGAGCACGGCATGTCCCCCCAGCTGCTCCACGTCGGTTGACGAACCACTGGTCCATGCTGGCCATATCGGCTCTACAATGGACGCGGGATCAAAGTTGAACGGGTCAACCTGATAGGAATAAGGCAAGGTCGCCATCCGGCTTTTCTGAACGCGACTGGCATAGTTAGCGCCGACAACGATTTCTTGTTCGCGGCCAAACAGGTCGAATTTTCCATTGAGGACAATATCGATGCCATCTTGATGAATTCGCCGGTTTTCGTAAGTCGTAGAAGATATCATGGACCCTTGCAAAGTGACCGGATTGACCGCACCGAAAGCACTGGCAGTCTTGTAGATGCTGTTTTCATTCGATCGTGTGGCGGAAACGCGGAGGCTCCAATCCGGTCCGAATTGGTGCTCTAGTTCAGCGAAGAACTCCGGTTTCTTGAAGGTCCATGTGCTCCAGTAAGCCGCAAGGGATACGGATCGCGGGAGGTGCAGATTGGCCCCTGTTGTCGCGAAGGGCAGGCCGTTGGTGTATGGGGTTTCACGATGTTCGTAGATGCCGCCAAGCGACAGAACGGTATCGGGCGATAAGTCGAACTCTAACCGGCCATAGATAAGCCCCCGGTCGGTTCTTTTGGCATCGAAAAAATAGTCGCGGTTCTGATATACGCCGACGATGCGCCCTCTCACTGCACCGGAGGCGGTCAACGGGCCGGTAGCATCGGCTTCCGCCCTAAAGTTGCTCCACGTCCCAGCGATCGCCGTCCCTTGGAATTGTGTGCTGTTTAGCGCGCGCTTACGCACGAGATTGATTGTGCCGCCAGGCAGACCTGCGCCAGTGAACAGGCCGGCGGCGCCGCGCAGAACCTCTACGCGATCGTAGATAGCAAGATCGGGCTGCGAGACGGAATTCTGTGTCGGGACGCCATCACGCTGAATCGATGAGATAGTGAAGCCACGCGATGAGAGGCCAACATTGGCAGTCGAACCACCGGCATTGCTCACGATGATTCCGGTCGTTTGTGCCATCGCTTCGTCAAGCGTCGTCAAATTCTGATCTTCAATCCGCTGGCGAGTGACAACGCTGACGGATTGCGGGATTTCGCGCAGAGATTGTGGCGATTTGCCGATGGTGAGCGCTCGGGTGGTGTATGAACCTGTTCCCTCTGTCGCACCCGGATCGCGTGACCAACCTGAACCAACACCGCCAGCGCCCGATCCTGCCGCTCCCTCGACCCGCACCGGACCAAGTTGAACCGCGCCGTCAGCAGCCTGTGGGGCACGTTCAAGTGCAACGCTCCGGCTATCCAGCCAGCGCCATGTGAGGCCGGTTCCCGAAAGCAGTATGCTGAGCGCCTGCGAAGGGGTTTGATTGCCTTTCACCGCCGTCGAGGTGCGGCCAGCCGTCACGCCGCCATCGGCGGTGATTTGAATGCCCGACTGCCGGTTGAACAGCACAATGGCGTCCTGCAACGGCTGCGCGGGATATCGAATGCGCGCGTTTCGCCCGCCTGCGCCAGGGCCGGCGTGATCGCAACCATCATTGCCAAAGGGGATGCCGCCAGTAACGCGCCGGAAATCGCAACCCGCTTCTTTCCCCCGAATGTCATTCCCCCACGCATCAATCGAATCTCCTTCACGAGCAAGCCAGATGCTATTGCGAACGAACTGCATCTAGTGGCTGGTCAGAGTGAGACGGGCGTGGGCATCCTTTTTTCAAAGAAAATTTTCACGGGGCGAGCGGCAGGCTGTAACCCAAAGAAAATACGCCGCTTTCAGGATATCACGATCAGCCACGGCGTGATCGTATGCACCTTGCCCCCGGCTCGCCCGACGAGCGCGATCAATGCGCGCGCCGGGTCGCGCGCATCATAGACGCCATCCACGCGCTTGCGACCGAGATCGGACGCGAGCAGCACGATCCGGCCCTTATACCAGGGCCGCAGTTCCTCTATCACTTCTGCAATCGGCCGGTTGCGGACCACGAGGCTGCCGTCCTGCCATGCGCCCAGCAGATCGGGATTGTCCGCGCCGCTCTCCACATCGTGATCCGCGTTGACCCGTATCCATTCGCCGGGAGAGAGATCGCGCGAGGTTGCCGGCTTCACGCCGTAATCCACCACGCGAACGCGGCCTTCGCGCACCGATACATCGGTCGAGGCGGCGAAGCGCCGCACGTCGAAGCTGGTGCCCAGCACGGTCGTTCGCACGTCGCCCGCGACGACACGGAACGGCGCTGCCGGATTGCGCTTCACGTCGAACCAGGCCTGTCCCGCGAGCAGGCGCACCGTGCGCTCGCCTTGGCTGTAGTCGATAGCGATGGCACTATCCGGCCCCAACCGCACGGCGCTGCCGTCCGCGAGGCGCAGCGCGCGGGTTTCGCCGGTTCTGGTCACATGATCGGACTGAATATGCAGGATCGCGGACGGAGCGAACCATAGAGCGAGCGCGGCGGCGACCGCGCCGGCCAGTATCGGGCGGCGCAAGCGTGCGGCGGGTAAGTGAAACCATCGCCGTCTTGTGGAAGGCCGTTCGCTCGCTTCCCCGATACCCGCCAATGCTCCGCGCCATTGCGTCTCAAGCTCCGGCCGGGTTGCTCCGATGGTGTCGAAAACCTCCGACACCGACACCCAGGCGCGCGCATGATCGGGGTCGGCATCCAGCCATGCCTCGAACCGTTCACGCACCGCCGCGCTCTCCGGTTCCTCCCGCAGAAGGATGAGCCAGTCCGACGCCTGCCGATGAGCCTCCCGCAAGCTATCGCTCACCGGCAGCTCCTGCCGTGGCACGATGCTGAGCATCGGCGGCCGCTGGACTCGCTGCGCGGATGGAAGGCGCGGGAACCTCATTGCAGTGAGACGCGCGAGCCTCCCGTTTTTTCAAAAGCCGGCCTCTCACAGATCAAATCCATCCAGGCCGCAACGATCCGCGCAGCTTGCCAGACCTTCCGATATCAGCAGATGGACGAGCGGAACGGACACGCCGAGATGATCCGCGATCTCGCGCAATTTATAGTCTCCGAAGCGATACATCTCGATCGCCACCCGCTGCCGTTCGGGCAGGGTTCGCAGCACGCCGAGCACGCAGGCAAGATCGCGGCGGGAAGCAAGCGCGTTTTCCGGCGAGCCGTGATTGTCGGCCACCGTGCGGATGGCGGTATCCATGTCGCCGCCGCAAAGCCGGCTTTCCAGCGCCTTCCGGCGCAGCATGTCGATCGCGAGATTGCGGACCATCGTGCGCAGGTAGCTTACCGGGTCTCGCACGTCCGCGCCGCCGCGTCGTGCGGTAAGCGACAGCCAGGCTTCCTGCACGATGTCCTCCGCCAGCGCACGGTCGCCAACCACTTTCGCGGCATAGTCGGTCAGCATGGCGCGATGCTTCATGTAGAACCGCATCGCGAGAGGTTCGTGCTTCACCTTTTCCGTCTTTCGTTCCCCGTGAGCAGGCTGTCGTGCCCATGCGTCCCCGGAGGACCGAAATCCGGCACTTTTGCGATACGTTCGCAACAGAGCGATACGCGATGGCACGCTTCGAGGCAAGTTTTCCGCCAACCGACGTGAAAGTCCGGCGTCCCGTTGAAATCCGCATCGGCTCGCACGTCTCACTCGGATGGCGGAAAGGAAAGCCCTTGAGATGGCGGTTTGGGAGGCCGCCTGGCGGGAAGCGCGACGCCTTGCCGGACATGATGGCCGCCCATGCCCTATGCCATCGGTTTGACGCATCTGCGGCATGTGCTGCTGGTATCGCGCCATCGCAGCTTCCGGCGCGCAGCGGCGACCTTGGGCTTGCGGCCTTCGACCGTGAGCAGGCGGATACGCTATGTCGAGCTGCGGCTAGGCGTGAAGCTGTTCGAGCGGTCCAACAAGGGCATCCAGGCGACACCGGCCGGCGAGGCGCTGGCGTTCCGGCTGGACCATGCGATCGGCGAGATCGACCGGCTACTGGCCGACGCCATCGCGGCGGGGCGCGGAACGGCGGGCGCGTTGTCCATCGGCTTTTGCGCGTCGCTTTCGGCCGGCAACATGCGTGCCTGCACTTTCGACTTTGCGGCGGACCACCCCGATATCCATGTCAGCGGCAAGGAATGGGATCGCAGCGCGCTTGTCGAAGGCGTCGGCGCGGGCGCGATCGACATTGCCATATTATGGGGCAACGATTCGCACGAAGGCATGGAACGCCGTCCGTTCTGGAGCGAGCGGATCATGGTGGCGCTGCCCGAAGGGCATGGGCTGGCTGGCAGGGAAGCGATTCACTGGCACGAGCTACGCGACGAGCATTTCCTTGTCATGGAGCATGACCCCGGCCCGGACGTGGCCGCGTTGCTGATAGCCAACCTTGCAGCCCCCGGCTTCCGGCCGTCGATCGAGGTGCAGGACATCAGCCGGGAGAACGTCCTCCATGCGGTGAGCGCGGGAAGCCATGTCACCCTTGCATTGGAGGCTTCGATGGGCAGTCCGATACCGGGCGTCGTGCTGCGCGAGCTTCACGGCGCACAGGGGCCGTTACGAGTGGAGTTCGCCGGCCTATGGCGCAGGGGCAACCGCAATCCCGCGCTGCAAACCTTCCTGCGCTTCGTGACCCGGCGCTATGCCTTGCCCCTTGGCGATGATCGCCCCTGATTGCGCCCCCCACGCAGGAGCAGCAGATAACCCCCGTCGCGCAGTGCCATTCCGCCCCGCACGAGGCGCGCTATCTGCTTGCGGGCCGAATGGCACGACCATAGCACGCGCGGCAGCGCGGCAATGTCGAGACCGAAGATCGCCGCCCCGATCTGTCTTGAGGTCGCGCCCTGCATGTGGCCGTCAAGCGCCCGGATCAGACGAGGCAGCCGCCACCGCTGGAATGCGGTCAGGCGGTTATAGGATAGGCAGCGCAGTGCGCGAGGATGCGGAGCAAGCTGCATCGCCGCCTGGACCCGTGCGGGCAAGGCGGTGTCGATCGGCAGCAGCACGGCAAGCGAAGCGTTTTCGCGATCGGATGCGAGCCAGACGCGAATGCGGCCATCGACCGACGCATGATAGCGGCCGAGCGGTCCCGACCAGCGATGCGGCAGGCGTTTGAGGTCGAGCCGGAATCCTCCCGCCAGGCCGGCACCGCGCAGCGCGGGCAGGAGGGGGATGCAGGCTGGATCGAGATCGACCCGCCATAGAACCTGTTGCGGGTCCGTTTCATCGGGATCGGGCGCGGCGATGACGCCCCAGCAGCGGGCAAGCGCCGTCTCCATCCTTGAGCGCCGGAGCTTGCCGCCCTGGACCTGTGCCAGCAGCGCTGCGCGCTGTTGCCTGTAGGCGGGATTGCGCCGCAGGAACTCCCAAGCGAAGGCGGAACGTCCATGCTCCGCGAAGGCGTGGTCGCTATCGGGCGAACGCCAGTCGAATGTCTCGGCCATGATCCTCTCCACTGCCGTTGAGGGCTTTGCGAAAAGGCTGCGACACGGACAGGCAGGGTGATAGCTGGCGTTGCATGGCGCGAGCGGCGCGCGTGTTTCAGCCCTGAAGATCAAGGCTTTGCATAGGCAAGAGGGACTCAAGCCATGCAGCCAGGCATGTCGGATCGTAGCCAGCGGGAACACACAGCAGGATGACCATAGTAAATCCGTTCACGCGGCCCCGCATCATAGGCGAGGATCGACGCAAGGAATCATGGTTAGCGTCTCCCCCGCTTTGTTTCCGTCCGCTTGCATCGATCATGGAGGCAGGCAAACGCCGATATTGCCTTGCCTCGCAGGGCACCGCGCAAGCACCGGCAATGCAACATCGGCAATGATGCAGACGCTCTTGTAGCGAGCATGAATCATTCGCCACCGACCGTATTCGACCGCTGGAAACCATTGCAAAATGTGGGAATGAATGTGGGGTCAATTTTCTTGGCCCTACCTTTTATCGTGTAAAATCAGCACGATAAAAGGGTTGACTGGTGCCCAGAAGAGGACTCGAACCTCCACGACCTTGCGATCGCCAGCACCTGAAGCTGGTGCGTCTACCAATTCCGCCATCTGGGCACGGGGTAGGAGCGCGCCTCTAGCGGTGGGGGTAGCGGGTTGTCAACAGCATCCGTGGCTTGGCGTGCAAAAACTTTATCCGTCCCGCCCCGCATGCCGCGGCGGGTTGTAACCGGTGGCGGGCTGGGGCAAACAGGCGGCCATGATCGGGGCGGCGGCCGCTTGGCCTTACAGCCCGGAACCCAAGGCCCCGGCCAAGGACCTGAACCAAGGATAGTGACGAGAGACATGGAAACCAAACTGGTCACGCTGTTCGGCGGCGGCGGATTTGTCGGTCGCGCGCTGGCGCAGGAACTCTTCTCGCGCGGGTGGCGCGTGCGCATCGCGCAGCGCAATCCCCGCCGGGCCTTCGCGGTCAAGGCGCTCGGCAGCCTGGGCCAGACGCAGTTCGCGGCGGCCGACATCACCAAGCCGGAGAGCGTCGCGCGGGCCGTCGCCGGATCGGACGCGGTGGTGAACCTCGTCGGCCTGCTGAAAGGCGATCTGGAGAGTGCCCATGTCGAAGGCGCCGCCCATGTGGCAAAGGCGGCGGCAGCCGCGGGGGTGCCCGTCCTCGTCCAGGTTTCGGCCATCGGCGCCGATGCCGGCAGCCCGTCCCTATATGGCCGCACCAAGGCACAGGGCGAGGCGGCGGTGCGCGCGGCCTTTCCGGCCGCGACCATCGTCCGCCCCTCGCTCATCTTCGGGCGCGACGACCAGTCCACCAACCGTTTCGCGAACCTGATCCGCAGCTTGCCCATCGTCCCGGTGATCGCGCCGGACACGAAGCTCCAGCCGATATTCGTCGGCGACGTGGCCAAGGCGCTGGCCGAGGCCGTCACCAATCCGCTAGCGCATGCGGGCAAGACCTATGAGATTGGCGGCCCGGACAGGCTGAGCATGCTGGCGTTCAACCAGTGGCTGGCGGACGCGATCGGCCGGACCAAGGATTTCGCGCCCGTGCCCGACGCGGCCGCGCAACTGCTCGCCAGGCTCACCGGCTGGCTGCCGGGCGCGCCGATCACGCGCGACCAGTTGGCCATGCTGCAAAAGGATATCGTGACCGATCCCGCCCTGCCCGGCCTTGCCGCGCTGGGCGTGCAGGCGACGCCGCTGGCGGCGGTCGCGCCGTCCTGGCTGTCGACCTATCGCAGGAACGGCCGCTTCGGCGATCAGGTCCGCGCCTGACGACGAAAAGCTCACAGGCTTCCCTACCCAAATGCGGAAGACAGCCGCATCCGCTTTGCCCCTCGCCTACGCTTCCAGCGCAAGGAGACGATGATCCATGGATTCCACGCTCACCGCCATCCTATTGGGCATAGTGGAGGGGTTGACCGAATATCTGCCGGTGTCGTCCACCGGCCACCTGATCCTGGCGACCGAACTGCTCGGCTTCGACCCGGCGAAATGGGCGCTGTTCAACATCGCCATCCAGCCGGGCGCGATCCTGGCCATTGTCGTATTGTACTGGCGGACATTCTGGGCGGTTGGGATCGGCGCCCTGAAGCGTGAGAACAACTCATTGAATTTTATAAGAAATATCCTCATCGCCTTTGTCCCGGCGGCGATCATCGGCCTAACGCTGAAGGATCATATCGAGCTGTTGCTGGAAAATGCCGTGGTGGTCGCCTGGGCGTTGATCGTGGGCGGCATCGCCATATTGGTGGTGGAGAAATTCGCGAAGCCGAAGGAACTGCACGGCGTCGCCAATGTCGGCCTGGGCACATCCGTCAAGGTCGGCATCGTCCAGTGCATCGCGATGATCCCCGGCGTCAGCCGGTCCGGCGCGACCATATTGGGCGCGATGAGCTTCGGCGTGGACCGGCGCACCGCCGCCGAGTTCAGCTTCTTCCTCGCGCTGCCGACACTGGTCGGCGCAACCGCCCTTCAACTCGCCAAGCATCGCCACGAGATCACGCAGGACATATATGGCCTGATCGCCATCGGCTTCGTGGTGAGTTTCATCGTCGCGCTCGCCGTCATCAAGGCGTTCCTCGCCATCGTCACGAAGCACGGTTTTGCGCCCTTTGCCTGGTATCGCATCGTCGCGGGAGCAGCGGCCCTGATATGGCTTCACAGCAAATAGTTCCGATACGGAACTAATAATCACTCGCAATCCTAGAAGACAGATCCGAAAAACCGGAAAAGCAAAAAAATAGGTCAGCATAGCTTATATAATTGTCGGGATATGCGTGACGCGGCGCATTTTCCTCCATAGAGACTCGTGCATATTCCAGAAATTATCGGGAGCGGCAGAGTCATGGGCGAGAACCCGATGCTGAAATTCGTCGTGCGCGAGCAGTCCTATCCGGACAAGAGACCGGCCGCCGAACGCGCCGCCGACTTCGCGGAAATATATGGCCGCTATGCGGTGCCGAGCGCCGAGGATCAGGCGGCGCGCTGCTCGCAATGCGGCGTGCCCTATTGCTCGGTGCACTGTCCGCTCCAGAACCATATCCCCGACTGGCTGCGGCTCACCGCCGAGGGCCGGTTGCGGGAGGCGTATGAGATCAGCAACCTGACCTCCACCATGCCCGAAATCTGCGGCCGCATCTGCCCGCAGGACCGGCTGTGCGAGGGCAATTGCGTCATCGAATTCTCCGGCCATGGCGCCGTCACCATCGGCAGCGTGGAGAAGTTCATCACCGACACGGCCTGGGAAGAAGGCTGGGTCGAGCCGGTCGTCCCCGGCAAGCCCACGGGCCAGTCGGTCGGCATCGTCGGCGCGGGTCCGGCGGGCCTGACCGTCGCGGAATATATGCGCGCGGCGGGGCATGAGGTACATGTCTACGAC
>JASGGS010000167.1:0-9265 GCA_047602685.1 Sphingobium sp.
GCGGGAGCGGATCGACACCATCATCGTCGACGGCGGCGACGGCACGGTTCGCGATGTTCTCAGTCTCGCGCCGCGCCATTTCACGCAGGGCCTGCCCCGCATGGCGGTGGTGCCGTCCGGCAAGACCAACGCGCTGGCGGTCGATCTCGGCATCGCCCGGCGCTGGACCGTGCGCGAGGTGCTGTCCTCGCTCAGCCGCTGGAAGGCGGTGCGCCGCAGTCCGCTGGAAATCCGCTATGACGGTGCCGTCGAACCGCGCCTGCGCGGCTTCCTGTTCGGCACTGGCGCTTTCGTGCGCGCGACGAACCTTGCACAGTCCGTCCATCGGGCGGGCGCGTTCAACGGCCTTGCGGTCGGCCTGTCGCTGGCCGGGGCCGTGGGACAGACGCTCTTTGGCGGTCCCGATAATGTCTGGCGCAAGGGTGATGCGGTCACGCTGGAACTGCCCGACGGGCGCGGGGTGGAACGGGAATTCTACCTGCTGCTGGGGTCCACGCTGGAGAAGCTGCCGCTGGGGCTGAAACCCTTCGGCCAGGTACGCGCGGGTCTCAAGCTGCTGGGCGTCGATGCGCCGCCGCGCCGCATGTTCCTGTCCGCGCCCGCGCTGCTCACCGGTTCCGAGCGCGAATGGCTGAGCGATGCGGGGTACAAGCGGGCCGATACGGACAGTTTCCGCCTGCGCATCGACAGCGGTTTCGTGCTGGATGGGGAGACCTTTCCGGGCGGCGACCTGAATGTGACGCGGGGCGCCCCGATCGATTTCCTGGTGCCTGCGTGAACGCCCTTGCGGAACGGGTGGCGACGGACCTCGCGGCCGACCGGCCGTGGGAGGTGGAGGAGGCCGCGCGTCAACTCGCCGCCGTCGAGCCCGGCTCCGTCGCCATCCTGTTCTACGGATCGGTGCTGCGCACGCGCAAGCTGGACGACCTGCTCGACTTCTACGTCCTGACGGAAAGCGCGGGGCGCGGACCGCTGGTCTGGCCGCGCGTGACCTTCCACGAAATGCGCGTCGGCAATCGCATCGTCCGCGCCAAGGTCGCGACCATGCCGCTCGCCCTCTTCCGCGATGCGGCAGCGGGACGGCGGCTCGACACGACCATCTGGACGCGCTTCTGCCAGCCCTGCGCCCTTGCCTGGAGCCGGGATGCGGCGGCGGCGGGCCATGTCGTTCATGCCGTCGCGTCCGCCATCGTGACGGCTGCGGCCTATGCCGCCGTGCTGGGGCCGAAGGCGGCGCAGCCTGCGGATTTCTGGACCGCTTTGTTCGAATGCACCTATCATACCGAATTCCGCGTCGAGGCGCCGGGGCGCAGCGCGCTGATCGTCTCCCACGCGCCCGGCCATTATGCCGACCTGCTGACGCTGGCATGGGACGCGGCGGGCATCGCCTGGACGCGGGAGGGCGACGCGGTGCGCCCCTGCATGCCCTTCGCCCTGTGCCTGGCGCTGGTGGACGGCTGGTGGCGGCGCCAGTCCATGGGCAAGGCGCTCAACATCGTCCGCCTCGTCAAGGCGGCCTTCACCTTCGCGGGCGCGGGCCGCTATGCGCTGTGGAAGATCGAGCGGCATACCGGTGTCCGGATCGAGCCGACGCGCTGGCGGCAGGACCATCCCGTGCTCGCCGCGCCGGGCGTGCTGTGGCAGCTGTTCCGCGCGCGGCCCCGGCCGGGGCGGATGCGCAGCGCCGCATGACCTTCGACGCGCTGATCCTCGCCGGCTCGCGCGGCGGCGGCGATCCCGTGGCGCTCCATGCGGGCGTTGCGGACAAGGCGCTGGTGGAGATTGGCGGGCGCACCATGCTGGCCCGCGTCGTGGAGGCATTGCGCGCGGCGGGCGCCCGCCGCATCCATGTCAGCTATACCGGCGAGGCGGTGCGCTGCCATGCGGAGGCGTTCGGCACCATCCCGGTCAAGGGCGCCGCCGGTCCCAGCGCCAGCACGGCGGAGGCGTTCGCGCTCACCGGCGCGCCGCTCCTCGTCACCACGGCCGACCATGCGTTGCTCCGCCCCGAATGGGTCCGCGCCTTCATCGCCGCCCTGCCGCCCGCCGATGTCGTCGCGATGCTCGCCCACCGGGACGCGGTGGAGCGCGACGCGCCGCCCACGCGCCGCACCTGGCTGCGCTTCGCCGACGGGGACTGGTCGGGCTGCAACCTCTTCTGGCTCGGCACGCCCCGCGCCGACGCGGCGCTGCGCCTGTGGCGGGAGGTGGAGCGCGACCGCAAGCAGCCCTGGCGGATCGTCCGCCGCCTCGGCCCCGGCCTGCTCCTGCGCTATGCGCTGGGACGGCTGACCCTGGCCCAGGCGCTGGATGCGCTGGGACGCAAGGCGGGCGTGACCGCGCGCTTCGTCGCCAGCCCTTCCGGCCTCGCGGCGGTGGACGTGGACAAGGTGGAGGACCTCGCCCTCGTCACCGCTCTCCTCAACCCGGATAGCGCATCGTCATCCGCACCGTCCGGCCTTCCGGCGGCAGGGTGAAGAGCACATCCTTCAAGGGCGGGACGAGGCCGGACTTCACGTCGTTGGACACGCCCACGCCCTCCTTGGGCGTCAACAGGAAGCGGTTGAATTTCCGGTCGCCATTCTCGTCATGATATTGGGTCGTGGCATATCGGCCCGGCGGCAGCCAGAAACAGGCGCGGGTGACCGGCGCCACGGCGGGCACCCGGGCGCGCAGCAGCTTGCCCCTGGGCGCCATGAACCGCTTGGGATCGTCGCCATAGACGGTGAAGGCCACCTCTCCCCCGCCGCTGCGCACATGCGTCGCCTCCAGTTCCAGCTTCACCGAACCGGCGGTCTTCTCGCCCGTGCAGGTCTGCGCCAGCGCGGCCGGGGGCAGGACGGTCGCAAGAAGGAGGAGGGGCAGGGATAGGAGCATCGTCTTCATGATCCCGGTCATGGCGGACCTCATCTGAACCTCGCCTGATGCTGCGGCAGGAAATGCGCCGCGATCGCGCGCGCCGCCCGGCGCGATGCGGGTTCGTCCGTCACGGAGAAGGTCCGGGCAAAGGCTGCGGCCTGCGCCTCCGCCCAGGTGCCCGGCGCCGCCACCGCCCGGTCCAGCGCATCGGGCAGCGCGCCCCTGTCCTCCACCACCTCGCCCAGATGCCAATGCGCGAAATCCGGGCTGTCCCGCCAATCGGCATGGGAGGGATTGAGGAAGATGGCCGGCCGCGGCCGCGCGATCCATTCGTAGATCTGGCTGGAGATATCGCCGATATAGATGTCCGCCGCCTTCAAATAGGTCATGTCGGTGGAACGCGCGCTGCCCGTGTCGATCAGCATGTGGGAGAGGCCCCGGTAACGGCCCGGCAGGTCGCGCCGCCAGCGCATTCGCCGATGCTCGACCGAGGCATGGATGCGCCGCCGGAACAGCATGACATGCGGCGCGAAGATCAGGTTGAACCGGTCCTGTCCGGCGAACCAGTCCAGCACGTCCGTCCCCATGTCGAACCAGCTCGACAGCATCGGCTCGAAATGGGGATTGTAGACGACGGTCGGCCGGTCGTTGGCGAACAGGCGCGGTCCCGGCGCGGCGGGGTCCACCGTGTCGAACTTGGGATAGCCCACCAGCGCGCTCCTCTCCGGCGTGGTGAGGCCCGCCGCGATCATCCGCTCGCGCACCTTCTCGCCCGCCAGCAGCATCAGGTCGAAGCGCGCGATCACCGGGCGGAAGGTGACGCTGCGATCGCCGGAGCCATGCTGGATGCGCACGAATTTGAGGGATTCCAGCCCGAACCGGTCGCGCAGCATCATCGACGTGGATTCCGGCACCACCAGCACGTCCAGCGCGCGGAATTCGTCCAGATTCCCGCGCAGCACCGCGATTCGCCGGAACGGCACGGCGAGGCCCAGCACCGCATCCAGCGCCCGCGCCAGCGCGCCGACGCCCAGGGGCACGAACCGCACCCTCTCGGCCGCCCCGCCGAGCAGCGCCCGCACCTCCGCCTCCTGTTCCGCGCTGGATGTCAGCGCCACCACCCGCACATCGGCCAGCGCGGCCAGTTCCGTCATCACGGGCGCGCTGTGGCGTATCTGGTGCAGGGCATCATGGTTGAACAGGAAGCCGACGGTCAGCGCGGCCTGCCGGGATGGTGCGGAGGACATGGCCTCTTCCCTAGGCGATATTGGCGGCGGGGGCACGGGCCATCTGCATGCGCCCCAGCATCTGTGTCACCCCGGGGTCCCGCTTCTTTCCATGCCTTGCTCATGGAGCGAGAGCGGCAAGGCGGTTGGGTCTATATCATGGCGGATCGGTATCGCGGTACGATCTATGTCGGCGTGACATCGCATCTTGCAACGCGGGTCCAACAGCATCGCAGCGGCGAGGGATCGGATTTTTGCGCGCGAGACGGGTTGTTCTGTCTCGTATGGGCGGAGCGGGGTGACGATATCCTTACCTGCATCGAGCATGAGAAGCGCATCAAACGCTGGCGACGCGAATGGAAGTTCGCCGTGATTGAGCGCGCCAATCCGGACTGGCAGGACATGTTCGACATGCTGGTCTGAAGAAGAAAGCGGGACCCCGGATCAAGTCCGGGGCGACGACAGGGGAGGGCGCATCTTTCTCGACCCCCACCCCGCTGGAAAGATTCCCCCGTTGCGCTATATCGGCGCCACTGGGGGAAGGTGGGGGAGAAGCCTCCCGATCCCGCAACCACCGACGGGATCGCTCCTTGCCTCCATCCGACACATCCCAGATTTCCACCGGGCGAAGCTCCCCTCCGCGAAGCCCCTTCGCCCGCGCGCTCGCCAATGTCGGCTGGCTGCTCAGCAGCAAGGGCGTGGGCGCGGCGCTCAGCCTCGTCTATCTGGCGCTGGCCACCCGCACGCTCGGCCTTCACGGCTTTGGCGAGTTCGCGCTGATCCTCGGCGCGGCGCAGGGCGTGGCGGCGCTGGTCGGCTTCGAAAGCTGGCAGGGCGTGGTGCGCTTCGGGCTGCGCCATCTCCATGACGGGCGGACCGACAGGCTGCTCGCCCTCATCCGCTTCTCGCTCCTGCTCGACGTGGCGGCGGCCCTTTTCGGCTGCGGCGTGGCGGCGGCCGCGCTCGCCGTCATGCGCGTCCGCTTCGGCTGGAGCGCGAGCCTGGCGGAGGCCGCATTCCTCTTCGCGCTCGTCACCCTCCTGTCGGTCCGCTCGACTGCCATCGGCATATTGCGACTGCACGACCGCTTCGCCCTCGGCGCCGTGGCCGACGCGGTGACGCCCATCGCCCGCTTCTTCGGCGCGATCCTGGCGGTCTGGGCACATGCCACCGTCACCGGCTTCCTCATCGCCTGGGCCTTGGGGGAGGTGCTGACCGCCATCACCTACTGGATCGGCGCGGCGCGGGTGCAGCCGGGCATTATCGGCCGCCCGCAACCGCTGTCGCGGGTGGCCGGGGACAATCCGGGCCTCATCCGCTTCGCCTGGCAGACCAATCTCGCCACCACGCTCAACGCGTCCAGCCGCCAGTTCACGGTCGTCGTCGTCGGCTTCGTCGCGGGACCGGCGGCGGCGGGCGGCTATCGCCTCGCCTATCAGCTCAGCCTCGCCCTGCTGCGCGGGTCGGACCTGTTCGCCCGCGCCGTCTTTCCGGAGGTGGCGCGCGCCCATGCGCGCAAGGATAGCGACGATCTGGCGACCCTCGCCCGCAATTCGGCCCGGTTCACGGTCGGCGCGGGCCTCATCACCTGCATATTGGTGCCGGTTCTGGGCAGCCCGGCGCTGCACCTGATTGGCGGCAGGGATTTCGGGCCGGTCTATCCGCTCCTCGTCCTGCTCGGCATCGCGGCCAGCCTCGACATCATGGCGGTGGGGTTCGAGCCGCTGCTGATCGGCACGGGACGGGCGGCGACGGCGCTGCGCATCCGCATGGCGTCGGTCGCGCTGCTCTTCGGCGGAATGGTCGCGTTCATGTCCCGCTGGGGCGCCGTGGGCGCGGGCGCGGCGAACATCCTCGCCTCCGCCCTCGCGCTCGTCCTGCTGGTGGCGAATGTGCGCCGGTTGCGGGTCTAGGGCCCGGATCAGGGCCCAGCGGCGATGCGCGCGGACAAGGAGGATGGAGGGGCTTACCGATTTTGCAGTCCCGGGCAGCGAAAGAATCCACCGGCCCCTCCACCGTCCTTTCCGGAGTCGGAACATTCCGCGCCCGGAAAGGGGCATTAGCCCTGTCTCTCCTTAATCCTTGATGAAGACAGGGAGGGCCGGTGTCGAACCTGCGCCGATATGGGGCCGTCCGCCCGACAGGACTTTTCCATTATTGAAGATAATATGGTCCATATCGTTCCATATTCCTGAAAAGAAGCTGAGGCCGCGCCCTGCCAGGGGGTAGGGAAACCAGGGAAGTTGTCAGCCCCGTCCGCTCGGTGATAGGAGCGCGCCCATGCTCACCATCACCGACATCACCGTCCGCCTCGGCGGGCGCACGATCCTGGACGGCGCCACGGCCAAGCTGCCCCCGCGCGGCCGCATCGGCCTCATCGGCCGCAACGGCGCGGGCAAGTCGACGCTGGTCCGGGTGATCGCGGGGATGCTGGAACCCGATGCCGGCTCGCTCGACATGCCCCGCGGCGCCCGCCTCGGCTATGTCGCGCAGGAGGCGCCGGGGGGCGACGCCACCCCCTTCGAGACCGTGCTGGCCGCCGACACCGAACGCGCCGCCCTGATGGCCGAGAGCGAGAGCCTGGAAGATCATGGCCGCCTAGGCGACATCCATGAGCGGCTGATCGCCATCGACGCCCATTCCGCCCCCTCCCGCGCTTCCCGTATCCTCGTCGGCCTCGGCTTCACGGAGGAGGCGCAGCATCGGCCGCTGGAGAGCTTCTCCGGCGGTTGGCGCATGCGCGTGGCCCTTGCCGCGCTCCTCTTCTCCCGGCCCGACCTGCTGCTGCTCGACGAGCCGTCCAACCATCTCGACCTTGAAGCGGTGCTGTGGCTGGAGGACTTCCTCAAAACCTATCCGGCCACCATCCTGCTGGTCAGCCATGAGCGCGACTTCCTCAACAATGTGGTCGACCATATCCTCCATCTGGAGCGCGGCCGCCTCACCCTCTATCCCGGCGGCTATGACAGCTTCGAGCGGCAGCGGGCCGAGCGTCAGGCGCAGCTCGCGGCCGCCAGGGCGAAGCAGGATGCGCAGCGGGAACGGTTGCGCGACTATGTGGCCCGCAACTCCGCCCGCGCCTCCACCGCCAAGCAGGCGCAGTCGCGCGCCAAGGCGCTGGCGAAGATGCAGCCCATTGCCGAGCTGGTCGACGATCCCTCGCTCAGCTTCGACTTCCCCGATCCGGACGAACTCCGACCGCCGCTCATCACCCTCGACCTCGCCTCGGCGGGCTATGGCGAGACGACCATCCTCAGCCGCCTGAACCTGCGCATCGACCCGGACGACCGCATCGCGCTCCTCGGCCGCAACGGCAATGGCAAGACGACGCTCGCCCGCCTCCTCGCCGCGCAGCTCAAGCCCATGGACGGTGCCATGACCGCCAGCGGCAAGATGCGCGTCGGCTATTTCACGCAATATCAGGTGGAGGAGCTGGACCGCGCCGACACGCCGCTCGCGCACATGACCCGCTCCATGAAGGGCGCGACGCCCGGCGCCGTCAGGGGCCAGCTGGGCCGCTTCGGCTTTTCGGGCGACAAGGCGACGACGGAGGTGGGCAAGCTGTCCGGCGGCGAGCGCGCCCGCCTCGCCCTCGCGCTCATCACCCGTGACGCGCCGCACATGCTGATCCTCGACGAGCCGACCAACCATCTCGACGTCGATGCGCGCGAGGCGCTGATCCAGGCGCTCAACGCCTATACGGGCGCGGTGCTGATCGTCAGCCACGACCGGCACATGCTGGAGATGACGGCGGACCGGCTGGTGCTGGTGGATCAGGGCACGGCGAAGGAGTTCGACGGCTCCATCGATGACTATATCGCCTTCGTCCTCGCCCGGGAACCGGCGAAGGACGGGGAGCGGGGCGGCGATGCGAAGCTCAGCAAGAAGGATCAGCGCCGCGCCAATGCCGAACTGCGCGAAAAGGGGCAGGTGCTGCGCAACCAGGCGAGGAAGGCGGAGCAGGAGCTGGCGAAGCTGACCGCCGAGCGCACGGCCGTCGACCAGGCGATGTTCGACCCGGCCTCCGCTGCGCCCGCCCTGGCGAAGCTGACCATGACCGACCTCATGAAGCGCCGCGCCGACCTGGAGATGAGAATCGAGGCGGCGGAACTGGCCTGGATGGAGGCGAGCGAGGCGCTGGAGGCGATGTCCTGACCGATGCGCGCGGTTTCGATCCTGATCCCGCAAGAAGACGACAGCCGCGTCGCGATCCGCGGTCACGCCCCTGCATGCCATGACGTTCGACGTCCCGACGGAGGATAGCGATTGTACTTTCGTCCCATTCCCGCTATCTGCCCGCCGGCAATGGGCGCATGGCCCGGTCGCGACTTTTTTCGGCCGCGCCCTCTTACAAGCACGAGAAAATGACCTTCGAAAACCTCCCCGCGCTTCTGTCGGAAGCGCTTTCCGCGCGTGGCTATGCCGCGCCCACCGCCGTACAGGCCGCCGTCCTGGAGCCGGAAGCGTCGGGCCGGGACCTGATCGTCTCGGCGCAGACCGGCTCCGGCAAGACCGTTGCCTTCGGCCTCGCCATGGCGGAGCAGATGCTGGACGGGCAGGGGCGCCTGCGCCATGGCCTCGCTCCGCAGGCTCTCATCATTGCGCCGACGCGCGAGCTGGCCTTGCAGGTCAGCACGGAGCTGACATGGCTCTACGGCGCCGCCCGTGCCCGTGTCGTGACCTGCGTCGGCGGCATGAACGCGGTCAAGGAACGCCGCACGCTGGAGGCGGGCGCGCATATCGTGGTCGGCACGCCGGGCCGCCTGCGCGACCATCTGGAACGCGGCGCGCTCGACCTCTCCTCCCTCTCCGTCGCCGTCCTGGACGAGGCGGACGAGATGCTCGACATGGGCTTCCGCGAGGATCTGGAGGAGATACTGGACGCCACGCCGCAGGGGCGGCGCACGCTCCTCTTCTCCGCCACCATGCCCAAGCCCATCGTGGCGCTGGCGGGCCGTTACCAGCGTGACGCGCTGCGCATCTCCACCGTGGCGGAGGAGCGCGGCCATGGCGACATCGACTATCAGGCGATGGCCATCGCGCCCGCCGACATCGAGAATGCCGTCGTCAACCTGCTGCGCCTGCACGAGGCGGAGACGGCCATCCTCTTCTGCGCGACGCGCGACAATGTGCGCCATCTCCATGCCAGCCTGACCGAACGCGGCTTCGCGGCGGTGGCG
>JASGGS010000168.1:0-9253 GCA_047602685.1 Sphingobium sp.
ACCTGAAGGTCGTAGGTTCAAATCCTACTCCCGCAACCACAGAAACCGACATACCGGGTCGCCCTGATGCGAAAGCATCGGGGGGGCTGTCGGCATTAGCGGGATTGCGCCGTTCCAGCCACGCGAGGATAGTCCCAAACTCGCCATGGAGCATAGCGTTCACCTCTCCCCGCTTGGCGCCGGGCGTGAGAATGATACGCTCAATGAGCGCGCGCAGCGCGTCGGCTGCCTCCTGCCGCTCCTCCGGATGCGCCAGGGCTTCCGCAAATCGCGCCACCTTGTGACGGTAAACCTCCGAGATGTTCGGATGAATATCCGGAACATCGGCGGGCGCAGCAGCGAGCCGGGCGCGGATGGCATCTTCCTGGGCCTCGAGTTCGAGCAGTTGATCGACAAGGTAGCGCGTTCCCTTCCCTTCCGTCGCGAGCGTCACCAGCCCCTTGATAGCCTTCAGGACCTTGTCGAGCTCAGCCCGAGCGGCGATGTCTGTAGCGCGCCGCTGGCGATTGAATCGATTGGTTTCTTCGACGCAGGTACGAATGGCTTCGGCCGCTACTTCGGGACTCATCAACCGGTCACGAAGACCCTCAAGAACGCGTGCTTCGAGCTTCTCGCGCGCAATGCTATGCCCATTGGAACAGCTTCTCGTGTCGATATGGTTCGAGCATGCAAACCGCCCCTGCCCGCGAAGGGTATAAGATCCGCCACAGCAGCCGCAGTACACAAGACCCGACAGCAGGCTCCTAGGGCGGCGGTGAGTGCGGTTCATCGCATTGTGAGCGGAGCGCGTCGCTTCGATGACGCCGGCATATTGGATTGCGATATCTTCCTGTCGAGCTTTTGCGGCCTGCCAGAGTTCGTCATCCAGAATCCGCAAATGAGGCACTTCGGTAACGATCCACTCGGACTGCGGATTGATGCGGGAGACGCGCTTGCCCGTCTGAGGATTCTTCAGGTAGCGAAGGCGGTTCCAGACCAGCTTGCCGATATAGAGCTCATTATTGATCAAACCAGTGCCGCGCTTTGCATGACCCCGGATTGTGGTCGATGTCCAGAGCTTGCCGGTCGGCGCGGCTATCCCCGCTTCATTAAGGCGACACGCAATCGCATGCGGACTTACACCATTGGCAAACTGCCGGAACACCTGACGCACAATTTCCGCTTCAGCGTCTTTGATGGTGCGCTCGCCGTGAACTGCCTCACCCTGGCTAGAGAAGCGACGCACGACATCATAGCCATAGCAGAGGCCACCACCCGATTTGCCTTTCTCGACGCGACCGCGAAGACCCCGATGGGTTTTCTTGGCAAGATCCTTTAGAAAAAGGGCGTTCATCGTACCCTTGAGACCGACATGCAGTTCAGAAACCTCTCCCTCAGCCAGAGTGACGATCTTCACGCTGGCAAACTGAAGGTTCTTGTATAGCGTTGCCACGTCGGCCTGATCCCGCGAGACACGATCAAGCGCTTCGGCCAGAAGCACATCGAAGCGGCCCATCTGTGCATCCTGAAGCAGGGCTTGAATGCCGGGGCGCAGGATGACGCTCGCACCAGAAATCGCGGCGTCCTTGTAACTCGACACAATGCGCCAACCCTCCCGGTTGGCTTGTTCGCGACAGATCAGGAACTGGTCTTCGATCGATGCAGGGCTCTGCTTGTCGTCGGAATAACGAGCGTAAAGGGCAACGCGGGTCATCTCTTCCTCCCTAGGGAAATAAAAAAATAGCATGATCCGCTTGGGAGGCCAAACAGGTTGCTAGGATCAGGACCCATTGATATGAGAAGCGTGATCTGCTTCGCGATCCGTGAGGAGGCAGGATGTGAGCGACCTGTACTGGCTGACGGACGAGCAGATGGCACGGCTTGAGCCATATCCGAGGAGCTACGGCAAGCCCCGCGTGGATGATCGACGGGTGTTGAGTGGGATCATCTTCGTCAACCGCAATGCTCTGCGCTGGCGCGATGCCCCGAAGGACTATGGTTCGCACAAAACACTCTACAACCGATGGAAGCGGTGGGGTCAGATGGGTGTGTTCACCCGGATAATGGAAGGGCTGGCCGCCGCTGATGCCGAGCGCAAGACTGTGATGATCGACGCGACCTATCTGAAGGCGCACCGCACGGCATCGAGCCTGGCGGTGAAAAGGGGGATTTCGGACGACTGATCGGCCGCATGAAAGGCGGCATGGACACCAAGCTCCATGCCGTTACCGATGCGAACGGTTGCCCCCTGAGCTTCTTCATGACCGCTGGTCAGATCAGCGATTATATCGGTGCAGCCGCGTTGCTCGATGATCTGCCCAAGGCGCAGTGGCTGCTCGCCGACCGGGCTACGATGCTGACTGGTTTCGAGACGCTTTGCAGGCCAAGAGTATCAAGCCCTGCATTCTTGGCCGAAAATCCCGCAACCAGCCCATCAAATATGACAAACGCCGCTAGCTACAAGCGCCGCAACCGCATCGAGATCATGTTTGGCCGCCTGAAGGACTGGCGACGCATCGCAACGCGCTACGATCGATGCCCCACCGCCTTCTTCTCAGCCATCTCCCTCGCAGCAACCGTCATCTTCTGGCGCTGATCAACGAGTGCTGACCCTAGTTAGCGAACAATCGCAAGGCCAACTCTCAATCGCGTGGCTTTGCGATTATAGTCCAACAGGTTTTCGCCATAGCCGATAAAGCTTTGTCCGAAGAGATAGAGATCGGGGCCGCCGTTCCAAAGTCGATTGAGCGGATAAGAGAGGTCCGCGCCAAGCGCGCCCTTTCCGCTCGAGAAGTTGAAGCGGGTGGAAGTCGAAAGGCGCAGTCCGTCCTCCCTCCCGACTTTCATAAACAGGGAGGTTATGCCGCGATAACGCAGGATATCGGGGTTGTCGGACTTGTCGCCTATCGCCAGCGATAGCCTCGGCCCGACGATTAGGCGATAGCCTGAAGGGAGTTCCGTCGCCACCATCGGCGCGAGGTAAACCGAGTTGAAGCTGCGTGAGACATCACCGGCGCGGCCGTTCGACTCGTGCCGGACCCCGATCTGCGCGCTGGCAGTCAACCCGGGCCGCAGCTGGACCGGCGGTGCGAGATAGAAGAGCTCGGGGAGATAATCGATATTGCGGAACGGGGAGGACTGCGCCTCCGTGTCCCAGAACATGCGCTGGGTATAGGCAAAGTGCAGGCCGTCGCGCCACGACGGAGCGAGGCCATGGTCCCGTCGCGACCCGAACAGCCGGTATTTGAAGCTGAGCTGGATGCGTGCCGCCGTGTTCGTGCCCGGGCCGTAGACTGCATAGATCGGCTCATAAGGCGCGAGATTGGCGGCAAAGGCATTGCCGGCGGATCGATCCCCTGGCGCCGCGTCAATGGGCGGGGGTGTTGCGGGCCCAGATGCTTCGACAGTCGCAAAAGTTGCCCCGGCTCGCGCAGGGATCGATGCGATTTCGACTTCGGCCGACTTCCACGTGGGGATCGATATCCTCGCACCCGCGAGATCGATATCGGACGCGGTCTCGTATCGAGCCTTCGCAAATCCATGCGGTGCAATAGTCACGGCAGCGTCCGCATCTGCGGCGCGGACAAGGGAGATCGTTCTAGCGGAGCCTTGCGAGTCAGTGGTGACCGCTTCCACCCGATCGGGAAGCGTCCAGTCGGCAGGCTTTTCGCTGTCGTTCAATATGCGCAACTCGACCCGCAGACGGCTGGTAGCCTCCACCTCCGCGCGGAGGAGAACGATGTCCATCGACGGCGCGGGCAGGGCTGTTGTGGCGCTTGCCAGGAAAAGGGGCGTCCATGCCGGCATATCAGGCGAGCAGGTGCTGGCCGCCATCGACCGGGATCACCGTGCCGGTAATGCGCGCGGCCGCTGGGCTGACCAGGAAGGAGGCAAGCGCGCCCACATCTTCGATCCGCGCCAGTTCCCGGCTCGGGCTTTCCGCCGCGGCCCGTTCCAGCATCTCGTCGAACCTGTCGATGCCGCTGGCCGCTCGCGTGGCGATCGGGCCCGGCGAGATGGCGTGGGCGCGAATGCCTTTAGGGCCAAGCTCCGCGGCAATGTAGCGCGTCGCGCTTTCCAACGCCGCCTTGACCGGTCCCATCAGATTATAGTGCGCGACGACACGCTCGGAGCCGTAGAAGGTGACACACAGGAGGCAGCCGCCGTTCGTCATCAAGGGCTCGGCGAGGCGCGCCATGCGCAGGAAGCTGTGGCAGGAAACGTCCATCGCGGTGCCAAAGCCATCGGCGGAGCAGTCCACCACCCGCCCGTGAAGGTCCTCGCGCGGTGCGAAAGCGATCGAGTGAAGCAGAAAATCGAGGCCGTCCCATCGTTCGCGCACCGCCTCGAACACGGCTTCCAGCTGCCCCGGCTCGCGCACGTCGCAGGGCATCGTCCAGTCGATGCCGAGCTCCTTCGTCACCGGTTCGACCCAGGCACGCGCCTTTTCATTGAGGTACGTCGCGGCCAGTGTCGCGCCGCATTGGCGAAATGCCTGGGCGCAACCGGCCGCGATGCTTTGCTCGTTGGCGATGCCGACGATCAGTCCGCGCTTTCCGGTTAAATCGATGAGCGGTGTCATGCAGCCCTTATCCCCCTTATTGTGGAGATCGTGTGGAGAGCGATCATTTTTTCCTCGTCCGTGGGAATGATCCGCACCCTGACACGGCTCTCCGCGCTGCTGATCACGTCCGCATTCACGCTGTTGGCGCCCTCGTCGAGGTCGACGCTCAGCCAGCCAAGCCTGCGGCAGATGCGCGAGCGCACATCGGCATGGTTCTCGCCTATCCCTGCTGTGAAGACGATGCCGTCGAGCCCCTCCAGCCCAGTCGCGAGGGCGCTGGCTTCGCGCGCGGCGCGCCAGGCGAAAAGGGCGATCGCCTGATCGGCTTCGGGCGCAGCCGTTTCCGATAGCGTGCGCATGTCGCTGGAAATGCCGGAGACGCCCAGCAGGCCGGATTGGCGATAAAGCATGTCCTCGACCTCCGCCGCGCTCATGCCAAGCTGCGTCTGGAAATGCAGCACCACGCCGGGATCGAGAGCGCCGCAGCGCGTGCCCATCATCAGGCCATCGAGGGCCGTGAACCCCATGGTAGTGTCGACGCTCTTGCCGGCCAGCATCGCACAAAGGCTCGTGCCGTTGCCGAGGTGTGCAGCGATCACGCGGCCTTTTGCGAGGTCAGGATCGATCTCATGCAGGCGGCGCGCGATATACTCGTAGGAAAGGCCGTGAAAGCCATAGCGCCGAATACCCTTATCGTGGAGCGCGCGCGGGATAGCCAGGCGCGAGGCGATCTCGGGCTTGTCGTGGTGAAAGGCGGTGTCGAAGCAGGCGATCTGGAGCAGGTCTGGCTGCAGGGCAGAGACGGCGCGGATTGCCGCGAGATTGTGCGGCTGGTGCAGCGGGGCGAGGGGGGACAGTGCGTCGAGTTCCTCAAGCACCTTGTCATCGACGAGGCACGGCGCCGCAAATTCCGTGCCGCCATGCACCACGCGGTGCCCGATGGCGACGACCTTGCGGCCCTGCAGATGTTCGCCCGCCCAGAAGAAGAGATATTCGAGCAGCTCGGCATGGGAGAGCGCGCTGCCATCCGGCCAGGAACGTTCGTGCAGCGTTTCGCCGGTCGACGTTCGGATCAGCAGGCTCGGCGCGATGCCGATCTTCTCGATCTTGCCGCCCGCCGAGAGTGTCGGCCGGTCCTTCTCGTCGAGCGTGAAGAGCGCGAACTTGATACTGGACGAGCCGGAATTGAGCGCGACGACGGCCCTCATGCAGTTGCTCCTGCCGCGAGGCCGGGCGCCGCCTTGGTCGCGGCGCGGGCCAAGAGCACGGCGACCGCGCACGATGCGAGGCGTGTGCGAAGGCTGTCGGCACGGCTGGTGAGGATGATCGGCACGCGTGCGCCCAGCACGACGCCCGCTGCGTCCGCGCCGCCCAGGAAGGTCAGTTGCTTGGCGAGCATGTTGCCCGCCTCGATGTCCGGCACGACCAGGATCTCCGCCTGGCCGGCCACTTGCGAGACGATACCCTTCTCGCGCGCCGCCGCCTCGCTGATCGCGTTGTCGAAGGCGAGCGGGCCATCTAGCAAGCCGCCGGTAATCTGTCCGCGGTCCGCCATTTTGCACAGCGTGGCCGCATCGAGCGTGGATGGCATGGCCGGATTGACTGTCTCCACCGCCGAGAGGATCGCGACCCTGGGCTGCGCGATCTCGATGACATGGGCAAGGTCGATCGCATTGCGGATGATGTCGGCCTTGTCCTCAAGCGTCGGTGCGATGTTGATTGCCGCATCGGTGATGATCAGCGGGCGCGGATGGCCCGGCACGTCCATGAGATAGGCATGGCTGATGCGCCGCTCGGTTCTGAGCCCGGTCGCTTTCCCCACGACGGCTCCCATCAATTCGTCGGTGTGAAGCGAGCCCTTCATCAGGAGGCGCGCTTCACCGTCGCAGATCAGCGCCACCGCCCTGGCGGCCGCGTCGTGGCTGTGGGCGGCGGGAACGAGGCGGTACAGGGAGATGTCCTTGCCTGCTTCCTCGGCGGCCTTTCGGATCTTCTCCTCGGGACCGATCAGGATCGGCTCGATGAGGCCCGCTTCCGCTGCCTCGATCGCCGCGACCAGTGCGGCCGCCGAACAGGGATGGGTGACCGCGGTGACGACAGGTGTCTGGGATGCGGCCGCCGCGATCAGACGGCGATAGCCGTCATGATCCGACAGGCGGATATCGGGCAAGGCGATACGCGGTCGGCGCACCTTTTCCTTTGGGGCTTTGACTTCAGCCTGACCGACGATGACCTCCTCGCCATGCTGGTTGGTGCAGTGGCAGTCGAGGACAACGATGCGCTTGTCGGGATGCTTCTCCAGCACCGTGACGGTCGCCGTGATGCTGTCGCCCAGACCGACGGGCCTCAGGAAGCGCAGCGATTGACTGAGATAGATGGCGCCCGGTCCCGGCAATTCGGTGCCAAGTACCGCCGAGATCAGCCCGCCGCCCCACAGGCCATGGGCGATCACCCGGCGGAACATGTCGGTCGCGGCATAATCCTCGTCGAGATGCGCGGGATTGACGTCGCCCGATACCAACGCGAACAAGGCGATGTCCTGCCGCGAGAGCGTGCGGGTGACGCTGGCGCCCTCCCCGACTGTGATCTCGAGGAAGGTCTTGTTCTCGATGAAATCCTGCTCGCTCATGGTTCATTGCTCCAGCACATAATGGCCCGGGGCGGGCGCGATCGGCGCATAACCTTTGTTCGGTGACCCCATCGGCGGCGGCGCGACGGCCTCGCCGGAGCGGGCCGCCAGCCATTCGCCCCATTCGACCCACCAGGACCCGTCCTTCCGCGCCGCGCGCGCCAGCCATTCCTCCGGGTCATAAGATAGTCCGTCAGCCTCACGGGTCAGCACATGATAGCGACGGCCCTTGCGGCCCGGCTCCGAAACGATGCCGGCATTATGCCCCCCGCTGGTAAGGACGAAGGTGATCTCGGCGCCGGTCAGCAGATGAATCTTGTGGACGGATTGCCAGGGCGCGACATGATCGCGCTCCGTGCCTACGACGAAGATGGGCGCGCGGATTGCGGACAGGGCGATGGTACGGTCGTCCACTTTCAGCTTGCCCTCGGCGAGATCGTCGTTGAGGAAAAGCCGCGTGAGATATTCGCTATGCATCGCATAGGGCATGCGCGTGCCGTCGGCGTTCCAGGCCATGAGGTCATTCATCGGCTCGCGCTCGCCCATGAGATAGGTCGAGAGCAGCCGTGACCAGATGAGGTCGTTCGATCGCAGGATCTGGAAGGCCCCGCCCATCTGATCGCTGTCGAGATAGCCGCGCCCCCACATCATGTTCTCGAGGATGTTGAGTTGCGCTTCGTCGATGAAGAGGCCAAGCTCGCCTGGCTCGCTGAACTCGGTCTGCGCGGCAAACAGGGTGACGCTCGCGAGGCGGTCGTCGCCGTCGCGCGCCATGGTGGCTGCGGCGATGGACAGGAGCGTGCCCCCCAGGCAATAGCCTGCGGCATGCACCTTCTGGCCGTCGGTGATCGCGCCGATCGCATCGAGCGCTGCCATCGGTCCCAGCCTCCGATAGGCGTCGAGATCGAGATTGCGATCCTCGCTGCCTGGATTGTGCCAGGAGATCATGAAGACGGTGAAACCCTGATCGGTCAGCCAGCGAACCAGCGAGTTCTGCGGCGAGAGGTCAAGGATGTAATATTTCATGATCCAGGCGGGCACGATCAGGATCGGTTCGGGTCGCACCGTGTCGGTGGTCGGTTCATATTGGATCAACTCGATGAGATGGTTGCGGTAGACCACCTGTCCTTTGGCGGTTGCCACCTTCTTTCCGACCGGGAATGCGTCCGTACCTATTGCCGGCTCGCCGCGGACCGTGCGCTGCATGTCGTCAATAAGGTGCTGGAATCCTTCTACGAGACACTGGCCGCCGGTCTCCAGGATGCGCCGTTGCAGGACCGGATTGGTGGCGAGGAAGTTGGTCGGGGCGAACAGGTCGAGGATCTGCCGTGCCGCGAATGCCACCTGCGCTTCATGGGCTTTGGACACGCCGCCGATGCCGGTTGTCGCCGCATGCCACCATTGCTGATTCAGGAGGAAGGATTGGGCGATGTGATTGAAGGGCGGCTGTTTCCACGCCGGATCGGAAAAGCGCCGGTCCTGCGGGAGCGGCTCGATCGCGGGCGTGGCGTCCGCGTTCTGCGCGCTGCGCCCCACATAATCGAAGAGCCGCATATATTTGCGCGCGACCTTGGCGCCGAGTTGCAACTGCTTGCCGGGCGACGTCAGGAGATGAAGGCCCCAGTCGGCGGCGGCAAGCATCATGGTCGCGGGAGACAGGCCATGCGTCGCCTGGGCGATCGCGGCGGCCGCGGCGCGGTCGAGGGTTTCGGCAATGCCATCGAGCGGATCGGGCGATGGATTGACCTTCAACACAGTCATCACTGCTGCTCCTGGTAAATGGACGCATCGGATTTCGGCGCTGGCTGCGCGAGAAACGGGGCGCTTGTGGAGAGTATATGGAGGGTCCGCTCGAGATGTGCGCGGATGGCCGCGCGGCTATTATCGAGTTCCTGGCGATGCAAAATGCGACTGCGTGGAGCGCGGACCAGCGCATCGAAAAGAAAGTCCGAGAAAAAACGCTTTTCGCTTTCGCTCATGGACCTGAACGCGCGGTCCTCGATCAGGATTTTGTAAAATTGTTCGGCTAAGGGTGCGGTGCCAGGAGTCAGTTCCTTCAAAGGGATGTCCGGGTAAGACTT
>JASGGS010000169.1:0-9219 GCA_047602685.1 Sphingobium sp.
GCTGAACCGTGCGGTTTCTGCACCGAAATGTCGGGTTTCCGCCATTTCCCGGCGCATGCCATCGGCCATGTCCGACCCCATGACATCACCGAAGAAGCGCACGCCCTGCTCGCTCCTGTCCTCGCCGCTCATAGCCGGACCAATGTCCCGCCTTCAGCCGCCGAGAGCCGCGCCGCGTCCATCACTTCCATCGCCGCCAAGCCGTCACGAAAGGTCGGCGCCGGGACCACGGGCGTGACGTCTCGCTTGTCCACGCCTGCACGCAAGAGTTCGCACAGGCGTATATAAGGTCCCAGCTCGAAATGGCTGAAGGCCTTGCGCGGATCGTCGCTTTTTTCGGGCGGGGGCGGCAAAGCCAGGTCGTCCGTCACGGGCAGGTCGCGTACCCCCTCCCTCGTCGCCAGCTTAACGACGCCATTTTCCACCCAGATCGTGCCTCGCGTACCCGCCACGCGGGTCATGCCGCCCATTGGTCCCCAGGCGCCGGCGCTTTGCTGGATGACCCCTTCGACGCCGCTTTTCAGACGGAATTTGAGGGTGTAGCTGTCCTCCGCTCCGCCTTCCCGTTCCGACACGGTGGGAAGTGCGGCGCTCAGGCTCTCGAAATCGCCCAGCCAGCTTCGTACCTGATCGATGATATGGGACCCTTGGGCGCCGAGCCATCCGCCCCCCTGCCCCTTGTCGAACCACCAGCGGGGCATTCGGGCCTCCGGATCGGCGACCAGCGCCGAATAGGAGGATAGGGTGACATAGCGAGGCTCGCCGATCAGCCCTTCCGCTATGGCCCGCATCACGATGGCCCTGTCCGGCAGCCAGCGGAACTCATTGCCCATGAGGTGCGTGACGCCCGCCGCCTTGGCCGCCGCGAGCATGGCCCGCCCTTCCTCCGCCGTTGCGGCCATCGGCTTTTCGCAAATGACATGGCAGCCATGACGGATCGCCGTGAGGGTCAGCCCGGCATGGGTGTGCGGGGTGGAGGCGATCGTGACGGCCGCGGCGCCCGTCTCCCGGATCGCTTCGTCCAGATCAGTGAAGGCGTGGGCGATGCCATTGGCTTCGGCCCGCCGCGCCGTCCGTTCCGGATCTCGGCCCACAAGCCCGGCCACATCGAATCCCACGGCGCGCAGGGCAGGGACATGGATGCGGCATCCGAACCCCGATCCCACCACCAGCGCGCGGGGCGCTCCTGTTTCGGTCATCCTCGGTTCCTCTCCTTATCGTCCGTCACAGCAGGACATGCACTTTCGTCTCGTCATTGGGACCGCGCAGACGGTCGACCATGGC
The DNA here is from genome assembly GCA_047602685.1 of Sphingobium sp. GTDB lineage: Bacteria > Pseudomonadota > Alphaproteobacteria > Sphingomonadales > Sphingomonadaceae > Sphingobium. The sequence continues at coordinate 1,285 of JASGGS010000169.1, forward strand.
GGGCAGGTCGGCCAATGGAATATCGTTGGAAATTATGGCCTTGGGATCGGCATGTCCCTTGTCCATGCGATCCGCGACATGGAGGAAGTCGCGCATGGTGTAGCCGACGAGAAACTGCATGGTCGCGCATTTATAGGATGCGATGGCGGGCATGATCGGGTCGGGCCGCGTGCAGAAGCCAAGCGAGACGATCCTGCCCAGCAGGCCGACATGCTGGAGCGTCTTGCCCAGCATGCCTTCCGTCCCCACGCATTCATAGACGATATCCGGCGCCCCGCCGAGTGCTTCGGTCACCTCTCCCACTTCGCCGTCACCATAGCGGATGAAGCTGTCCGCCCCCATGGCGAGGGCGAGGTCGCGCCGACGTTCCGACCGGGACATGGCGACGATGCGTCCCGCGCCCAATTGCCGCGCCCAGTAGATGGCGTAGAGCGCCACCGTCCCGCCGCCGAGCACCAGAACGCGGTCGCCCGCGCAGATGCGGGATTGCCGCACGCCATAGAGGCTGATCGCCATCGGCTCGACCAGCGCCCCGTCCGACATGGACAATGTTGAGGGCAATCTGACAGCCACCTCCGCCGGTATCCGCGCCAGTTCCGCAAAGCCGAAGGTCGCGCCGCCCGCATGGCGGCACAGGACATGATTGCCATGCGCGGCCGAACAGGTGCCGCAACTGAGGGACGGCAGCACGCTGATCCGGTCGCCGACACGCAACCCTTCTACATCGCGTCCGACCGCGACGATCTCCCCCGCATATTCATGGCCGAACTGGCCGGCGCCATAATCCCAGACATCCCCTTTGGTCATGGACAGGTCGGTGCCGCAAATGCCGCAGCGGTGAACGCGGACCAGGACATCGCCCGGCCCCGGTTCCGGATCGGGAAGCGTTTCGATGCTTATCGGGCCGCCCTTGCCCGCATAGATCGCCGCCCTCATGCCGCGGCCCCCGCCGCCCTGCGTTCGATCAGGTCGAAGCGCGCGACATAATCCCCGAAGCGTTCTCGCACCTCTTCGCCGGTGAGGCCGAAGTCGGTGACGTCATAGCGGTGGACGCCATGGCCCAGCTCCGGCTTGTCCTCTATGCGCCGGGCCATGCCTGCCCGCACATCGTCGGGAAGGTCCATGCCGATAAAGGCATAGATGCGTTCCAGCGTGCCCATGGGATCATGGTGGAAGTCGCCATGCACCACATCCAGCACCTGTTCCCGGTGAGCCGCGCGGACCGGTTCCGCCTTGTTCACCGCATTGGACCATTTGGCGACTTCCCGCGCCAGCATGATCCGGGCGCGCTGATCCTGGCGCCCCTCCTCCACCTTGGGATGGAGCTTGATGAGGAGCGAGCAGAGCGAGGGCACCGCCTTGGCCGGGTCGCGATGGGTCTGGATGACCTTCGCGTCGGGGAAGATCGCGAAGAGCAGGTCGAGATTTTCGACATGGCCCGGATTTTTGAGCAGCCAGCGCTTGCCCGGCTCGTTCATGCCGATGAGCTTCAGGCAGTTTCTCAAATGGGCATAGCCGGGCGCCTCGCTCTGGCATTGCCACCATGCATCATAGCTGGCGGCCGACCATCCGCAGGTCCACAGGTTCGAGACGAAGCTCTGCCACAGGATCAGGCAGCATTCGTCCACCTCCTCCGCGACCATCATATGCGCGGCGCGCTTGTCCGGCGCGGCGTCGTAGCGCTGTTCCAGCTTGGCGATTGTCCGATGGAACTGGGGATAGTCGTCCCATCGCTCCACGGGCGGGCGCGGCATGGGCGCGTCGAGCAGCCAGGTCTGGAGGCCCTGGAAACGCGCATCGACCGCCATCAGCTTGTGCAGGGCCGTGGTGCCCGTGCGCGGAATGCCGGTGATGACGACGGGGCTGCTGATCCCGCTGTCGGCATATCCCGGATTTTCCCGCATGGATTGAAAGGCATAGGCACGGCTCCTCAGCGCGCCGACAACCATTCCCCAGGCATATTGCCTGCCCCAGGGGGTGAAGCGCGGATCATAGTCCATGGACTGGAGCAGCATCTGCAAACCGGGCAGATAGTCATCGCCTCCGAAATCGGCCGAACCGACTTCGCGTGCGACGAGATCGTGCAGGAGGTCGACCGAGGCCGCGAAGCGATCCGGCGCCTGGGCGGTTTCAACCATGGGCTATATCATCCTCCAGAAGCAGGGTCCTGACGGACGGGAGCGCGCCGCCGCCATTACCAGCGCCGCCGGCGCTGGCACGCCCGTACCCGGCGGCGCAGTTCCTCCGCCCGCTCCTCCGGCGTCACGATTGGGGTATCGGCGGGCAGGTGATCGCGCAGGGTCGCCAGCTTCACCCGCGTGATGGTCGGCACCGGCTCGCTGTCGCAATCATACCAGCGGCCGTAAATGCCGCCTTCCTTATAGCCCGCGGGGTCGAGCCAATTGGGCACGCCCGGATCGGTCAGCGCGATGACGGCGCGGAATTTCCCGTCGGACGAGAGCTTCGCCATGGCGCCATTGGTGCTGCTGAGGCGATAGACATATTCCAGGGCGTTGAAATAGGGATCGTTGAGCTGGATATTCCAGTATAGCGCCCGCTCCGGAATGTCGGTTTCGATGATGAGCGCCTCATCCTCCTCCAACTGGAAGCAGGCGGGCCAGTAGACCTGCTTGGTCAGGGCGCCCTTCATCCGGGTCGGCTGGAAGATGTTGAAGCCCACGGCCTCTTTCACCGCATTTTGCAGACGGTAATAGGATCGGGTCTTACGGGCCGGGAATTTCGCCATTTCCTGGATACGGTACAGAATCTCGTCTCGGCTGAGGCGCGGTTTGGGCGGCACCGGGTCGAGGCATTCGATCGACAGGACCGGATCGACCTCCCTCTCCCAGTCATACATGCGATAGCGTGTGAAGATGCCGGTCGCGGTCGGATCGATCCTGCCCCAATTGCCCGTCCAGCCTTCCGGCCGCTCCGCGCTGAAAATGATCTCGAAATCGCCATTGGGTTCATAGGCGATGTCGGCATCGTCAATGTCGTTATGCCCGCCAATGTCCGCGAACCCGTCCACCATGCCGGACATGCCGCGCTGGCTGGTGAAGGACAGGATCTTCACCGTGCCGCGATTGCCGCTGACCCGGTAGCGATATTTGCCGCTGATCGGACTGTAGGTGTAGATGTCGTCCGGATTGGGTTGCAGCGTGTAGACCGGGTTCCATAGCGGCGCCCAGTCGGGATGTTCCGGCGTCGCGTGGAAATAGGCGAAATAGCTGTAGGACAGGCTTGCCATGGTCTGCCTGTAGACGTCGGCGCGGTAGTCCGGGTCCTCGGGCCGCCAGGTGTTGCGCAATTCCCCCACCGCGCCTTCGAGATCGCTCAGATACTCCGTTATGGTCGGGCCGATGCTGCTCATCCGCTGTGCCTCGTCATCTATGGTGGACGGACAGGCTGCGGCCACGCTTCGGCAAAGCGAAGGCGGCATCCTCTCTCATGGCCGCGCGGAATAGCCCGGCGACTCATTAGATAGTATTCGCTATCTTTCTTGCGCGCAAGCCTCAATCTGAGGGGAACTCAGCCCTCCGACAAACCACTCAGATTGGGGCCGCCCGCAACCGCCAGCGTTTCCCCGCTGATATAGGATGCCGCGTCACTGGCGAGGAAGACGATGGCGTCGGCCACTTCCTCCGGCGTGCCCGCGCGGCGCAGGGGGATTGCGGCGGTGCCCTTTTCGAGGTCCAGTCCGGCACGGTCCCATGCCGCCTGGGCAAGCTCGGTCGCGATCATGCCGGGTGCCACGCAGTTGCAGCGTATGCCATGCCGCCCCCATTCCGCTGCCGTCACGCGCGTGAACATCTGCAAGGCAGCCTTGGACGAGGCATAATGCGCCCCGCCCTTGACCCCGTGAATGCCAGCCATGGACGAGACATTGACGATGGCGCCCGATCCCTGCGCCACGAAATGCCTGCCGGCTTCCCGCGTGCAGAAATAGGCGGAGGTGACGTTCAGTTCGAAGCTGCGCTCCCATTGGCGCGTTGCGATGTCCGCCAGGGGCATCATGCCCGTGCCGCCCGCATTGTTGATGAGAATATCGATCCGGCCCAATGTCTCGACGGTACGGCGAACCAGTGCGATGACCTGCTCCTCGTCGCGCACGTCGGTCGGGATGGCGATGCAGCGCCGTCCGGTCTCCCGTGCGATGTCGCGCGCCGTCGCCTCCAGCACGTTTGCGGTCCGGCTGGCGATCGCGACGTCCGCGCCCAGCCGCGCAAGCAGCAGCGCGCTCGCCCGGCCTATGCCCGTGCCGCCGCCGGTGACGATGGCGACCTTGCCTGAAAAGTCCATTCCAACCAACGGCATGAATCAGCTCGCTTCCACGGATTCGAGATAAGAAAGTCCGGCCGGTTCGGGCAGGATATATTCCAGATAATGGTCGAGATGCGGCACCTCGACAAAGCAGCGCCGCATGAAGCCGGCATTGTGGTTGAAGCCCGTGGCCACCCATGCGCCCCGGTCGATCTCGGCCATCAGGGCGTTCCAGGCTGCCTCGTCAGGCAGGAGGAAGCCGAGATGATGGTGCCTGATGGCGAATGTCCCCGCATCGGGCAGCCGGTCCATGAACAGCGCCGATCCCGGCCCGTGCGCCATGATCAGTTCGTACATGACCCCGCCTGCCCAGGCGAGTTCCACCCGGATATGCCCGCCTTCCGGCATCGTCCCCTCCAGCCGGCTGAACGCCCTGATGCCCAGGCGCTCGCTGAAAAGGGCGCAGGCGCGGTCGATATCGTTGGTGGCATAGGCGATCTGGAACTGGTCGGCGCGAAGCAACCCCTTTTCCGGCCCCATCATGGTTGCCGGTCTGGTGATGACAGCGTTCATGCCGTAACGATCCTCTCCTGCCGTCCGTGCCCGCGGACTCGCCTCGTTAGATAGTATGCGCTATCCTTTGCCGGAGCAAGCAGCGCTGAAAAGGACAGATAGATGGATTCAGCCAGCAGCCCCGCCGTTCGCAGGAAAAGGCGTTCGCCGGAGGAGATCATGGATCGGATCATCCGTGCGGCGGAGGAGGAATTCAAACTGGCGGGCTATTCCGGGGCGACCACCGCTGCCATCGCACGCCGGGCGGAAGTGACGGAAGCCCAGCTTTTCCGCTATTTCGCGTCGAAATCCGAACTGTTCCGCGAAGCGATCTTCACGCCGTTGAACCGGCATTTCACCGATTTCCTGACAAGTCAGCTTGGCGAGAACGGCAATGTCGCCTCCATCCGGAAACGGACGCGGCAATATATCACGGAGTTGCAGGATTTCCTGTCCGATCACTCCAAAATGCTCATGTCCCTGGTCGTCGCGCAGACCTACGCGCCCGAAACCATGCAGGGCGTGGGCGAGATCGACAGCCTCAGCACCTATTTCGAACGAGGCGCGGCCACCATGTCGGATCGCATCCAGGGCAAGGCGCGCGTGGACCCGGCGCTGATGGTCCGCGCTTCCTTCGCCGCCGTGCTGGCAGGCGTGATGTTCAAGGACTGGATATTCCCGCCGGGCCTCGCAAGCGATGAGGAGATCAGGGCCGCGATCATCGATTTCGTGATCGACGGCATCAATGCCAATGGCGGCAGGGGCTGACGAAAAAGGACCGGTCCCTTCGGACCGGCCCCTATTTTCGACTCTCTCTGCACCGAATGCCGATCAGCCTAGCCCGGCAGGTCGGTGCGCCCCATCAGGTGCAGGTCGACCGCGCGGGCGCACTGGCGACCTTCGCGAATGGCCCACACGATGAGGCTCTGCCCGCGACGCATGTCGCCGCAGGAGAAAATGCCTTCCTGGCTGGTGGAATAGTCGGTCGTGTTCGCGGCCACATTGCCCCGGGCATCCAGCGCTACGCTGGCCTGCTCGATGAGGCCCGTGGTGTTCGGGCCGAGAAAGCCCATGGCGAGAAGAACCAGATCGGCCTTCAGCGTGAACTCGCTGCCGGGAATTTCCTGCACCTTGCCATCGACAAATTCGATGCGGATGCACTCCAGGCCGGTCAACTGGCCGTTCACGCCGACCGCGCGCTTGGTCAGGACCGCGAAGTCGCGCTCGCACCCTTCCTCATGGCTGGAGGAGGTCCGCAGCTTGAGCGGCCAGTTCGGCCAGCTCAGCGTCTTGTTCTCCCTGGCGGGCGGCTTGGGCATGATCTCAAGCTGGGTCACGGAAAGCGCGCCCTGGCGATTGGAGGTGCCGACGCAATCGGAGCCGGTGTCGCCGCCGCCGATCACGACGACATGCTTGCCCGTAGCCAGCAACGAGCCGCGCGGCGCGGCGCGCATCTCGTCATCGCCGGCGTTGCGCTTGTTCTGCTGGGTCAGGAATTCCATCGCAAAGCGGACGCCCTGCAATTCATAGCCAGGCACGTCCAGCGGGCGCGGCTTCTCCGCGCCGCCCGACAGGACGACCGCATCGAAATTGTCGCGCAGCGAGTCCATCGAGACCTGAACGCCGACCTCCGTGGAGGTGCGGAAGGTCACGCCCTCACCTTCCATCTGCACCATGCGGCGGTTGATGAGGCTTTTTTCCAGCTTGAAGTCGGGAATGCCGTAGCGAAGGAGGCCGCCGATGCGGTCATTCTTCTCGAACAGGGTCACGCTATGGCCGGCGCGGGCGAGCTGCTGCGCGCAGGCCATGCCGGCCGGGCCGGAACCGACGACGGCGACGGACTTGCCTGTCTTCACCTTCGCGGTCTGCGGCGTGATCCAGCCATTCTCCCATCCCTTGTCGACGATCGCGCATTCGATCGTCTTGATGGTGACAGGCGTATCCTCGATGTTCAGCGTGCAGGCCGCCTCGCAGGGAGCAGGGCAGACCCGGCCAGTGAACTCGGGAAAATTATTCGTGGAATGAAGGACTTCGAGTGCATCTTTCCAGTCATCTTCATAGACCAGATGGTTCCAGTCCGGGATGATATTGTTCACCGGGCAACCATTATGGCAATAGGGGATGCCGCAGTTCATGCAGCGCGACGCCTGATCCTTCAGCACGGCGGGCGCGAGCGGCACGACGAACTCGTTCCAGTTCTTCAGCCGGTCGGCGGCCGGAAGATAGGTGCGGTCCTTGCGCTCGATCTCAAGGAAGCCGGTAGCTTTACCCACTTGATATTACTCCGATTTCATTCAGCCGCGATAGTCGCGGTGGCGAGGCGCTCGGCCTCCAGCTGCTGCAGGGCGCGGCGATAGTCGCGGGGCATGACCTTCACGAAGCGGGACAGGCTGTCTTGCCAATTGTCCAGCAGCGCGCGGGCGCGCGGGCTGCCGCTGTAGAGGTGATGCCGTTCGAGCAGGATACGCAGGCGCTCCGCATCGTGGCGCAGCATGTCGCCCATGCCATAGTCCTTGACCCCGGCGGCGCGCTGCGCGGGGCGGCCCGTGCCGTCCTCCTCGTCGCGTTCCGGATCGACCCGCTCGACATCGACCATGGCAAGGTTGCACCGGTCGCGGAAACGGCCGTCCTCGTCATAGACATAGGCGATGCCGCCCGACATGCCCGCCGCGAAGTTGCGGCCCGTCATGCCCAGCACGGCCACCACGCCGCCCGTCATATATTCGCAGCCATGGTCGCCCGTGCCCTCGACAACGGCGATGGCGCCGGAGTTGCGGACCGCGAAACGCTCGCCCGCGACTCCCTGGAAATAGGCTTCGCCCGCGATGGAGCCGTAGAGGACGGTGTTGCCGACGATGATGTTCGTCAGCGGATCGCGCTCCACATCCACCGGCGGTCGCACGATGACGCGACCGCCCGACAGCCCCTTGCCAACATAGTCATTGGCATCGCCCGTCAGCTCCAGCGTCACGCCATGGGCGAGGAACGCGCCGAAGCTCTGGCCCGCAACGCCTGTCAGGCGCACGGTGATGCTGTTGTCGGGCAGGCCAGCATGACCGTGACGCCTGGCGACTTCACCGGAAAGCATGGCGCCCACCGTGCGGTTGATGTTGACCACCTTGC
>JASGGS010000170.1:0-9203 GCA_047602685.1 Sphingobium sp.
TCTTCATCTTCGTATCATAGTCATGATCGTCGATGTTCGGACGCATCTTGATCTCCTTGATCTCCTGCGTCTTCTGGGTCTTGCGGGCAAGATTGGCCTTTTTCTGCGCCTCGTACTTATATTTGCCGATGTCGAGGAACTTGCAGACAGGCGGATCGGCATTGGGCGACACCTCGACAAGATCGAGACCGACCTCGGCTGCCTGCTCCATCGCCTCGCGCGTGTAAAGAACGCCCAGATTTTCGCCCGCCTCATCGATCACGCGCACCTTGGGCGCGGAGATGAACTCGTTATAACGAGGGCCGTTCGTGGGGGGCGGCGCCAAGGGCCGGCGCATCATTGGGGGACGTATGGCTGTTTCTCCTAAGCCGTTTCTACACAAATACGCGCGCCTAATAGCGAAAAGCAAAGATTCTGGAAAGGGCCGACGCGCGCGAGTCGGCCGGACCCGGATATGGGCCTCCATGGAGCATGGCGCAAGTAGCATGCGCGCCCCTTCCCGCTTTCACGGCAAGGGCGCGCGCATCCTCAGCCCGCGGCGGCGAGATCGGGCGGCAGCGCCTCCGCCCGGAGCGTCTCCACGATCTCGTCCAGCGTCAGCACCTTCTGATGCTCGTCGGAGCCGAGACGGCGGAGCGCGACGGTACCCTCCTCCGCCTCCCGCTTGCCCACGACGAGGAGATTGGGGACTTTCGCCAGCGAATGCTCGCGCACCTTATAGTTGATCTTCTCGTTGCGAAGGTCCGTCTCGACGCGGATTCCGGCGGCCTTGAGCCTGTCCGCCACCTCCAGCGCATAGCCGTCGGCATCCGACACGATGGTCGCGACGACCGCCTGGACGGGCGCAAGCCAGACCGGCAGCTTGCCCGCATAATGCTCGATCAATATGCCGATGAAGCGCTCATAGGAGCCGAAGATCGCGCGGTGGAGCATGACCGGCCGGTGCCGCTCGCCATCCTCGCCCACATAGCTGGCGTCGAGGCGGTCGGGCAGCACGCGGTCCGACTGGATCGTGCCCACCTGCCATGTCCGCCCGATGGCGTCGGTCAGATGCCATTCCAGCTTGGGCGCGTAGAAGGCTCCCTCGCCCGGCAGTTCCTCCCAGCCATAGTCCGGCGTGGCGAGACCGGCGGCGGCGACGGCATCGCGCAGCTCCTTCTCCGCCTGGTCCCACATCTCCTCCGTCCCGAAGCGCTTTTCGGGACGCAGGGCCAGCTTGATGGCGTAGGTGAAGCCGAAATTGCGGTAGATGCGGTCGGCCAGCTCGCAGAACCGGCGCACCTCCTCCACGATCTGGTCCTCCCGGCAGAAGATATGGGCATCGTCCTGCGTGAACTGGCGCACCCGCATCAGGCCGTGGAGCGCGCCATGCGGCTCGTTGCGGTGGCAGCAGCCATTTTCGTAGAGGCGCAGCGGCAGGTCGCGATAGCTCTTGATGCCCTGACGGAAGATCAGGACATGGGCCGGGCAGTTCATCGGCTTGAGCGCCATCCAGTCGGCCTCGCCGGAGATCACCGGCCCCTCATCCTCGACATTCGGAACCTCGTCGGGGATGACGAACATATTCTCGCGATACTTGCCCCAATGGCCGGACGCCTCCCACTGGCGCGCGTCCATGACCTGCGGCGTCTTCACTTCCTTATAGCCCGCCCCGTCGATGGCGCGGCGCATATAGGCCTCCAGCTCCCGCCAGACCCTGTAGCCCTTGGGATGCCAGAAGACGGAACCATGCGCCTCCTGCTGGAGGTGGAACAGGTCCATCTCCGCGCCCAGCCTGCGATGGTCGCGTTTCGCCGCTTCCTCCAGCCGGTGGAGATGCGCGTCGAGCTGCTTCCTGTTCAGCCATCCCGTGCCGTAGATGCGGGAGAGCATCGCATTCTTCTGGTCGCCGCGCCAATAGGCGCCGGATACGCGCGTCAGCCTGAAGGCATTGGGGTCGAGCTTGCCCGTGGAGGCGAGGTGCGGGCCACGGCACATGTCGTACCAGTCCGATCCGCTGCGATAGACGGTCAGCTCCTCGCCCGCGGGCAGTTCGGCCGCCCATTCGGCCTTGAACGTCTCGCCCGCGGCCTGCCATCGGGCGATGAGGTCGTCGCGGTCGACCACCTCCCGCACCAGCGGCTTGTCGGCGGCGATGATCCTGCGCATCGCCTCCTCTATGGCGGGCAGGTCCTCCTCGGTGAACGGCCGGTGCTTTCCATCGATCACCGGCGGCGCGAAGTCGTAGTAGAAGCCGTCCTCCGTGGAGGGACCGAAGGTGATCTGCGTGCCGGGGAAAAGCTGCTGCACCGCCTCGGCCAGGACATGGGCATAGTCATGGCGGGCGAGGTCGAGCGCATCCGCCTCGTCCTTCGCCGTCACCAGCGCCAGCTTCACGTCCCGGTCGATGGGACGCGTGATGTCGACCAGTTCGCCGTCGACACGCGCGGCCAGCGCCGCCTTGGCAAGGCCGGGCCCGATGGCCGCCGCGATCTCCGCCGCGGTAGTGCCGGGCGCGACTTCACGCACGGAACCGTCGGGCAGGGTGATCTTGATGATGGCGGACACGGGATTTCCTGTCTGTTGCTGATGAAGGGAAGAATGGCGCGATATGCCAGCTTCGCCCCCTTAATTAGGGGAAGCGGCCTGTCAATGACAAGCATGGCCCCGTCAATGGCAGGCGCGCGCCGCTGAAAGGGTCACGGGACGCGGACGCGCCGGTCATGGCGGGCCTGCGCCGCCGCGACGTCCGGCATGCGACGCTCCGCCCAGTCCATGATGAAGCGCAATGCGCCCAGCAGTTCGCGGCCCAAGCCCGTAATGCCATAGGTGACGGTCACCGGCTTGGCCGGCTCCACCGTCCGCGTCACCAGCCCGTCCCGCTCCAGCGAGCGCAGCGTCTGGCTCAACATCTTCTGCGAGATACCCTCTATCCTGCGCCCCAGCTCATTGAAGCGCAGGTCCGTATCGCCCAGCAGCAGCAGGATCAGCACGCTCCATTTGTCGCCGATCCGGTCAAGCAGGCGCCGGGTCGGGCAATCGGCCGCATAGGCATTGCCGCGCGGCATGGCGGTTTCGTCGAGGTAAGCTGGTGAAGGGAAAGTGCCGTCTTGCATGGCCGGTTCCCATACATAATTAAGTTTCCGATGGAAACTACCGGAGACAGTTCGATGCAGATCGCCCTTCTTGGCGCCAGCGGCCGCGCCGGGTCCGAAATCGCCAGGGAGCTGGCCGCGCGCGGGCACGATGTTCGCGCCATAGCCCGCAGGCCCGAAGCCATTCCCGCCGCGCCCGGCATCACCGCATTGGCGGGCGATGCCTCCGATCCCGCGGCGCTGGCGGCGTCGATCCGGGGCAGCGATGCGGTGATCAGCGCGCTTCATTTCGACGTCACGGCCGAGACGCTGCTCTCCGCCCTGCGGCAGGCCGGGGTGAACCGGCTGCTGGTCACGGGCGGCGCCGCCAGCCTGGAAACCGCATCGGGCCAGCGCCTGATCGACACGCCGGATTTCCCGGAGGAATGGAAACCGTTCGCCGCGGGCGGCATCGCCTTCCTGGACGCCCTCCGCAAGGAGACGGCTGTCGAATGGACCTTCTTCTCTCCGGCCGCCCTGATCTTCGAAGGGCCGCGCCTCGGCCATTACCGCGCGGGCCGCGACCGGCTCCTGACGGACGGGGCGGGCGAAAGCCGGATCAGCTTTGCCGACTATGCGATCGCCATGGTGGACGAGCTGGAGCAGAAGCGCCACGTCCGGGCGCGCTTCACCGCCGCCTATTGAACGGCGGCACGGGCGGAGCGGGCATCGCCTCCTCCGCCCATGGCCCCGCGCGCATCAATGCGCGGCGCCCCAGCTCGGGCCGGTGCCGATCTCCACGCCCAGCGGCACGGAAAGCGTCACGAGCGGTTCCGCCGCGCCCGCCATCACCCGTTCGATCACGGGCCGGGCCGCCTCGACATCGCCTTCGGGCAATTCGAACACCAGCTCGTCATGCACCTGGAGCAGCATTCGCACATGGGGCAGGCCCGCCTCGGCAAGAGCCGGGTTCATGCGGATCATCGCGCGCTTGATGATGTCGGCGCTGGTGCCCTGAATGGGCGCGTTGATCGCCGCGCGCTCCGCCCCCTGCCGGATATGCTGGACGCTGCTGGCGATCTGCGGGAACCAGGTCTTGCGCCCGAACAGCGTTTCGGTGAAGCCCCGCGCGCGCGCCTTTTCCAGCGTCTCGTTGATATAGACACTGATGCCGGGGAAACGCTCGAAATAGCGGTTGATCATCGCCTGCGCCTCCTCCGCGCCGATCTCCAGCCGGGAGGCGAGGCCCCAGCGGGAAATGCCGTAGAGGATCGCGAAATTGATCGTCTTGGCCCGGCCGCGCGTATCGCGGTTCACCGCCCCGAACAGTTCGCGCGCGGTGGTGGCGTGAATATCCTCCCCCGCGATGAAGGCGTCGCGCAGCGCGGGAACATCGGCCATATGCGCGGCGAGACGCAGCTCGATCTGGCTATAGTCCGCCGCCAATATGACATTGCCCGGCTCCGCCACGAAGGCGTCGCGTATCTGCCGCCCCGTCTCCGTGCGGATCGGGATGTTCTGGAGATTGGGATCGGTCGAGGACAGGCGCCCCGTCTGCGCGCCGGTCAGGCTGTAGCTGGTATGCACGCGCCCCGTGGCCGGGTTGATCTGCGCCTGCAACGCCTCGGTATAGGTCGATTTCAGCTTCGCCACCTGCCGCCATTCGAGGACGAGGCCGGATATGGCCGACCCTTCCGCCTTCAGCTTCTCCAGCACGGTGACGTCGGTGGAATAGGCTCCGGACTTGCCCTTCTTTCCGCCCTTGAGACCCATTTTCTCGAACAGGATCGCGCCCAGTTGCTGCGGCGAGCCGATGGTGAAGCTCTCGCCCGCCTCGGCGAAGATCGCCTCCTCCAGCCGCGCCATTTCCTGCGTGAACTGGCTGGACAGGCGTTGCAGGGCCGCCCGGTCCACCTTGACCCCCGCACGCTCCATGCCCGCGACCACGGGGATCAGCGGACGATCGACAAGCTCATAGACGCGAGTCGCGCCCTCCACGGGGATGCGGGGCCTGAGGCGGGTCCAGAGGCGCAGAGTGACGTCCGCATCCTCCGCCGCATAGGCGGTCGCGCGGTCGAGCGGCACATGGGCGAAGCTCACCTGCTTCCTGCCCGTGCCCACCACGTCCTTGAAGCTGATGCAGCTATGCGCGAGATGCGTGGTCGCCGCCACGTCCATGCCATGCCCGCCGAGCGTCTTGCCGCTGTCGAGGTCGAAGCTCATGATCATGCTGTCGTCATGCGGCGCGATGACGAGGCCGTGGCGGCCGAGCACGTTCATGTCATATTTGATATTATGGCCGACCTTGAGCACGGCGGGGTCCGCCAGCACCGGGCGGAGCCGTTCGACCACATCGGCGAGCGCAAGCTGGGGCGGCTTCTCCCCGAACATGTCGTCGCTCGACACATGGCCCAGCGGCACATAGGCGGCGCGCCCCGGCGCGGTGGCGAGGCTGATGCCGACGAGGCCGGATGCCACGCTGTCCAGCGAATCCGTTTCCGTGTCGATGGCGAGCAGGCCGCCCTGACGGGCCTCCGCGATGATGGCATCGAGCGCATCCAGCGTCGTGATCGCCGGATAGGCGGCACAGTCGATGGGTGGCAGTTCCGGCAATTCGGGAAGGCCGGTGCGTATCTCCACCTGCTCCGCGACCGCGGCGGCCGCCTGCCCGGGGGACGCGGCCGCCGCGGTCGGCACCTCGCCGGTCAGCCGGGTCAGCATCGTCCTGAAGCCATGATCCTCCAGAAAGGCGCGCAGGGGGTCGGGCGGGATGCCGTCGAGCTTCAGCGATTCCAGCGGCTGCGGCAGCGGCATGTCGCAATGGAGCGCCACCAGCTTGCGGGAAAGGCGGGCCATGTCCTCGTTGGCGGTCAGGTTCTCCTTCATCTTCGATGGCTTCATGGACGGGATCGCCGCCAGCACGCCCTCCAGATCGCCATGCTCCATAATCAGCTTCGAGGCGGTCTTGGGACCGATCCCCGGCACGCCCGGCACATTGTCCACGCTGTCGCCCATGAGGGCCAGGACATCCCCCAGCCTTTCGGGCGGCACGCCGAACTTGTTCACCACATAATCGACGCCGCGCCGCTCATTCTTCATCGTGTCGAGCATGTCGACCACGCCCGGCTGGATGAGCTGCATCAGGTCCTTGTCGGAACTGACGATGGTGACATGCCAGCCCGCCTCGACCGCGCGGCAGGTATAGGTGGCGATGATGTCGTCCGCCTCGAACCCGGCCTCCTCTATGCACGGCAGGGAAAAGGCGCGCGTCGCGTCGCGGATCAGCGGAAACTGGGGCACCAGATCCTCCGGCGGGGGCGGGCGGTGCGCCTTGTACTTGTCGTACAGGTCGTTGCGGAAGGTATGCGACCCCTTGTCCAGCACCACGGCCAGATGGGTCGGCCCGTCCGCCTTGTTGAGCGCGTCGGCCAGCTTCCAGAGCATCGCCGTATAGCCATAGACCGCGCCGACATTGAGGCCGTGGCGGTTGGTGAGCGGCGGAAGCTGGTGATAGGCGCGGAAGATATAGCCGCTGCCGTCGACGAGGTAGAGATGATTCTGCTGATGATCGGCCATGCGAGCGGGCATAGCGCAGGCGGACGGGCGTGACCACAGGCCCCGCACCGTCCGCCGCAGCTTGCCGATACGCTATCCCGGCCTTGCCGCGCGTCCTCAATATTCCAGCGTGAAGACGGCACCCCGGGACTTGCCCGCCTCGGCGACGAGCTTGCGCGGCGAGCCGCTGTAGACCTGCACCCTCTCGCCCTCGTCCAGCGCGTCGAGGCCCCGCCCCGCAAAGGTCGCGCAGGCAAGATACTGGATGAGGTCGATGCGCTTTTCCTTGGGCAATGCGGCCCAGCGCTTCTCGTCGACGATCACCCGATTGCCGATCCGTTCCCCCTTCACGAGTCCTTCCCGCCGGGAAATCTCGATCAGGCGCTCGCATTGCAGCGAATCCGTCATCACCGACGTACCGGTCACGGCGGCGGCGGGCCGTGGCTTGGGATCGACCTTGCCCGCATCGGCAAAGGTCACGAACAGCCAGATGCCGAGGCCGCCCAGCACGATCAGGAGGGCACCGCCAACGCCGATGAAGGATGTCTCGCGCCGCTCCGGATTGCGGCTGCGTTCGCGCTGGAGGTCCTCGCGGGTCTTCATCGCGAAAGAGTAACCATGGCGGGCGGACAGGTCCAGCCACCTCGTTAACCATAAATGACCGGACGGTCCCGTTTCGGCGCGGGCCGTCGGCCATGCGCGGCCGGATACGGACCGCCCCTGCCGTGTCTCCGCACCCGCCATGCAAATCCTGTCGTCCCCATCCCTTCCCAGCCGGTCATGCCTGTGCCAGACAGGCCCGCACGGCAGCAGGGAGGCATGCATATGGGATCCGAGGCGATAGAGATGGTGGGGCACGGCTTCTTCTTCGAGGACCTGCCCGTCGGACGCCGCTTCCGCACCATCGGCCGCACCCTCTATGAGGCCGACCTGATGGCCTTCGTCCATTGCACCGGCTATGGCGAGGTGCTGTTCACCGACAGCGAGTTCGTGAAACGGGAAAGCGACATCAAGGGGCGGCTGGTGCCCGCCGCCATGATCCTGAGCGTCATCGACGGGCTGGTGCTGCAATATACCGCCCAGCATACCGGCTTCGCCTTCCTCGACTGCGAGATGAAGGTCCATGGCCCCACCTTCGTCGGCGACACCATCCATGCGGTGTGCGAGGTCGTGGAGGCCCGGCGATCGAAATCGAAGCCCGGACGCGGGATCGTGCGGACCCGCAACGATGTCCATAACCAGGATGGCAAGCTGGTGCTGTCCTACACCCCCGCGCGCTGGATGAAGGCGCGAACGACCGGCTGAGCGCACGCCCGGCCGAGCATTGTCCGGGCAGGGCAGTCCGGGCATGGAAAAGGCGCGGCCCCCGCGGACCGCGCCTCCCTTTCTCTACCGGGGCGTGGGGATCAGGCCACGAAGGACCGCAGGCGGCCGTTGATGATCTCCTCCGCCTCGTCGACGATCCGCCTGATGAGGTCCGCGCAGCTCGGCACGTCGTGGATCAGGCCCTGGATCTGGCCCGCCCAGACGAGACCGGCATCGATATCCCCCGTCTCCAGCGCCACGCGGCCCTTGGCGCCGGACACCAGCGGCTGGATATCGGTGAAGACGCTTTCCGGACGCGCGCTGATCTCGACCACCTGATCGGAGACGCTGGTCTTGGCGACACGCCCCGTATTCTTGAACTTGCGGAAGATGAGGTTGGTCGAGCGCTCGTCATTGGAGACGATGAGCTGCTTGATATTGTCGTGGATCGGCGCCTCCTGCGTGGCGCAGAAGCGGGTGCCCATGTTGATGCCCTCCGCGCCCAGCGCCAGCGCCGCCACGAGGCCGCGTCCGTCGCCAAAGCCGCCCGAGGCCAGCATCGGCACCTTGATCCGGTCGGCCGCCGCCGGAATCAGGATCAGGCCCGGAATATCGTCCTCGCCCGGATGGCCGGCGCATTCGAAGCCGTCGATGGAGATCACGTCCACGCCCATCTTCACGGCGGACACGCCATGGCGGACCGCGGTGCATTTGTGCAGGACGGTGATGCCGTGGCTCTTGAAATCGTCCACATGCTCCTGCGGCTTGTGCCCGGCGGTCTCCACCACCTTGATCCCGCTGTCGATGATCGCCTTGCGATATTCGGCATAGGGCGGCGGATTGACCGACGGCAGGATAGTGAGGTTCACGCCGAACGGCTTGTCCGTCAGGGTCCGCGTCCGCTCGATCTCGCGGCGCAGGTCGTCCGGCGTCGGCTGGGTGAGCGCCGTGAGGATGCCGAGGCCGCCCGCATTGGACACCGCAGCCGCCAGTTCCGCGCGGCCGACCCACATCATGCCGCCCTGCACGATCGGCGCCTCGATACCCAGCAGCTCCGTGATCCGCGTCTTGATTGCCATGTTCCGAATTCCTTCCCGACCCGCCCCGATGGCGGACCCCATTATCCGTTGGAGAGCGTGTCCGTGCGGGCGCTCAGCGATGCTTCCAGTTCGCCGGGCGCTTCTCGACAAAGGCGGTCATGCCTTCCTTCTTGTCCTCTGTGGTGACGAGGATCTGGAACAGGCGGCGTTCGCTGACGAGGCCCTGGGCGAGCGTCGTCTCGAACGCGAC
>JASGGS010000018.1:0-33979 GCA_047602685.1 Sphingobium sp.
TATGTCGCCAACTGGTTCTACCTGGCGACATAGATATGCGGCTCGTGCCGCCGGACGATGGTGCCGAGATAGACGACCAGATAGGCGACCCAAACGATGGTCAGCCACAGGTCGACATACCATTCCGGCTCCGCATATTCCTTGCCCTCCGTCACGCCGAGGAGGTAGCCGGTGGCGGCCAGCACGATGAAAAGCTGGTAGCCCCAGAAGACGAAGCGGGCGAGCGCGGGCGCAAAGAGGCGCGCGCGGCAGGTGCGCTGCACTACCCAGAAACTAGACGCGATCAGCGCATTGCCGCCGAAGGCGAAGATGACGGCCGAGGTGTGGAGCGGGCGGAGGCGCCCGAAGCTGGTATATTCGAGGCCGAGGTTCAACGCCGGAAAGGCGAGCTGGAGAGCGATATAGACCCCCGCCAGCAGCCCCGCCAGGCCCCAGAAGACAGTGGCGATCACGCCCCAGCGGATCACCGCGTCATAATAGCCCGTCGCCGTCTCCACGCGCGCGCGCCCTCCCGCGGCCAGCGCGGCATAGTCGGTGCGCGAGACGGTGACGGCCAGGGCGGCGAGCGCGGCGGCGGCCACGATCGCCATCTGCGCGGCGAAGGCGGAATCCGCCGCCAGCGCGACGCCCGTCATGGCGAGGAGGAAGGCGAGCAGCCACCCTCCGGTTCGAAAAAGCAAGGCCTCCATGGAGTGCTCCCCGGTCAGCCGGACGGGCGGCTATGCCCGGCGGCCAGTCTTTGTTTCCGGGGCAATCTCGCACCGCGCGGGCCGGGCGACATTGATCGCCGTCAAATGGCGCTACTTATGCCGGGGCGGGGGCGGGCGCGCGTGACGGCGCCCTTGCGGGCCGCGCATCCCGTAGCCGCGCGCCGCCCGCCGCGCCTGCCCGTCAGAAGCCGAGGTCGAGTATCGGCCCGTCGAAATTGCCGCCCAGCCGGGCCTGCGCGGCGGCGAGGCGGGGCGGGGCCACGCCCGCGATATAGCCGTCGATCAGGCGCTGATAGTTGCTGATCAGCCCCTCCACGTCGCGGGCCAGCCGCATGAATTCGAACCCCGCCGCGTGCAGCCCCTGCTGCTGGAGGGGGATGTTCGAATAATCCTGGCGCGGGATGGTCGGGAAATCCCGGCTGTCATGGGGCAGCATGACCGGCTCCATCACCGGCGCAGGTTCCTCCCCCTCCGCGAAGCCGGTGAGCGACCATATCTCGAACAGGCAGGTCTCCGGGCCGAGCGGCCGGATGCGGTAGGAGGACATGCCCGTGAAGAAGGGCAGCAGGAAATAATGAGGGAAGAGATATTCCACCGCATTGACCGGATCGGAGACGCACACGGCGTTGAGGTCGGGCGCGTCCGCCTCCCCCGCCGCGCGCAGCCTTTTCGTGATCTGGTCCTGCACCATGCCGTACCAGAGCGGCACCGCCTCCGCCGGATCGTCGGGCAGGTCCACGTCGAGCAGGTCGCGCGCCACCGCCAGCTCCTTGGCATGGACCATGCCCGCCATCCCCTCGTTCAGCAATTCCATGTGCCGGAACTGCGCGGCGATATTGTCGCGCGCGCTCATATGGGGATTGACGGGCGCGCCGATCCCGCCCGTCTCGTTGCCGTAGCGGCTGTTGTAGAGCATCGGCACCGCCTGCTGGAGCTGCGGATGCGTCTTCATCACATGATAGCCCTCCATGAAGGCTTCCATGGCGACCTTCCAGTTGGCGGGCAGGATCGTGCCGTACCACCATTCGGCGCGCAGCCGGTCCACGCCATGCGCCTCCAGCCGCGCGGCGACGGGGCCGAGGCATTCGCGCAAGGGGCGCGCGCCGTCGTCGAAATTGATGAAGGCGCAGCCGCCCCATGTCTCCACGCGGCAGGGCGCGAGCGCCAGATCGTCCTTGTCCAGCGCGTCCGCGCTGAACATGTGGCGGCCATAGACGAAGGTGCTTTCCCCCTCCATGTTCCATCGCCAGCCATGGAAGGGGCAGATGAACCCCTTGCCCTTGCAATTGCCGTGGCCCCCCTCCGTCAGGGGCACGCCGCGATGGCGGCAGGCATTGTGGAACGCCTTCACCCCGCCCGCCGTGCGCACGACGATCACCGACTTGCCCAATATCCTGTAGTCGATCCAGTCCCCGACATGGGGAATGGTCTCCAGCCGGCATGCCATCTGCCATGCATGGGGCCACAGATGCTCCGCCTCCGCCCGGAAGAAGGCTGGGTCATGATAGCGGCTGGCGGGAATGCGCTCCGGATCGGCGATGCGGAAGGCATCGGGCGCGGGCGTCACGGGATCGCGGTCGGCCATGGTCCGTCTCCCCCTCAGGCGAAGGCTTCGTCGCCCTGCAATATGGTGCGGTGGAGCATGCGCCCGCTGTCCGGATCATAGGGCATGGCGCGGTGGAGCGAGCCGGTATTGTCCCACATCACCGCGTCGCCGACGCGCCATTCATGCGCATAATGGAACGGCTCGCCGGTCGCGAACTGGCGCAGGCCGTGGAGGGTGCGGGCGCTGGCCATGCTGTCCAGCCCGACCACATATTGCGCGGTGTTGCCGAGGACGAGCGACTTGCGGCCCGACTTGTGCGTCCAGACGAGGGGCAGTTCCGCCTGCCCCTTGGCCTGCCAGTCGACAAGCTGCTCGATCGTGGGTTCGGGCGTGTGGAAAAGCTGGGAATTCCACATGGAATGGACGACCTTCAGCCCGTCTATCCTCTCCTTCACATCCTCCGGCAGCGCGTCATAGGCGGCATAGGTGTTGGAGAATTCGGTGTTCCCGCCCCAGGGCGGCAGCACCTTGCTGGACAGGATGGAGCCGCGGATCGGCACCCGGTTCATCGTGCCGTCGATATGCCAGTAGAGCGACCCTTTCAGATATTCGGCCGCCTCCTTGTTCACCGCCTCCGACAGGGTGATCTTGAAGATGTCCTCGCCGCGCAGTTCCCTGGCGAACCGGCCGAGGGAGTTGGTGAAGGCGATCTGTTCCGCATCGGTGAAATGCACCTGCGGGAAGATCAGCACGCCGCGCTGTTCCAGCAGGTCGTTGATCTCGTCGGCGAGCAGGCCGCCCAGCAGCTCCTCCTTGCTGTTCAGGATGCGGCTGGCGATGTTCGGCTTGACCTGTTCATGCGACAGGCGGGTCAGATGGGTGACGGTCATGCAATGCTCCTCTCCAGCGGCGCGGGTGGACCCGTGCGCGATGGCCGTTGATCGAGCGAGTAAATGCCCTTCCGTCGACAAAGACTTTGACGTGGCGCAAAATCCCGGCGCGGGCGGCGCGGGAAATTGGGGGCGGGGCCGGAGCGGGTTTTGCCTTGATCGAAGCAAAACCCGTTCCGGAATTCCCCGCTTTCCGCGATTTCCGAGCCTTCAGGCGGTCCGCCTGGCTTGAAATGGCTCCAGGACGGAGCGCCATTCGGATGGGGTGCGCGTCACGCCTCCGCGGCAACCGTCATGCCGACCTTCCGCACCGTCAGGCGTGGGAGGCACCATAGATCCTGAAACAGGTTCGGCATGACGAAGAGGGATGCGGACGGACGCACTCATTCAGGGTTTTGGAATGGCGATCCGTCCTGGGCCAGCCCGAAGCGCGCCTTGTCCACCTGCGGCCTGCCCTCGTCCCCCTGCGCGAAGGAGGTCATCAGCCCGCGCAGGAAAGCGTCGGGGTCCGCCGCGCGGTCGCGTATCGTTTCCAGCCCCTCCTCATGGGTGGGGATTAGGATGCGCCCGGCGGCCATGCCGTCCGCCAGGGCCAGCGCCGCCTCCTCCTGCGATTTCAGCCATAGATGGCGGCCGGGGCCGCGCATCGGCATCTCGCCCGAAAAGCTTTTCATGCCGTGGAGCGAGCTGGTCATGACCGGGCCGGGGACGAGGCAGCTCACCCTTATGCCCTTCGGCTCCAGATAGAGGGCGAGATTTTCCGAGAGATTGAGGATCGCCGCCTTGGACGCCGCATAGGGCACGCGGTTGGCGGCATAGGGATAGAGGCCGGCAAAGGAGGCGGTGCTGACGAAATGGCCGCGTCCCAGCGCCAGCAGCTTCGGCACGAACAGCCGGAGGGAGCGGACCATGCCGAAGAGATTGCAGTCGAACATGCGCTGCCATTCGGCGAGTGGGAAATCCTCCGGATTGCCGTTGTGGAGGAGGCCCGCATTGTTCATGACGATCTCCATCCCGCCCAGCGCCGCCTCCGCACGCGCGGCGGCGTCCGCCATGGAATCGGCGTCCGTCACGTCCGCATGCAGGCCCACGGCCCGGCCGCCCCGGTCGACAATGGCCTGCGCCGTCTGCCGGGCGCCCTGCGCATCGATGTCCGTCACCGCCACCGCCGCGCCCCGCCGCGCGAATTCCAGTGCGATGGCGCGCCCGATATTCCGGCCGCCGCCGAAGATGATCGCGTTGCGCCCCTGGAATGTCCCGTCGCCGCCGGCGTCCATGGTCATGGCCTCTCCCTCCTCTTCCCGTCCGTCTGTTTGCGCGCATCCTGCGGCATGCGCGCCCGTTCGCCAAGCGGATCAGGCGAGGGTGAGGTAGATTTCCGCCTCGATCACCCAGCCCGCGCCGCCGTCGCGCCATTTGGCGGTATAGGCGCCGGAGGCGAGCAGGCGCCCGTCGGCCGAGGACACTCCTTGCCACCGGCCCTGCTCGAGCGCGATCGGCTCCACCCCGGAGGGCAGGATGCTGTCCGGCGTGCGGGTGTAGAGGGTGCGGACGGGCGCGGCGAATTCCCGCTTCCACGCCAGAAGCTGCGCCTTGCGGCCGGACAGCAGGGCGCTGTCGGTGCCGGTCACGAGTATGGCGCCGGGCGAAAGCAGGGGGCCGATGGCGGCGAGGTCCGCATCGGCCAGCGCCCGGTTGAACGCGGCCCGGCGCAGGCGGATGGCGAGATCGGCGGGAGAGGACATATTGGCGGGAGAGGACATGGGCGCAAGCCTTATGCCGCCGGGGGTGTCATGGCCAGAGCGGCCTTGCTTCAACCATGAATGTGTTCCTGCGAAGGCAGGAACAAATGCCCGGCTACCCTGGGTTCCTGCCTTCGCAGGAACACGGATAGGGGTGGGCGGCACCAATATGCCGCCCGCACCGCCGCAGGTTCACGCCGCCTGGAGCAGCCCTTCCTCCTCCACCACTTCCAGCGTCGTCACCTCGAAGCGTTCGAGCGTGGTGGGGCCGAAGGTGGTGGTGATGGCGACATCGGTCGCGTCGCGCCCGCGCGCCATCAGGATGCGGCCGATGCGCGGCTGGTTGTGGCGCGCGTCATAGGTGTACCAGCCGCCGTCGACGAACACCTCGAACCAGGCGGAGAAGTCCATGGGCGCGTCGACCGGCGGCACGCCGATATCGCCGAGATAGCCGGTGCAGTAGCGCGCGGGGATGTTCATGCAGCGGCACAGCGTGACGGCGAGATGCGCGAAGTCGCGGCAGACGCCCACCTGTTCCTGATAGCCTTCCCAGGCGGTGCGGGTGCAGCGGGCATTGTGATAGCCGAAGCAGATATGGTTGTGGACCCAATCCACGATCGCCTCGACCCGGGCGCGGGCGGAGGCGATGCCGCCGAACAGGCCCCACGCCGTCTGCATCAGCCGCTCCGTCTCGCAATAGCGGCTGGCGAGCAGGAAGGGCAGCGCCTCCTCCGGCAGTTCCTGCACCGGCGTCACCGCCACGTCGGGCGCGGGGACGTCCGGCAGGCCGCTATCCTCGATCAGGAACTCGCTGTGCAGCAGCGCGCCGCCCGCCGGGAGGGTGAGGCGCGTCGCGACATTGCCGAACGCGTCCGGATAGTCATAGGCCGGCACGTCCGGACTGACCCAGATGCGATGCGCGGTCCGAAGGTCGCGGTTGCGCGACGGATGGACGCTGAGGAGCGCCGTCATGGGGGTGGGGGCGGCGGCGCCCAGTCGGATATTGAAGCCAGCCTTGATAAGCATCCGGTCTCTTCCCGTCAGAGGAGCAGTGGCAGCCACAACGACGCACCGGCGCAAATGATCCTGTCGGAAAGCCTGCGTAACGAGATGGGCCGCGTCGGCATCGGGTCTTCGCCCCGCGCGGGTGTCCGCCGGGCCGTTGACCGTAACCGGTGGGGAATGTCCTCAGGGCTGAATGCCGATCCATCCTAGCGAAGGAAGAACTCGACCGGCACGACCAGCACGATGATGTCGCCCGCGACATCCTCCGGTGGGCGGGGCAGCGGCTGGGCGCGGCGGGGCAGCGACACCGCCTCCCGGTCGAGCGAGGCGACGCCTGATGCGCGGTCCAGCCGCGAGGACAGCACCCGGCCCTCGCGGTCCATCGTGAAGCGTATCCAGGGGACGCCCTGCCGCCGGGCGGCATGCGCCTCGCGCGGATAGCGGCGGAAGCGGCCCAGCCGTTCGAGCACCTGTCCTTCCCATGTCGGCCGGGAGGCTGTGGCCGGGCTGGGCGCGGGCGGCGGGGGAGGGGGCGTTTCCGGCACGTTTTCCGTCACCGGCTGGAGCGGCAGGACGGGCAGGCTGTTCAGAGAGGGGACGGCGATGCGGGGCGGCGGGACCGGCGCGGGGCGCGGGCTACGGGGAGGGGCTGCGGGACGGGGCTTATCCGGCGGCGTCGCGGCCGCCGGATCGGGCGGCACGGCGGGCGGGGCGATGGCGATGGTGGTGAGCGTGGGCGGCTCCACCCGCCGGTAGCGGGCGGACCATTGCACGATCAGGCCCGCCCCGATCAGGAGATGGGCGAGGATGGAGATGGCGAGGACCGCCATCCGCCGTCCCTTCCCGCCCGCGCCGAAACGGGCGGGGGCGGGCGGACCGGCCAGGGGCGCCGGAACCGCGGAGACGGCGCGCGCGGCCGGGACCGGGCGCGGGGATGAGGATGGGAGCGGGGAGGCGGGCAGGGACCGGGAACCGGCATGGCGGGACAGGCCCGTCATGCCGCGCGCCGCGCCCGCCGCCATCAGAACTTGCCCCTCAGCGTCATCAGGACGTTGCGCGGGTCGCCATAGGCGTCCGTCGAGCCCCATCGGATGTCATAGCCTATGGCCCTGTAATAGCTCTTGTCGAAGACGTTGTTGACGTTGAATTGCAGGTCGAGACGGTCGCTGACCTTGTAGCCCAGCATCAGGTCAACGACCGCATAGGGCGCCTGGTCGACGCGGAAGGCGATATTGTTGAAGTTGGTGCCGTCGTTCACATAATAGACGCGGCTCTGCCACGTCACGCCGCCGCCGATGCGCAGCCCATCATCCCAGCCGGGCACGGTGTAGAAGGTGGACAGCTTCGCCATGTGCTGCGGATAGCGCGGCTCGAAGGGCTTGCCGGCATTGGCGGCGTCCCGCACATATTTGATGCTGGTATAGGTATAGCCGAGCGAGACGTTCCAGCCGGGCGTGATCGCGCCCTGCACCTCGAAATCCACGCCCTTGCTGCGCACCAGCCCCGCCGCGATGGAGCATTGCGTGCCCGATCCGTTGATATAGCTGGGGCAGCCCGTCTGGTCGGCGGGGACGAAGGCGCGGTCCTTCTGGTCCACCTGGAACAGGGCGACGGCCGCGTTCAGCGCGCCGTCCAGATATTCGCCCTTGAGGCCGATCTCGAAATTCTGGCCGGTGATGGGCTTGATGATCGACTGGCTGGCGATGTCCGCCGCGAAACCCCTGGCCGATTGCGGCTGGAAGATGTCGGTGAAGCTCGCATAGACCGAATGATGCCGGTCGAAATCGTAGATCACGCCGCCATAGAGCGTCTTGTGCGCGTCCACGGAATAGCTGCCCGTCGATGCCGAGCGATTGCCATATTTATACCAGTCGAGGCGGCCGCCGAGGATGATCTTCAGCGCGTCGGCCGGGTTGAGGCGGGTCGACGCGTAGAGCGAGCGCTGGATGACGATGTTCTCGGCCACCGTGGTCGCCACGAAATTGGGCCTGGCGCGGCTCGCCGGGTCGAAGGCCCATATGTCGATCGTGCCGGACTGGAGGCCGCCGCCGCTATAGTTGACCGTGCGCGTGAAGGTGTCGCGATAGCTGGCGCCCAGCGTCACGTCATGGTCGCGGCCCAGCAGCGTCACCGGGCCGCTGGCATAGAGGTCCGCGCCGCCCTGATCCTCGTCATAGCTGGCCTGATAGGCGCTGTGCGTCAGGCTGAGGTCGGTGTTGCGATAGATATAGGTGCCGGAGAAGACGGCATCCTGCCACACCTTCATCGCGGCGAGGCGGATGCTCCAGCCATTGTCGAAGCGGTGGGCGACCTCGCCGAAGGCGGTGTGCGACTTCTGGCTCTTGCCCTCCCAGTCGTAGCTGGGACGGGTCGAGCGGGGCAGGCCCAGATGCTGGCCCGTGGCGCTCAAGGGCAGGCCGCCCCAGAAGCTGTTGTAGAAATCGTCCTGATAGGTGTAGCCCGCCATCAGCACGGTGTCGGGCGTCAGGTCATATTCGCCGATGACATGGGCGAGGCCGCGCCGGATCACCTCGCCGTCGCGGAAGGTGCCGCTGTCCTGCCAGGAGCCGATGGCGCGCAGGCGCAGGCTGCCGCCCTTGTCGAGGCCGCCCGACAGGTCGACCTGGCCCCGGTAATTGTCCCAGCTCCCCGCCGACCCCTCGGCCAGCAATTGCAGGTCGCGCGTCGGGCGCTTGCGGACGAGGTTGATCGCGGCGGACGGGTTGCCGCTGCCGGTGACGAGGCCGGTGGCGCCGCGCACCACCTCCACCCGGTCGAAGATCGCCATGTTCGCCTGGCTGCCCACGACCCAGCCCTGATAGCGGGACGGGATACCGTCATACATGATGGTGTCGATGTTGAAGCCGCGCGCGGAGAAGCTGGGGCGGCCGGGGCCGTCCGAACCGCTGAGGAACAGGCCGGGCGCATATTTCACGACGTCGGTGATGCTGGTCATCACCTGGTCGTCCAGCCGCTGGCGCGTGATGACGGTGACGGCCTGCGGCGTCTCGCGGATCGACAGCGGCAGCTTGGTCGCGGTGTTCATCGATTTCGTGGTGTAGGAACCGCTGCCCTCCGTCGCGGCGGGATCGCTGGTGCCGTCATTGATGGCATCGGCCTCCACCCGGACGGAGCCGAGGATGACCGTGCCCGACCGGGCGTCCTTCCCGCTTGCCTCCTGACCCAGGGCAGGCGTTGCGGCAAGGATCGCCGTCATGCTGACGCATGCGGGCGCGGCAGAAATGCGCATTGATTTTACCCCCTTTTATTTCTCATTTGCGACATAGATAATAATGACTCGCAATAGCGATCTATATCGGGGGCGTAAGCATGTCCATGCCATCCGGCGGGCGGCATCCGTAAAATGCGGAAAGGATGAGGGTTTTTGCGGCGAACCGGTCCTCCGCACCGGCAGGGCATCAGAGGACTAGCGGGGCATCGGGACCGGCGGGCATCGGGACCGGCGGGGCAGGGCGGAAAGGAAAGAGGGCGCCGCAAGGGCGCCCTCCTATTGTCACGCTCTATGTGATCCTGCCGTCAGAAGTTGAACCAGATGCGGCCGGTCCAGCGCTGCGGATCGCCGGGGAACAGCGAGATGAAGTTCGCCGTGACGGTTTCCTGCTTGGTCAGGTTGGTCACGCCGAAGGAGGCGCCCCATTTGCCCTCCGCATTGTCATAGGTCAGGTTCAGGTCGACGAAATCCTCCGTCCCGGTCTTGGCGGTGTTGAGCGCCGCGACCCAGAAGGGCGAATTGTGGCGATAGGCCGCCGTCAGGCCGACATCGCCGCCCAGCGGCGCCACCGGCACCTTGTAGGTCGCGCCCGTGGCGATCTGGAAGTCCGGCAGGCGGACGGGACCGGTGTAGAGCTGGACCTGGGAGGTCGACGGGACATTCGGGTCATCGACCAGGTTCACGCTGGAATATTTGCCGAAGTTGAAGGAGCCGTTGGCGAAGAGGTTGAAATATTTGCTCGGCGCGTAGACGGTTTCGAACTCGAAGCCATAGGCGCGCAGATTGCCGACATTGCGGGCAAGCTGCGACGTGCCGACCCCCGGCACGACCACGGCGGCCGATTGTTGCAGATCCTTGGTCTTGGCGAGATAGGCGGTGCCGTTCAGGCGCAGGGTGCGGTTGAACAGTTCCGACTTGAAGCCCGCTTCATAGGACCAGGTGACTTCCGGACGGAAGGGCAGGACCAGCGCCGGATTGGCGTTGGTGCCGTTCCAGCCGCCCGATTTGAAGCCGTTGGTGACGGACGCGAAGACCAGTATGTTCGGATCGATCTTGTACGACAGGGCGAAGCGCGGCGTCACGCGGCTCTGCGTCTGGCGCAGCGGAATGCCGGTGGCGGCGACGGCGGCGCTGTCATAGCCGGTAACGGCGAAGCGATCCGTCTTGTAGAAGTCCAGCTTCTTGACTTCCCAGGTGTAACGGGCGCCGACCGTCGCGGTCAGGCCGTCGACCAGCTCATAATCGCCCTGAAGATAGGCCGCCGCCGTTTCCACCGTCTGGCGGAACTGGACATAGGCGGTCAGGTTATATGCGGTCGTGCCGCCCTGAAAAGTGCCACTTTTCAGCTTGTTCGTTTCTTTCAGATAATAAAGGCCGGCGACATATTTCAGCTTGCCGTCGAACAGTTCGCTGTTCCACTTCAGTTCACCGGAATGCTGGTAATTGTCGATCTTGTCCGCCAGGACGAAGTTCGCATATTTGTTGACCGTGCTGGAGCTGTAGCTGTTGATATAGCCTTGGCTCTGCTTGCGCCAGCCGAATATGCCTTGCAGCGTGCCGGCATCGGTCGACCAGGCGACATTCGTGGTCCCGGCATAATTGTCCGAGTTGAGGCAGAGGCCGTTGCCCGTGCTGAGCAGGACGTCGATCGGGTCGCCCTTGCAGCTCGTCTTGCGCATGTTCGTCGCCATCTCGTAGAAGACGGGCGTCGTCGTCGTGCCGTAGCGTTCCGATGCGCCCGCTACGCTGCGCACGCCGAAATAGGTGCCGGTGTTGTTGGTATATTCGCCCGACATGTCGATGGTCAGGTCGCTGGACGGCAGCAGGCGGATGTCGCCGCGGAAGCCGTAGCTCTTGTCGCCGTTCAGCTTCTCGCCGGTGGTGATGTTGTTCAGATATCCTTCGTCGTTGACGACGAAGGCGGACCATTTGGTCAGCACCTGCTCGGTGACCGGGATGTCGACGCTCGCCTTGGCGGTGATGCGGTTATAGGAGCCGTAGGTGCCCTCGAACTTGCCGCCGAACGTGTCGCTGGGCTTGCGCATGATCAGCGAGACCGCGCCGCCCGTGGTGTTGCGGCCAAAGAGCGTGCCCTGCGGACCGCGCAGCACCTCGACCCGCTCCGTGTCGAAGAAGGCGTAGTTGTTGGCGTTCTGGCGCGCGACATAGATGTCGTCGACATAGGTGCCGACCGGCGGGTCGAACGTCGCCGCCGACTGCGTGTTGCCGAGGCCGCGCAGGAAATAGGCGTTGGCGGTGGCGAGGCCCGAATTATGGGCGGAGATCATCGACGGCACATATTTCGACACGGCGATGGCGTCGTTGAGATTCAGGTTCTTGATCGTCGCCTCGGTAAACGCTGTCACCGCCAGCGGAATCTCCTGGAGCTTTTCGGGACGGCGCTGCGCCGTCACGACGATTTCGCCCAGATTGCTCTCGTCGTCCTGCGGCGCGGCCTGTTCCGGCGCCTGCGCGAATGCGGTGCCCCCGGTCATGGCCAGCAGGACTGCGGCGATGGCGCCGCGCGACGTCTTGAAACTATGATGGATGCTCATTTTTTGACCCTTCCCCGACTATGTTCATTCCACCGCGAACTTATGGTTTATATTTTTATATGGCTTATTCATATGACAATATAACAATTGAATTCCGGCCCGGAGTCAAGCGCGTAGAGGACAAGAATTTTCGGAGGGGCGGGACTGTTGCCAAATTGTCTCAATGCCGCATGGCGGCGGAAAAGGGATGGCGGGCGGCGTGGCGCGGAAAGTCATCGCGCGACGATATATTGCACTGGAAAGGCGCGGGCGCAAAAGGCCGCCCCCAGCCGGCCAGTAGAAGGGGCGGATTCACCGGTCGAAGCCGTGGGATCGATATCAGATCGACTTGAGCAGCCTCATCCCCCATCTTCCGCAATGCTGTTCAAAAGCTGGGCTGTTCCATGCTGGCGGAAGATCGCCTGCCGCCGGAAGAAGCGGGACAGGGCGCTGTCGCCCATGCGGGACGGGCCGAGGCCGGAATGGCCGAAGGCGCTTTTCTCCCGCTCCCATATCATCGCCGTCAGGCCCGCATCGTTGATGGAGACGGCCCCGGCGCGCAATTGCCGCGCAATCGCCTCGCCCTCCTCCACCGACCCGGCCAGCACGCTGGCGGAAAGCCCGAACCGCGTGTCATTGGCCTGGCGGATCGCCTCCTCCACGCTGTCCGTGAAGACGACCGGGATGACGGGGCCGAACGTCTCCTCCGTCATGATCGCCATGCCGGGGGTGACGCCGGTCAGGACGGTCGGGCGCAGATAGAGGCCGCCGTCCAGCGTCTCGACCGCGCCGCCGCTGTGGATGACGGCGCCCCCGGCCACCGCGTCCGCGATCTGCGCCGCGACGATCCCGGCCTGGCGCGCGTCGATGAAGGGGCCGATGTCGCCGCTGCCGATGTCGGGATGGTTGAGGCGCACCGCCCGCGCCTGCGTCACCAGTTCGGCGAGGAAGGGTTCGGCCGCCGTGCCCACGGCATAGACGCGCTCGATGGACTGGCATGCCTGCCCGCTATTGGCGATCGAGGCGCGCAGGGCGATGGCCGCGGCGCGCGCGGGATCGGCGGAGGGCGCGACGATCATCGGGTCCTTGCCGCCCAGTTCGAGGCTGGCGGGGATCAGCGCGCGCGCGGCCGCCTCCGCCACCTTGCGCCCCGTGGCGACGGAGCCGGTGAAGGCGATATAGTCCACCGCCTCCACCAGCGCCGCGCCCGTCGCGCCGTCCCCCTCGACAATGGCGAACACCCCCTCCAGCACCGGCACCCGCGCCAGCGCGGCGCGCAGCGGGGCGATGAAACGGGGCGTGATCTCCGAGGGCTTGACGATGGCGGCGCAACCCGCGGCGAGGGCGGGCGCCACGTCGATCATCGTCAGGATCAGCGGGAAGTTCCACGGCGATATGGCGCCGACCAGCGCATAGGGCTCCAGCCGCCCGGCCGTCTCTATGCCGGGGATGACGGACGGGCGGGGCGGATCGACCAGCCGCGCCACGATATCGGGCGCCATGCTTGCCCAGCGGCGCAGCGAACCGGCCACGGCGGCCACCTCCACCCGCGAGATGCGCCGGCGGCCGGTGTCGAGCGTGAGGGCGGCGGCGATTCCCTCCCGCTCCGCCTCGATCGCGTCGGCCAGGGCGGCGAGCGCCGCCATGCGCTCGCCCATGGGCAGGGCGGCCCAGGCGGGCTGCGCCGCGCGCAGGCGCGACGCTTCCCGCCGGATCGCCCCGGCGTCGAGCGGGGCGATGCTGTAGTCGAACGCGCCGGTGCGGGGGTTGCGGACCTGCATGGCGTCAGATCAACCCGTCCCGGTCGAGCCGCTCGATGATCGCTGCCTGCACGCGGGCGAAATGCTCGCGTTCCGGGGCGACGCCGGCCAGGCTGTCGGCGGGCTGGACGACGGCCGCGCCATAGGCGGCCGCGAACAGCTCCGTGCGCTGGCGGGAGAGATAATTGGTCATGCCGGGCTTGCGCCGCGCCGCGCGCAGGGCGGCCAGCTCGATATCGGCGGATGCGGTGAAGGTCTCTCCGCCGTTCGATTCCGCGAGGATATGACCATGATGGTCCACGATCATCGAATTGCCGTCCGCGCAGGCGAGCGGCATGGCCGTCCCCTCTATTCCCGCGGTGTTGGCGGAGACGACATAGGCCAGATTCTCTATGGCGCGCGCCCGCTTGGCGATGGCCTTGTGCGTGGGCCAGGGGCTGCCCTTCTCCGAGGAGGAGTGGACGAATATCTCGGCCCCGCGCAGCGCATGGGCGCGGGCGATCTCCGGATAGAGTATCTCCTCCGACGCGATGGCCGCCAGGTTGCCGATCTCCGTCCGGGCGACGGGGAACACGCCCTCCAGCCCATAGATGTCGAGATAGCGCGTCCACACGTCATGGGGCGTCGGCGCGAACATGGAGTTGAGGCGGCGGTAGCGCAGCACCACGTCGCCGCTCGGCGCCACCACGAAGCTGGTCTGGAAATAGAGGCCGGGAAAATTCGGGTCGACCTCATAGGCATTGCCCGCGATATGGAGGCCGCGCGCCTGCGCGATGCGGCCCAGCGCCGCATATTCCGGCCCGTCCATCTCCCATCCCGCCTTGTCCGCGAAATCGCCGATGGAGATGCGGCCGGGAAAGCTGGTGAACAGATATTCGGGCAGGACGACCAGCTTCACGGGGCTGCCGCCGAATTGCTGGGTGAAGATGACCGACGCGGCGATCTTGGCGCCGACCTCCTCGATCATCGCCAGCATCTGCGCGCGGGCCGCCGCGCGGTCCGGGCACGGCTCTATCGAGCGGGCGGTCAACTGGAGGGCGATGGCGGCGTAGCTCATGCGGATACTCATTCTATCATGATCGGAAACGGGGTGGCCGCCCGGATCGCGGGCGGCCGACCTCTCGGAGCTTGCCCATCAGATCCTGGGCGCGCTTTCGTCGGTGAAATTCTGCCAGTCGCGCGTGACCCGCTTCTCGTCGATCAGGGTACGCTGAAAGCATTTGTCGTTGCGGAACCACTGCCAGGTGCGTGCGCGGTCGATGCCGTTGGCGGCATGCTGGATCAGCTCGTAGAGGTAGAGATCCGGCTCGCCCTTGCGCGTCCAGTTGAGGACGGTGCTGCGATGATAGTCGTCGGGCTGCATCTGCGCGGCCCAGCCGGTGATGAGGTCATTGTCCCACCAGATGCGGCCATCATCATACCATGCGGGGAAGTCGCGCACCTCGACCCGGCCATCCTCCCAATAATAGATGTTGGTCTGGTGATAGGGGAAGGGGCTGTCCTCCGGCATGATGCGGCAGATCAGGCGGGAGCGGTGCTGGTCGGTCAGCGCGCCTGTCTCCGCGTCATAATAGCGATACCAGCCCTCCCAGACCCCGGCGCTTTCCTGGAGCAGGGGCATGCGTTCACGGAATTCGGCCCATTTTTCCGGGCTTATGGGCGAGGGAGTCGTCATTCATCACCTTTGTCGTCAGGGGTGGAGGAAAGCGGCGCGAACCGGCGGTAGCGGCCGAGCAGCAGGAGGGAGGCGGCGCTCGCGACCAGCAGGATCAGCGAGACGGTGAGCGCATTGTCGTAATTGCCGTGCAGGTCATGGTCCCGGCCGAACCAGGCGGGCGCCAGCCCCGCGCCCAGGGCGAAGGAGACGTAGAGGCAGCCATAGATGGCCGGATAGCTGCGCATGCCGAAATAGCGCGCGACCAGGAAGGCGATCAGGTCGAACTCGATGCCCAGCGCCATGCCGATCAGCAATATGGCGAGCGCGGCCGAGTGGAAATCGAGCGTCCCCGCCGTCAATATCCAGCAGGACAGCGCCGGGAGCGACAGGATCACGAAGCCCACGGCGGGCGCCCAGAAGCGGTCCATCAGCCATCCGCCCGCGACGCGCCCGACCAAGGTGCTGAACCCGACGAGCGAGGTGAGGGTGATGATGTCGCCCGCCGCGATGCCGCCGTCGCGCAGCATCATCTCCAGATTGGGCAGCGGCCCGGACAGGGCAAAGGAGATCGGCACCAGCGCCACCGCCAGCAGCCAGAAGCGCCAGTCGCGCGCCGCCTCGCCCAGCGTCAGGCCGCCGTCGGAGATAGCGGCCGACTTCGCCTCCCGCGGCGCGCGCTCGCGGAACAGGATGAGCGCGACCGGCACGGCGATGAGCAGCGGGAGCAGGCCGAGGGCGATATAGCCGCCGCGCCAGCCGAAGCTTTCGATGGCCCAGGCCATATAGGGCTTCGACGCCATGCCGAACAGGCCGCTGCCGATCATGGAGAGGCCGAGCGCCAGCCCCTTGTGGACATCGAAGCTGCGGTTGACGGGCCGCGTCCATGTCATGGGCAGGGTGCCCGCCCCGACAATGGCGATCAGCGCCCATGTCGCGTAGAACAGCCCCAGCGATCCGTTGGAAAAGGCGAGCATGCACAACGCCAGCGCGAAGAGCAGGCTGGAGGTGATCGCCACCGCGCGCGACCCGTACCGCACCGCCAGCAGGCCCGCCACCGGCCCGGCCCAGGCGACCATCAGCGTGGTGACGGCCAGGCCGCTCATGATCTGGCCCATGGACCAGCCGAATTCGGCGGCGAGATGCGGCGCGAATATGCCGAAGGTGTAGATGGGAATGGGCGAGAGGCCGAGGCCGATACCCAATATCGCCGCCAGCACGACGCCCCATCCGCGCCGGAACTCCCCGGCGCCTGCCCGTGCGTCCGCCGCTAGAGTCGGCATTGCCGCGACTCATGGACGGACGTGGTGCGTGGATGGGGCGTGGCCCTGAAGGATGCGAACCCGAAGTAAAACATGAACCGTGCCCCGACTATGTTCGGAAGAAACGCGATCTTGGATAAGGACTTCGAAAAAGCGCAGAATATCGCTCCGACAAGGCGGGTGTACGCCTGCCAGATATATTTCCGCAATTGGTCACTCGACTATCGAAAGGCCGGATTTTTCCTGGCCGATGTCGAAATGCTATTTTGTAATATTTATATGTCAATAAGAAAATTCGCGGCTTGCGTATCGGGGAGAGGGTCGACCTCGAAGCCCCGGCCTCGCGGACCGCTGAAAAGAGTGATAAGGAAATTGAAACTGCGATCAATTAAAATGTGAAGGAGGCCGGGCGGGGTGGCAAGGAGCCGGGAAAATGGGCTACGGACCGCTTCGCTCCGCGGCCGGCCCGCAACCCTGTTGCGGGCGGCGCGGAAAGGCGGGACCGAGGATGCTGATGTGGACCTGAACAAGCTGGACCGCGTGGTCGCGATCTATGATGCCGGGAGCTTCCGGAAGGCGTCCAGGCTGCTGGGCATGTCGCAGCCCGCGCTGACCTGGACCATCCGGAATCTGGAGGAGGCGCTGAACGCCCGCCTGTTCGAACGCGGGCCGCGCGGCATCCGCCCCACCGATTTCTGCGAGCGGCTCGTCCGCCGCGCCCGCCTGATCCTGCGCGAGCAGGCGCGGATATTGGACGATCTGGAGGATAGCGGGCACAACCGGACGATCAGCCTCGGCGTGCATTCCATCCTGATGACCGGCGAATTCGCGCGCTGCGTGGCGGAATTCTCCCGGAAATGGCCCTCCGCCACGCTGCGCGTGCGGGAGGGGTTCAGTTCCGACCTGCTGGAGAGGCTGCAACGGGGCGAGCTGGACTTTGCCTGTTGCGGCGTGCCGGACGAGAGCCAATATGGCGGGACGCTGGTGGGGGAGGGGCTGGCTGTCCTCAACTATTCGGTCGTTGCCCATGCCGACCATCCGATATTCGCCGACATCGCCGCGGGACGGGCGATCGCGGAATATCCCTGGGCCGAATTCGACACGGCGGTAATGGGCAATTTCCCCGGCAATGCCGATATCGTGGCCATCATGGCGCAGGCCGGGGGGGAGGTCGCCCGCCGGAGCGTGCGCACCGCCTCCATGAACATGATCCGCCTGCTGGTCGCGGAGGGCGGCTTCATCGGCCTCATCCCGGACGAGCTGGTCGCGGCGGAGCTGGAGGCGGGCAGCCTGCGGCGCATACCGGGCACGGGCATCACCGCCTCGCCATTCGGCTTCGTCAATGTGAAGGATGATTTCGAGACGGCGGCGGTGCGCGACCTGCGCGCGCTGCTGGCCCGTTCGGTGTTCGACCATCTGCGGCAGGCGGGCTGAACGCCGCCCGCCGCCCGGCCCGCCATGAGCCGCGCGTATCGCCAAAGCATTTGACCGCCCGCTCCGCGCCCTTCCTCTTATGGGGCAGGACAATGAGGGAATGCGCAAATGGCGAAATATGTGCTGGTCGCGATGAACGGTCCGACGCCGGACGGCAATCCGGAGGAGCTGGAGGCCTGGTACAGGGATGTCCACATCCCCGACCTGCTTTCCGTCGAGGGCATAAAAAGCGCGCGCCGTTTCGAGACGGTGCGCGGCCATGTGCCCGCGGGCGAGCTATGGCCCAATGTCGCCATTTACGAGATCGAGACGGACGATCTCGCCAGGGTGTCGGAGGGCATGCGGAAGAATTGCCGCCCCTTCCACCCCTTTTTCGACCGCGGCCGCTCCGCGCATATCTTCGCGATCCAGACGGTGGGGGATTGAAGGATACGTCCGAAAGCGGCGAGGCTTTGCGTCACGCCCGGCCTGATCCGGGGTGAGGGCATTTTCCCGCGCCCTGCTCCGGAAAATGCTCGACGAGGAAATCCGTCACCGCCCTCACCCGCACGGGCAGGCGCATGCCCCGGAATCCGTGCGACACCGTGACCGCCACGGGCGGGATCGCGGCATCGGGCAGTATCTGCACCGCCAGCCCCCGCGCCAGATCCTCCTCTACCTGTATGCGGGGCAGGAGCGCGATGCCCAGGCCCCCGCGCATCGCGCGCCGCACCGCCTCGCTGCTGTTGGCGCGCAGGAAGCCGCCTACGCGCCATTCCCGCCCGTCCACGGGCCAGGGGGAGGGGTGCGCCTCATAGCCGTAGCTGAGGCACCGGTGCGCGGGCAGGTCTTCCACGGTCAGGGGCGCGCCCTGCGCCGCGACATAGGCGGGCGCGGCAACCAGGATGCGGGGGAGAAGCCCCAGCGCGGTCGTCCCCTCGCCCCGCGCCTCCCCCACCGACAGCCACAGGTCGAGGCCGCTATCGTCCGCCACCGCGCGCCAGTCCGCCACCAGCATCTCCGCCGACAGGCCGGGATGGCGGGCGTGGAGCAGCGCCAGCCGCTCCGCATAATGGAGGCCGAGCGCGGTCGTCACGCCGATGCGCACCAGGCCGCGCGCCGCATCGCTCCCCGCCAGTTCCGCCTCCGCCTGGTCGAGCTGGCCGAGGATGATCGCGGCATGGTCCACCAGCCGCTCCCCGTCGCGTGTCAGCCGCAGCGCGCGCGTGGAGCGCTGGAAGAGGCGCACTCCGAAATGCGCCTCCAGATCGTCTATGGCGCGCGCCACGGTCGTATGGCTGATATGCTGGCGCCGGGCCAGGGCGGAGAAATTGCCCTCCTCGCTCAGGTCCAGGAACAGGCGCAGGGATCGCATAAGGTCGCTCATCTGAACGAATATAGCACAGGACTCGTCCATATTTGTCCTATTGTCTTCCTTTCCGCACCGTTGGAAAGGAGCGCCTGCTGGAAAAGGGCCGGTCCGGTCCTGTCTCTGGGAGAGGAACGAATGTCTGACCGCATCCTGAAATCCGACCTGCGGCGCCGCGTCATGTCGGCGGAGGATGCCGCGGACCTGATCGGCCATGGCCAGACGGTGGGCATGAGCGGCTTCACCGGGTCGGGCTATCCCAAGGCCGTGCCCACCGCGCTCGCCGCCCGGATCGAGGCGGAGCATGCGGCCGGGCGGCCGATGCGGGTCAAGGTCTGGACCGGCGCCTCCACCGGGCCGGAGCTGGACGGCGCCATGGCCCGCGCGGACGGCATAGAGCTGCGCCTCCCCTATAACAGCGATCCCTTCGCCCGCGAGCGCATCAACCGGGGCGAGATGGACTATCTCGACATGCATCTCAGCCAGGTCGCGCCCATGGCGTGGCAGGGCTTCCTCGGCCCCCTCGACGTGGCGGTGGTGGAGGTGACGGGAATCCGGCCGGACGGCTCCCTCATCCCCTCCTCCTCTGTCGGCAACAACAAGACATGGCTCGACCGGGCGCAGGCGGTGATCCTGGAGGTGAACCGCTGGCAGAATCCCGCGCTGGAGGGGATGCACGACATTTATTACGGCACCGCCCTGCCGCCCCGTCGCGTGCCCATCCCGCTCGTCCGCCCCGACGACCGCATCGGCGAGGGCACGCTGCGCTGCGACCCGGACAAGATCGTCGCCATTGTCGAGACGGACGCGCCCGACCGCAACCTGCCCTTCGCCCCGCCCGACGCCGCGGCCGGCGCCATCGCCGCCCACCTGCTCGACTTCCTGTCGCATGAGGTGGGGAAGGGGCGCCTGCCGCAATCCCTCCTTCCCATCCAGTCGGGCGTCGGCAATATCGCCAATGCCGTGCTGTCCGGGCTGGTCGACGGGCCGTTCCACGACCTCACCGCCTATACGGAGGTGATACAGGACGGCATGCTGGACCTGATCGACGCGGGCCGCCTGCGCGTCGCCTCCGCCACCGCCTTCTCCCTCAGCCCGGAGGCGGCGCGGCGGATCAATGCCGACATGCACCGCTATCGCGACCGCATGATCCTGCGCCCGCAGGAGATCAGCAACCATCCGGAGATCATCCGCCGCCTCGGCTGCATCGCCATGAACGGCCTCATAGAGGCGGACATATACGGCAATGTGAACTCCACCTGCGTCATGGGATCGCGCATCCAGAACGGCATAGGCGGTTCGGGCGATTTCGCGCGCAACGCCTATGTCTCCATCTTCATGACTCCCTCCACCGCCAAGGGCGGCAGGATTTCCGCCATCGTGCCGCAGGTCGCCCATGTCGACCACATCATGCAGGATGTCGCCGTCCTGGTGACGGAGCAGGGCCTTGCCGACATGCGCGGCCTGCCGCCCCGCAAGCGCGCGGAACTGGTGATGGAGCGCTGCGCCCATCCCGATTATCGCAACGCCCTGCGCGACTATTATGCGCGCGCCCTCGCCTCCGCCTATGGCCGCCACGCCCCCTCCCTGCCCGGCGAAGCGCTGTCCTGGCACCAGCGCTTCATCGAGACGGGCAGCATGCGCTGAGGTCAAGGCGCCGCTTTCTCTCGAAATGCGGCTTTTTCTCCCTCCCCGCCGCCCCGGCCGGTTGACCTGACGTCCCCAATCGACATGATGGGCCTTCTATCTTCCTGAAGGGGCGGGCAAAGAGTTTTGGAAAGCGTAACGATCGTCCTCGTCCTGCTGCTGGCCGTCATCGTCAGCGGCATCCTGTCCCGGGTCATCCCCGTCTCCCTGCCCAAGCCCTTGTTCCAGATCGCCCTCGGCGCGGCCATCGGGCTGGTCGCGGACTGGCGGGTGACGCTGGACCCGGACATATTCTTCCTCCTCTTCCTGCCGCCGCTCCTCTTCCTCGACGGCTGGCGCATCCCGCGCGAGGAACTGTTCAAGGACGGCAAGACGGTCCTCGAACTCGCCCTCGGCCTCGTCGTGTTCACGGTGCTGGGCATGGGCTTCTTCATCAACTGGATGATCCCGTCCATCCCGCTGGCCGTCGCCTTCGGCCTCGCGGCGGTCATCTCGCCCACCGATCCCATCGCCGTGTCCGCCATCGCGCAGCGCGTGCCCATCCCCAAGAGGATGATGCATATCCTGGAGGGAGAATCGCTCCTCAACGACGCGTCGGGCCTCGTCTGCCTGCGCTTCGCCGTGGCGGCGGCGCTGACCGGCGCCTTCTCCATCCAGAATGCGGCGCTCAACTTCCTCTGGGTCTCGCTCGGCGGCATCGCCGTGGGCGTGGGCGTCACCTGGGCGGTGGCGCGGGCGAAACAGTGGATATCCCGCCGCTATGGCGAGGAGGGCGGCTCGCAGATCCTCATCAGCCTGCTCATCCCCTTCGGTTCCTATCTGGTGGCCGAGCATCTCCACTGCTCCGGCATCCTCGCCGCCGTCGCGGCGGGCCTCGCCATGGGATTCGTGGAATCCTCGGGCGAATTGCAGGCCACCACCCGCATCCGGCGCAACACCGTGTGGGACATGATCCAGTTCGCGGCCAACGGCATCATCTTCGTCCTGCTGGGCGAGCAGTTGCCGGGCATATTGGCGGGCGCGGCGGAAACGGTGCGCGTCACCGGCCATCATGAGCCGTGGTGGCTGGCCATCTATATCGCCGCGATCAATATCGGCCTCGCCGCGCTTCGCTTCGTCTGGGTGTGGCTGTCCTTCCGCCTGACCATGTTCAGCGCGGGACAGGAGCGCAGGATGCCCGACTGGCGCATCGTCCTCGCCATGTCCTTCGCGGGCGTGCGCGGCGCGATCACGCTGGCCGGCGTGCTGACCTTGCCGCTGGTGATGAATGACGGCGTAACGCCCTTTCCGGCGCGCGACCTCGCCATCTTCCTCGCCATGGGCGTCATCATCGTCTCGCTGGTCGTCGCCAGCATCGGCCTGCCGCCGATCCTCAACGGGCTGACCATGCCCGCCGAGCCGGGCCATCAGGCGGAGGAGGAGGATGCCCGCGTCGCCGCCGCCCGCGCCGCGATCACCGCCATCGAGGCGGCGGAGCATGAAATGGCGGAGGGGCGCGAGGATGCCGACGTCTATGTCGCCGCGGCCTCCCGCATCATGGAATATTATCGCCAGCGCATCGAGACCCGCCAGGCGGACGTGGAGGAGAAGAGCGCGATCCTGCATCGCGAACGCATCGAGCGCGACCTCGCCCTCGTCGCGCTGAAGGCGGAGCGGTCCGAGATATTCCGCATGGTCCGCCGCCGCAAGCTGGGCAGCGAGGCGGCGCGCAAACTGGTGCGGGAACTGGACCTGATGGAGGCGCGCTACGCGGTGTGAGGGGGCTTTCCCTCTCCCAACAGCGTCATGAGGGCGCAGGCTCGCATCTTCCGCAGCGAGGCGCCAGCCCTCCGTCACCCCGGATCAAGTCCGGGGTGACGGCCGCACGGGATGAGGTGGATGTCCGTCCCGCGCCGGAACATCGCCCCCGCGCTTCCACCCGCCTCTTGCGGACTTCGGATCGTCTTGCAATAAGGCCGCCTCGGCGTGGGGGCGTCGAACGAAGAGTGTAAGACCGGCCATGCCGTCGCTGCAAGGGCATGCGCCCGCCAAATATGCCACCTGGCTGCATCTCGCGCTCGTGGCCCTGATGATACCGCCCTTCGTCGCGGATCTCGCCGTGCCGCTCGGCATGTCGGTATGGGTGCTCTACCTGTTCCCGATCGTCCTGTCCTATCTGTCCTCCCGGACGTTCGTCCCGCCCGTGCTGGCGGCGACCTCCACCCTGCTGATGATCGCGGGCTTCTACCTCTCGCCGCCGGGGGTGGACCCGTCCGTCGCCATGGTGAACCGGACGCTGGGCACCGTCGTCGCCTGGGTGCTGGGCGGCATCGGCCTCCTCTTCATCCGCAACCGCCTCGCCATCCGGCGGGAGGAGTGGCTCCAGTCCAGCCAGATCGGCCTGTCCCGTACCATGTCGGGGGAACGCGCCATGGCGGAGCTGGGGCAGGGCATCGTCCGCTATCTGGCGGAGACGCTGGGCGCCGAGGCGGCCCTGCTGTTCGTGGAGGACGGGCAGGTCTTCCGCCGTTCGGCCAGCCATGGCGTGCCCGCGGACGCGGCCATCGCCGCGACGACCGGCGCATCGGACGGCCTGCTGGGCGTCGCCATCACCGAAAAGCGCATCCTCGCCATCGGCCCGGTGCCGGACGGCTATCTGCGCTATGGCTCCGCGCTGGGATCGGCGCCTCCGCGCGCCATGCTGGTCGCCCCGGCGCTGGCCGACGACGAGGTGATCGCCCTCCTCGAAATCGGCTTTGCCGACGAGCCGGATGCGCGCGCCACGGAACTGCTCGCCCGCGCGGCCGAGGGGATCGGCAAGGCGATCCGCGCCGCCCGCTATCGCGAGCGTCTTCAGGAACTCCTGGAGGAGACGCAGGCGCAGGCGGAGGAATTGCAGGCGCAGAGCGAGGAGCTGCGCTCCGCCAATGAGGAGCTGGAGGAGCAGAGCCGCGCCCTGCTCGATTCGCAGGCCCGGCTGGAGACGCAGCAGGCGGAACTG
Organism: Sphingobium sp.; assembly: GCA_047602685.1. Lineage (GTDB taxonomy): Bacteria > Pseudomonadota > Alphaproteobacteria > Sphingomonadales > Sphingomonadaceae > Sphingobium. The sequence goes on from JASGGS010000018.1 coordinate 23,745, forward strand.
GAGCAGACCAACGCCCAGCTGGAGGAGCAGGCGCAGCAGATGGAGATGCAGCGCGACGACCTCGCCCGCGCCCAGGGCTCGCTCCAGAACCAGGCGCGCGACCTGGAGCAGGCGAGCCGTTACAAGTCCGAATTCCTCGCCAATATGAGCCATGAGCTGCGAACGCCTCTCAACTCCCTGCTCATCATGGCGCGGCTCCTCGCCGACAATCGCGGCGGCAATCTGACGGCCGAGCAGGTCCGCCATGCCGAGACGATAGAGACGTCGGGCAACGACCTGCTGCTCCTCATCAACGACATTCTCGATATATCGAAAATCGAGGCGGGCCATGTCGACCTCCAGCCCCGCCGTACCCGCATCGCCCCGTTGGTAGGGAAACTAGTGAGCTTATTGGAACCGGCGGCCGTTCAGAAGGGGTTGGCGCTGCGTACCCATGTGGCGGACGACGCGCCCGCCGAGATCGAAACGGACCCGCACCGGCTGGAGCAGATCCTCAAGAATTTCCTCTCCAACGCGGTCAAGTTCACCGGACAGGGCGAGGTGATGCTGTCCATCGCCTCCGCGCCCGGCGACGCCATCGCCTTCACCGTGCGCGACACCGGCATCGGCATCGCGCCCGACCAGCAGCAGGGGATTTTCGAGCCTTTCCGCCAGGCGGACGGATCGGTCAGCCGCAAATATGGCGGCACCGGCCTCGGCCTCTCCATCTCGCGCGAACTGGCGCGGTTGCTGGGCGGCGACATCGGCCTCGTCAGCGCGCCGGGGGAGGGGAGCGCCTTCACCCTCACCCTGCCGCGCCTCTTCCATCCCGTCGAGCCGCTGCTGCGCGAACCCGCCTATCGCCCCGCGTCGCGCGACGCCGCGCCCGTCATCGCCACTCCGAAGGCGGGCGCGCCCCGCCCCGCCGCCGCGCGCATCGTGGAGGACGACCGCGCCCTGCTCGACGGGGACAGCCGCGTCATCCTGTTCGTGGAGGACGATCCCGCCTTCGCCCGCATCCTGTGCGACCTCGCCCGCGAAATGGGTTTCCGCTGCCTCCTCGCCGACACGGCGGACGAGGGCGTGGTGCTGGCCCGGCAATATCTGCCGCAGGCGATCATCCTCGACATGGGCCTGCCCGACCATAGCGGCCTGTCGGTGCTCGACCGGCTGAAGCGCGACGTGAACACCCGGCATATCCCGGTGCATGTCGTCTCCGTCGCCGACCATGCCCATGCCGCGCTTTCCTATGGCGCGGTAGGCTATATGTTCAAGCCGGTGAAGCGGCAGGAACTGGCCCATGTGCTGGAGGGGCTGGAGCAGCGCTTTTCCCGGCGCATGCGCCGCGTGCTGCTGGTGGAGGACGACGCGGCCCAGCGGGAGAGCCTGCGCCTCCTCCTCGCCACGCGCGACGTGGAGGCGGTGGAGGCGCGCAGCGCCGCCGACTGCATGGACCTCCTGTCGCGGGAGACGTTCGACTGCATGGTCCTGGACCTCAACCTGCCCGATGCCTCCGGCTTCGAACTGCTGGAGCGGCTGAGCGAGGACGAGGCGCTCTCCTTCCCGCCGGTCATCGTCTATACCGGCCGCGACCTGTCGGCGGACGAGGAACTGCGCCTCAGGAAATATTCCAAGTCCATCATCATCAAGGGCGCGAAGTCGCCTGAACGCCTGCTGGACGAGGTGACGCTGTTCCTGCACCAGGTCGTGTCCGAACTGCCGGAGCGGCAGCGGGCGATGCTGGCGACGGCGCTGAACCGGGACGCGCTGCTGGAAGGGCGCCATATCCTCGTCGCGGAGGATGATGTGCGGAACATTTATGCCCTCACCAGCCTTTTCGAACCGCATGGCGCAACGGTCCACATCGCGCGCAACGGGGCGGAGGCCCTTCGGCGCCTGTCCGATCCCGACGGCGCGCCCATCGATCTCGTCCTCATGGACGTGATGATGCCGGAGATGGACGGGCTGACCGCCACGCGCGAGATACGCGCCAATCCGGACTGGCGCGACCTGCCGGTCATCACCCTGACCGCCAAGGCGACGGCGCAGGACCAGGCGCATTGCATCGCGGCGGGCGCGAACGACTATCTGGCCAAGCCGCTCGACATCGACAAGCTGCTCAGCCTTGTCCGCGTCTGGATGCCCCGCTGATGGACGGCCCCATGGCGGCAGCCGGCGACGGCATCGCGGAACTGGAGCTGGAGGCGCTGCTCGACCTCCTCTGGCGCCATTACCAGTTCGACTTTCGCGGCTATTCGCGCGGTTCCATCCTGCGCCGCATGCAGCGGGCGCAGCAGCATTTCGGTTGCGCCAGCCTCTCCATGCTCCAGCACCGCATGCTGCACGAGCCGGCCATATTGCCGGAACTGATGGGCTATCTCACCATCCATGTCAGCGAGATGTTCCGCGACCCCGCCTATTTCCGCGCCCTGCGCGAGACGGTGCTGCCCCACCTCGCCACCTTCCCCTCGCTCAAGGTCTGGGTGGCCGGGTGCAGCACGGGGGAGGAACTCTATTCCCTCTCCATCCTGTTCCGGGAGGAGGGGCTGGCGAACCGCACCCTCTTCTACGCCACGGACATCAGCCCTGCCGCGCTCAGGAAGGCGGAGGCGGGGATTTACGACCTCGACCGCATTCCCGGCTTCACCGCCAATCACCGCGCATCGGGCGGGCGCAGTTCGCTCAGCGACTATTATACCGCCGCCTATGGCGCCGCGCGCTTCGACCCCGCCCTGCGCCAGCGGGCGGTGTTCGCGGAGCACAGCCTGGTCAGCGACCAGGTGTTCGGGGAAATCCACCTCATCTCCTGCCGCAACGTCCTCATCTATTTCGACCGGCCGCTTCAGGATCGCGCCATCGGCCTTTTCCGGGATTCGCTGGTGCGCGGCGGTTTCCTTGGCCTCGGCTCCCGGGAGACGCTGCGCTTCTCCGCCCATGCGCCCCGGTTCGCGGAGTTCGCGCCGCATGAACGCATCTACCGCCTCGACATGCTGAACCGCGCCGCGCGGGAGGCCGCCCATGTCGCCTGACGTGCCCCTGTCTCCCGCCGTGACGGTCAAGTTCCTGCTCGTGGACGACGTGCCGCAGAATCTGACGGCGCTGGAGGCGCTGCTGGCGCGCGACGGGTTGGAACTGTTCAAGGCGCGTTCGGGGGCGGAGGCGCTGGAGCTGATGCTCGCCCATGAATTCGCGCTGGCGCTGCTCGACGTCCAGATGCCCGACATGGACGGGTTCGAGCTGGCGGAGATCATGCGCTCGACGGAACGTACCCGGTCCATCCCGATCATCTTCCTGACCGCCGTCGCGACCGACGAGCAGCGCCGCTTCCGCGGCTATGAGACGGGCGCGGTCGATTATCTCTTCAAGCCCATCGACACGCGCATGCTGGGCAGCAAGGCGGACGTCTTCTTCGAACTCAGCCGCCAGCGCCAGACCCTGGCGCGCCAGCGGGACGAACTGCGCGAGACGGCGGACGCGCTCTCCTCCACGCTGGACCGCCTCAACGCCCATCGCGACAATTCGCCGCTCGCCATCGTGGAATTCGAGCCGGACCTGACCATCATCGGCTGGACCAAGGGGGCGGAGCGGCTGTTCGGCTGGCCCGCTTCGGCGGCGCTGGGGTGCCGGGCCGGCGAACTGGGCTGGATGGAGCCCGCCACCGCCGATGCCGTCGCGCGCCATGTCACCGCCCTCACCGTGGGCGAGCATCGCGACATGCAGGTGCATCAGGTGATCGCGGCGGACGGGCGCGCCCTGGAGTGCGAATTCTATTATTCCCTCCTCCTCGACCGCCATGCCCGGCCCGCATCCGTCAGCGTCCAGATACTCGACATCACGGAACGCCGCCGCGCGGAGGAGACGCAGCATCTCCTGATCGGCGAACTCAACCACCGCGTGAAGAACACGCTCGCCTCCGTTCAGGCGATCGCGTCGCAGACGCTGAAGGGCAGCCCCGATCCCGCCGATTTCGCGGGCACGTTCACCGGCCGCCTGCGGGCGCTGGCGCGCGCCCATTCGCTGCTGAGCAGCCAGACATGGCAGAGCGCGAGCCTCGCCCAACTGGTGCAGGACCAGCTCGACCTCGGCACCATCGACGATTCACGCTGCACCGTGTCCGGTCCGCCGGTGGAACTGCCGCCCAATCTGGCCCTCCACATGGCGCTGGTGCTGCACGAGCTGGGCACGAACGCCGCGAAATATGGCGCCCTGTCCAACGCGCTCGGCCATATCTTCATCGACTGGCGGCGTGAAGGCGAGCGGCTTGTCATCCACTGGCGCGAGCAGGGCGGCCCGCCGGTGACGGCACCGGCGCGCAAGGGGTTCGGCACGGTGCTGGTGGAGCGCAGCCTGCTGGGCGAGGGCTGCATCGTCTCGGCCGACTATCCGCCGGAGGGGGCGGCATGGAGATTCGACCTGCCCATGGCCCGGGCCATGCCCCAGCCCGCGCCTCAACCGCTGTCCGGCATGGTCGCGAAGCCCGCCCCGGCCGCGCTGCCCCGTGCGAAGCGGCCCGACGGTGCCGCCGCTCTTGACGGACTTGCCTTTCTGGTGGTCGAGGACGAACCGCTGATCGCCTTCGAAATGTCCGACCTGCTGGAGGATGCGGGCGCGCGGGTGGTCGCCACGCCGGGAACGCTGGCGGAGGCGGAGGAGGCCGTCGCCACGCTCGCCTTCGACATCGCGATCCTCGACGGCAATCTCCAGGGGGAGCCGGTGGACAGCATCGCGGCGGCGCTGGAGCGGCGCGGCATCCCGTTCCTGTTCGTCTCCGGCTATGGCCCGGAGCATCTGCCGCCGTGCTTCAGCACGCGGCCGCTGCTCAACAAGCCGTTCAACAGGGACGGCCTGCTCGCCATGGCCGCATCGCTCGGCGTTGCCGCCGGACGCGCGGATCAGGCGCTCACGCCCTAGGGGGCAGGTCCGGGAGATCGGCCCTAGAGCGAGGCGTCGAGGCGCCGCACCCGGTCCTCCAGCCGCTCCAGCAGGGATCGGCGGACAGGCTCCCCCGCCATCATCTTGCGCCATGTATTATAGCTGATGCCCAGCTTCTCGGCCAGGCCCTTGTCCGTGCGGATCGGGGCGATGGACTTCAGCTTCTCCACCAGCGCGGCCTCGGGCAGGACGCATCCGCGCGAACCCGGTGCGGGAGGCATGGTCATGGCTCGTTCCTTCCATCGCGCGCGGCGGACCCGGCCTGTCCGCATGACGCCCTGTTTCCAGTTCCCGGCCGGTCGCGGGCCGGTCAGATGGTGACGGCGGTCTCGATAAGGCCGTGCGACGACCCGCCCGCCATGATGCGATAGGTGCCATGTTCCAGCCGCCATGAATGGGTTGCCGGATCGCGCCAGCGCAGCGACGCCACCTCTATGGCGAAGCGCGTCAGACGGGTCTCGCCCGGCTCGACATGGACGCGGCCGAACGCACGCAGCAGCTTGACGGGCTGCTCGGCCGTCTTGCCCGGATGGCCGACATAGCATTGGACGACCTCCTCGGCGGCCACATCGCCGTCATTGCGCACGGCGACCGAAACCTCGATCCGGTCCCCGGCGACGCGGGCGTTCAGCGCATGATAGGAGAAGCGCGTATAGGACAGGCCATGGCCAAAGGCGTAGCGGGGGGTCAGCCCCTCCCGGTCGAACTTGGTATAGCCGTGCCAGAGATCATATTCGATCGTCTTCGCGTCGCGGTCGAAGAAAGGATAGTCGGCCGCGTCGCGCGCGACGGTGAAGGGCAGCTTGCCGGACGGGACGACGGCGCCGAACAGCAGGCGGGCCAGCGCGGTGCCGCCCTCCATCCCGGCATAGAAGCCCATGATTATGGCATTGGCTTCCTCCCGCCATTCCTCCACCGTCACCGCCGATCCGGCGACGATGACCACCACCACGGGCTTGCCCGATGCGGCGGCGGCGCGGATCAGCGCGACCTGCGCGTCCGGCAGGCCCAGCGACTGGCGGTCGCCGCCAATGGGACGGTCGGAGATGCTGGGGCGGCGCGGCAGGCCCGCGGGGCCTTCCTGCTCCGCGCCTTTCTCCTTGTCCGCGCCCAATGCGATGTCGCCGATAATATATTCGCCTTCCTCCTCGGCCGTGTAGCCGACGACGACGACCGCCACGTCTGCCTCCTCGGCGGTGGCGCGCGCGGCATCGAGGTCGCTCTCGTCGCCCGTCAGCACGGCGTCGGCGCCCAGCAGCGTCTCAAGGCCCTGGAGCGGGGTGACGACATAGGGCGCGCGCACGCGGCTCGACCCGTTGTCGCCGGTATTCTCCAGCGCGGCGAGCCGGCCGAGCAGCGCCACGCGCCGCACACTGTCCCGTGCCAGCGGCAATATGCCGTCATTTTCCAGCAGGACGGCGCATTTCTCCGCCGCCTCCAGCGCCAGCCTGCGATGATCCTCGCAGGCGATCAGCGCGGCCGGATAGGCGGGCAGCGGGTCCTGCGCCCGTGCGAAGCGCAGCTGCGTGCGCAGGATGCGGCGGCAGGCGCGGTCGATGACGAAGGGGGCGACGCTGCCGTTCTCCACCGCCGCGATCAGGCTGTCGCCGAAGACCAGCGGCTCCGGATTCTCGACATCGAGACCGGCGGATGCGCCATAGACCTTGTACACGCCGCGCACCCAGTCCGAATGGACGAAGCCGTCAAAGCCCCATTCGTCGCGCAATATGCCGGTCAGGAGTTCGTGATTCTGCCCGCAATATTCGCCATTGATCCGGTTATAGGCGGTCATGACCGAGGCGATGCCCGCATCGAGGCAATATTTGAAATGGGGCAGATAGACTTCGTGCAGCGCCCGCTCGCCGATGCGCACGTCGACCGTGAAGCGGGCATTCTCCATCGAATTGACGGCAAGATGCTTCACCGTGCCGACGACATTATGCTTCTGGATGCCGGTGCCCATGGCCGCGCCCATGACGCCCAGATGCCAGGGGTCCTCGCCATAGGTTTCCTGCGCGCGGCCCCAGGCGGGATGGCGCAGCAGGTTGATGCAGACCGCGCCGGAGAAGGTGCAATCCTGCGCCCGCGCCTCGATTCCCATCACCTGCCCGATCCGGTGCTCCAGCGCGGCGTCGAAGGTCGCACCGCGCGCCATGGTGCAGGGAAAGCAGGTCGATCCCGTGCGCGTCACGCCGCGCGGGCCGTCCGTGAAATAGAGGGGCGCTATGCCCAGCCGCTCGACCCCGCTGCCCGCGCGATAGGGCCGGGCGCCCCACACCCGGTCATCCTCCTGCAACGCCTGAAAAAAGCCGGTGCCGGACATCATGCCGACCTTTTCGGCCAGGGTCATCTGCGCGACGAGTGCATCCGCCTCGCGCTCGATGCACGCGGCCGGCGTCAGGCCCGCGTCCTGGCCTTCGATGGCGATATCCGCAGCCTTGCCGGTCATTGGGAAGAATATCCTCTCTGATAGGGGGAGCCGGCGCGTGCCGGTCGCGTGTTAGGATTAGCGCTAAACCTTATCATTCCTTCTGTCGAGCGCTTTGATGAAAATGGCGGGAAAGGGCGCAATAGCTGGGAAGTCTGTCAGGTGGTTGCTTCATGGCCGTATCAAACGGGCAACATTGTCCATGAGGAAATGGATTCCGCGATTGACAATCCAGCCGGGCGGGTTCAGTTGAGCGTCAAGTTTAGCGCTATTCTAGCGACTGACCGGGTATTTGGGAGCGCAGGGAAAGGGCGCATGTCGTGGCCTGCTCTCCCGCAGTCTCTGTTATCAGGAGAGGAAAAGTGGGTTTTATGAAGCAGCCTCGGCATTTCGTGATGGTCAGCGCCGTTGCGCTGGCCATGGCTTCCTTCCCGGCATCGGCGCAGACCGATGCGCCGCAGGCGGGCGTCGATGACGCCGCCGTCGATTCGACCGACATCGTTGTGACCGCGCAGAAGCGGACCGAGCGTCTGGTGCAGGTTCCGCTCGCGGTCACGGCCGTCAGTTCGGCCTCGCTTGCCAGCCAGCAGATCAACGACACGTCCAGCCTGACGCGCGCCGTCCCGTCGTTGACCTTCCAGGCGGGCAACAATCCCGGCAATGCCAGCTTCCGCATCCGCGGCGTCGGCACCCAGCTGTTCAGCCTCGGCGTTGAATCGGCGGTTTCCGTCGTGGTCGATGGCGTTGTCGCGCCGCGCCAGGCGCAGGGCTTCTCCGACCTCGCCGACCTGGAGCGGGTCGAGGTGCTGCGCGGTCCGCAGGGCACGCTGTTCGGCAAGAACGCGACCGCGGGCGTCATCAGCATCGTCACGGCGCGCCCCGGCAAGGAATTTGGCGGCAATGTCGAGGCGACCATCGCCGAACAGGACGAATATCGCGTCAAGGGCACCGTCACCGGCCCGATCAGCGACACGCTGCGCGCGCGTGTCAGCGGCTTCTACAATCATGTCGGCGGCTATATCTACAATGCCGCGACCAATAGCGACGTGAACGGCTCCAAGAGCTGGGGCGTGCGCGGCAAGCTGGAATGGGATGCCACGCCTGACCTCAACTTCCTGCTGACCGGCGACTATCGCGAGAGCGACGCCAATTGCTGCTCGCGCGTGCCGGTGCAGGTCACGACGGCGGGCGTGCGCACGCTGCTCGGCTCGTCCGTCGTCCCCTCGTCGGAGAACCGCACCGTCTCGAACGACGATGCGAGCTATTACCGCACCAAGTCGACCACCCTCTCGCTCCAGGGCGACTGGGACATCGGCTCCGCGACGATCACCTCCATCTCCGCCTTCCAGCGCTATGTTCAGGCCGACCAGTTCGAGCCGGACCAGATCGCGTCCATCCCCACGCGCTATGTCGGCACCTTCCCCTATGCCGCGTGGAACCAGAACCAGTCGCGCTTCGCCTATAATAATTATTCGCAGGAACTGCGGATCGGCTCGAACGGCAGCCGCGACCTGACCTATGTCGCCGGCATCTATTATGCGCATCTCGACCTTGGCCGCGACTATGCGCGCCGCCGCTTCACCTGCGGCAGCGGCACGACGGTCGGCGAGATCTGCACCGGCGCCATTCGCGGCCAGTCCTCCGGCTTTTCCGGCAATTTCAAGAGCGACAATATCGCCGTATTCGGCCAGATCGACTGGCGCATCGCCGGCGGCCTGCACTTCATCGGCGGCCTGCGCGAGCAATATGAGAAGCAGACCGTCACTGGTTCGGTCTATGGGCCGCTCTATCCCGGCGCGGACGATCTCTTCCCCGGCACCACGATCAACAGCGGCACCCGTTCGCGCAGCGACTGGGCGCTCACCGGCAAGGCGGGCCTGCGCTACGAGTTCAACCGCAACCTTCAGGTCTACGGCTCCTATACTCGCGGCTACAAGGCGTTCGCGCTCGATCTCGACGTGACGACCCGCTTCGACAACCAGAACGGCATCGCGCCGGAGCATGTCGACGCCTATGAGCTGGGCGCCAAATGGCAGGCGCCGGGCGGCGTGTTCGACATCAGCGCCGCGATCTTCCGGTCGGACTTCACCAACCTCCAGGTCCAGTCGCTGGTCACCAACATCAGCAACGGCACGTTCGATACCGTCCTCAGCAATGCGGGCAAGTCGCGCACGCAGGGTTTCGAGGTCGAGGCGAATATTCGCCCGTCGCGCGAATTCTCGGTCGCCGCGAACTTCACGCTGGTCGATGCCACGATCGACGTGCCGGGCCAGAGCTGTGCCATCCAGCTCCAGACCGGCGTGCCGACCTATTCCAGCAACTTCCCGGTCAATACCTGCTATATCCGCCAAGTCGGCGCCAACAGTTCCGGCGCGATCATCGACGTCGTGGGCGGCCAGCTTCCGGCAACCCCGCGCTACCGTGTCGGCATCACGCCGCGTTACGAGCGGGAATTCGGCAATCTGGCGGGCTTCGTGCAGGTCGCGCTGAACTATCAGAGCGACACCATCTTCTCCCTCAACCAGGACCCGCTGCTCACCCAGGACGGCTATGCCATCGTGGACGCCAGCATTGGCCTGCGCGCGGCGGACAGCCGGTGGAATGTGACGGTCTTCGTGCGCAACCTGTTCGACCAGACCTATTATTCCATGCTCAACCACGGCACCGTGCTGGCTAATGCCTCCAGCGCGACCGATGTCTGGGCGAACATCAACAAGGACGCCAGCCGCTATTTCGGCGCGACCTTCGGCGTGAAGTTCTGATGAAGCGGTCGGCCCCGGCCGGATGCTCCCCGACGGGACGCCATCCGGCCGAGGCCGACCCGTTTTGTGAAAGGCCCCTTGCGTGACTGAGGCATGGATGGTGCGATTGCTCGGCGGCAGCTATTCCGAGAAGG